>CAZWAM010000019.1:7156-26514 GCA_964631855.1 uncultured bacterium | reverse complement strand
AAGACGTCGGCCCGGGCGTACTCCAATGTCGTCATCGCCTGTATCCCCGTCGTCGCCGCCGAGTTCTCCTCCCCCAGGAAAAGGAAATCGCCGTACCCCACGGGTCGCAGGTAATTCGCCGAAAAATCGCGGACGTAAGGATAGTACGTACGGTCGGCCTGGTAGAACCGCGTCAGCACCGGCACGAGTGCGGCGGCCGCGGCCAACGCCAAAAATACGTACGAGGCCGCCCGGCGCCATTTCGCCAACGCCCCTCCTACCCAAACCACCGCGACGCCGATGCATATCGCGGTCAACATGTAAAACGGGAAGTACCACGCGCGGAAACCGAACGACGGGTAGTTAACCGTGAGTATGAGCGTAAAGAACGCCATCGCGACGAAGTAAATGAAATCGCGGCGCCGCCGCCAGGCGAGGCGGACGGCCCCGGCCGCCGCGGCCGCCATTCCCAACCAGCCGAACTGATCCAGATAGAGCCAGGCCGCGGTCTTCGCGCGCCATAAGACCACGGCCCAGGGCGCGCTGAACATCTGGTGTTGGAACTCTTTGCACGTAAGGTGAAAATACAGGCCGTATAGCGTGCGCGGCTTGCCCCAATTTTGGACGACGCCGGTCGCGGAACGGAGCGGCAGATACAAGTATATCGACATCGCCCCCAACCACAACGCCGCCGCCAAAAAGAGCGCGCGGCCGCCGAGGCCGGCCTTCCGCCGGTACCATAAAACGAAAACCGCGTACGGGATTAGTAAAACCGCTTGCTGAGGGTGGTTGGTGCACGCCAGGCCGTACGTGAAAGCCGCGGCGTAGAACCAACGAACGTCCGCGCGCCGCCGCCATACGAAGAGCGCGAGTATCGTCGCCGCGGTGAGCGCCATGTTCGTCGTG
Source organism: uncultured bacterium (assembly GCA_964631855.1). Lineage (GTDB taxonomy): Bacteria > RBG-13-66-14 > B26-G2 > WVWN01 > WVWN01 > WVWN01. Next base: position 25,629 of record CAZWAM010000019.1, on the reverse strand, counting down.
TAAACTTCGCACGTCGTGGACTGAATCCAGACCGTGGGAGCAACCGAATACGCAAGGCCCGCGACGGCGCCGCCGACCGAGGCCGCCACCCGTCGCGCCCCGACCTCGTAAACCAGGAGGACTATAAAAAAAGCCGTAGCCGCTCCCGCGACCGCGGAAAAGAGGTTCATCCCGACGATGGGGTTTATGCCCGGTAACGTCGCGAAGAGGTAACAGGCCAGATGCCACCCGGGGAACCCCGGCGGCACGCCGCTGCCCAAAAGGCCGACGGACCGGTTGAACAGGCCGGAATCCTGCCAAAAGATGTCGCCGCACAACGTCTTGGCGTATATAACGAAGGCCGCCAACGCGACGGCCGCGGCGACGTAAAAACTTTCGCGAGGTAGTGATCGTTCGGCGTTCGTATCCAAACCAATCCTCTAAGCTAAGCCGCCAGGAATATCAGCCGGGCCACGAACAGCGCCGCCAGGACGTACGCGAGCGGACTTACCTCGCGCCACCGGCCCGCGAAGACCATTACTATCGGATAGGAGATGAAACCCAACGTGATGCCGTTCGCTATCGAGAAGGTAAAGGGGATTGCGATTAAAGTTAAAAAAGCGGGAATAGATTCAACCGGCTCGCCCCACCGTATGTCTTTGAGGCCCGTAAGCATGAACGAACCGACGATGATAAGCGCGGGCGCGGTTATGGGTTGAAGGAAGCGCGTCATCTCGAAGAAGCCGCGCACCGTCGCACCCCCGAGCAAGCCCTCGAGCGGCGCGCCCTGCGTAACCATAATGCCGCCGCCGACCATCTTCGCGAGCGGCAAAAAGAGCGGCGCGACTAGAAAGAGGGCCGCGGTAACTATATTCGCGAGGCCCGTACGAGCGCCCGCCGCGATGCCCGCCGCGGACTCGATGTAAGAGGTCGTCGTCGACGTGCCGAACGCCGCCCCTACGGAAGTCGCGACGCCGTCCGACACGAGCGCGCGGTTGATACGCGGCATATTGCCCTTCTCGTCCAGGAACTTGCCCTGCTCGGCCACGCCCAGGAACGTCCCCAACGTGTCGAACATGTCTATAAAGAGGAAGACGAAGATAACGTTTAAAAGGCCCAACTTCAGCGCGGCCCCCAGGTCCATCTTCAAAAACAGCGTCGCCCGGGGAAGCGGCCCAACTTCGACCAGGTGCCTCAGCGGGCCCGCGAAGACGGGCGCTACGCTCTCGGGCACCTGAATTATACCCGTATACCGCACCTGCCCGAAGACGAGGGCCGCGGCCGCGGTCAGCAGCATCCCGTAGAGCAGCGCGCCCCGCCACCTCAAGACCAACATGATAGCGGTCGCGACGAGGCCGAAGACGGCGAGCAAAGCGGCCGGGTGCGTCAAATCGCCCAGCGTGACGAACGTAGCCTGGTTCAACGTGATGAAGCCGGCTTTCTCGAGGCCGATAAAAGCGATGAAAAGGCCGATGCCCGCGGCGATGGCCTTCCGCACCGAGGGCGGCAGCGCGTCGACGATCAACGACCGAATTCGCAATAACGTTAGTGCGGTGAATATTAGGCCGGAGATGAAGACCGCGCCGAGCGCCGTCTGCCACGGCACGCTCATCGTAAGGACGACGGTATAGGCGAAGTACGCGTTGAGCCCCATCCCCGGCGCCTGGGCGATGGGGTAATTCGCCAAGAGGCCCATTATAAGGGTCCCGGTGGCCGCGGCGACGCAGGTAGCGACGAGCACGCCGCCGAAATCCAACCCCGCGGTACTCAAAATAGCCGGGTTGACGAAAATAATGTACGACATCGTCATAAACGTGACGACGCCGCCCAAGACCTCGCGCCGAACCGTCGAGTCGCGTTCCCTGATATGAAAAAACTTCTCCAACATTGCTGCATCCTGGAGCCTCGAAAATATACCAAATGAAGGCCGACGGCGCAAACGATTTCGCGGCTCCGCGCCGCCGCGCTTGACCGGTCCAACGCGCTATATTATTATGCCCGTAAAGTGGAGTTAACAACTTGAGAGCGCAAAGGATAGCCGCGGTGGCCTTTTTGGGCTGCCTGTTCGCGCTCGCCGCGGCGCAAGTCTGGTGCCGCCCCGTCGACCGCGACGAGGGCTTCTGGCTCTACACGTCTTGGCGCTTCGCGCAGGGCGAGCTCCCCTACCGCGACTTCGCGCTGCCCCACTTGCCGCTCGCGCCGCTCTACTACGCAGTAGCGGCGAAGGTCTTCGGGCCGTCGTTATACGGGCTGCGCGCGTTGAACGTGGCCTTGTTCGCCGTCTCGGCCGCGGCCCTCGGCGTCGCCGTGGCGCGGCGCTTCGACCGCTTGGCGTCGTTCTTCGCCGTGGCATTTTTCGCCTCGTCCTCGCTGACGTTGACGTGGCTCGTACCCGTCAAAGCATACGCGCCGGCGGTCGCGGCGCTCGCCGTCGCCACCGCCGTCTGGCTATGGCCCGGGCACGGCGATAGAATGAGCTTGTCGCGCGTCGCCGTCGTCGGCCTGCTACTGGGCGCGGCCACGTTGGCGCGGTTGACGCTCGTAGTCGCCCTCGTCGCCGCGGCGTTAGGCATTTGGCTCGGCTTCTCGTCGCGGCCGTGGCGCCGAGCTACGCTGGTAACGGTCATGTGCCTCGGCTTCTTGGCCCTCGCGCCGCTCGTCCTCTATTTCCGCGCCGTCGCGGGCGACGCGTTCGCGTTCAACGTGTGGGGAATACATAGGTCGTTAATACTAGAACAACCGGCCGACCGCTTAGCTTCGGCACTCAGCCTGCTTTGGCCCCCGGACCCGGCGATATTGCTCGCGACGGCTTTCCTCGCCCTTCGAACCGACGGCGGCAAGATATTGGCGTTCCCCTTCGCGGCCGGCGTTCTGATAATACTTGCGAACCTTGCGCCCGGGACCACCCAGCTCCAGTACTTCGTCCCGGCCGTCGCCGCATTCGCACCCGCGGCGGGCGTGGGCGCCGCCCTGCTATGGCGCAGGAAAAAGGGCGTCGCCTTAGCCGTAGTCGGCGCGGCCGTCGTCTTAGGTTTGGGGCGACCCGCGGCCAAAGTCGCCTTCGACCGCGCGCACAAAGAGCTCGTCGGGCCGGCGGAGGTTTATGCCGCGGCCCGCCTACTGGACGAGTATACGGCGCCGGAAGACGAAATCTACACCGCCTGGCCCGGGTACGCGGCGCTGGGCCGGCGCAAGGTCATCCCCGGCTGGGAGCTCGGCTACTTCACCCACCGCATAGGCGCTACGTACACCGCCGCGGAACGGCGCCGCTACCACCTAATGACGTACGGCGAAACGGCCCGAGTCCTAAGCCGCGGCGACGCCGAGTTCGCGTTGGACGGCCTGGATACCCCCGACGCCCTCAAACCGACGTTGGCACGATATTACGAAAAAGTAGCTAGCCGAGGCGGCGTAACCCTTTGGCGATACAAGGGCGCGGAGTGAAATCTTGCCGGGAATACGCGCCCGGGCCCAGGAGCTCGGCGCTTACGCTCCCGCGGCCCGCGCCGCGAATATAATAAATTTTTAAACCGAACCGGCAACACGCGCCCCCGTAAAAATTTCGAACGTGAGACGGAACTCTTTCAAAAAAGCTCTTCGTGCCGCCGCGCTCGCCGCCGGCAAAGCGGTACTCCGCCCGCGCGAAGCCCCTCTCCCGCCGCCCGGAGAAATACGGAAAATTTTAATTATAAAATTATGGGCCATCGGCGAATACCTAATGGCCACGCCCGCCTTCGCCGCGATCCGCAACCTTTTTCCCGCGGCGCACATCACTACGCTCACCGGCGTCGCGGCCGCGCCCCTTACGAGCGCGGCGCCCTTCTTCGACCGCGTCTGGACCGTGCCCGAACAAATCTTCGTTAAAAGGCGTTTGGGTAGAATCAAACGGCTCCGGCGCCGCATAGCGAAAGAGGGCTTCGACCTCGTCGTAACGTTCCACCTCGCCTGGGAGTTTACGCTCTTCTCGGCCTTAACGCGCATCCCCCACCGCGTCGGCGTCGACCGCGACGGCGACGGCTTCGCCCACACCGTTAAGGTCCCGCGCGTTCCGCGCCGGCACCAGGTGGAGGAATACTTCGACCTCGCCCGGGCGTGCGGGGCGCCGGGCCCGCCCGGCCCTATGGTAGTCGTGCCGGGCGAAGAGCCGAAGAAAGAGGCCGAGCACTTCCTGGCCGAACCGGCCTTCCGCGGCCGCCCCCTGCTCGTCGTCGCCCCCGGGGGCGGCGTAAACCCGAAGACGCGGATGGAGGCCAAACGTTGGCCCGCGGCTTATTACGTCGAGCTCGTCAACGTTTTGAAATCCGATTTCAAAATAACGCTGGTGGGCGGGCGCTCGGACGTTGAGCTAAGCGCCGGCGTAGCCGCGGCCACCGGCGTTCCCGACGCCACCGGAAAGACGTCGCTGCCGGCGCTATACCTGCTCCTCAAAAGCGCGACCGCCTTCGTCGGCAACGACTCGGCGCCCATGCACGTCGCCGCGGCGGCGGGCACGCCGACGATAGCGTTCTTCGGCCCCACCGACCCGGCCCGGAACGGCCCCTGGCGTACGCCGTCGCTTATCCTATCTTACGAGATCGACTGCCGCCCTTGTTACCGTGACGGGTACTTCCCCGCGTGCAACCACCGCCGCTGCCTCGTCGGAATTACCCCCGGCGAGGCCGGGGGCCGCATATACGATTTCCTTGACAGCCTCGGGGCGAGGTGTTAAATTCACCGCGAACCAGGCGTACTTCTTAATTTTTGTCAAGAGTTTTCTAGGAGGATAAAAATGATGAGACCGTGGTTTTGTATAGGGCTTATAACGCTATTGGCGTTAGGCTTGGGCTGCGCGAAAAAGAAAGCGGAAGGTCCCGGGGCCGGCGAGGCCGGCGCCGAGGGCGACGTCGGCAAATTCGACGAAGGCTGCGCCAACTTCCGGGAGGCGATCCGCTTCATCTCCCTCACCCCCGATAAAGTGAAAGCCGCCGAAACCGCGGGCCAGGCCGAAGCGGCCTTCGCCGAAGTTAAACGCGCCTGGCCCGAAGAACCGCCCAAAGCGTTCGAGGGCGACAACGACTGGGAAAACCGCATCTCGGCCTTAACGAAAATAATGGGCGACATCAAAAGCCAAGTCGAGGCGGACCGGCTCGACGACGCGGAGGCTAGCATCTTAGAAGCACAAAAATTGATCTTAGCGCTCCGCGAAAAGAATAACGTCAACACCGCCGGCGACGAAGCGGTCCGGCTGCTCGTACTCGTCAAAGATGAGGACCTCGCGCTCAACGAGAAACGTTACAACGACGTGAAACACATTATGAACGAAATGCGCGAAGCCCAGAAGAACTTCTTCGGCTCGGCGATGCCGCCTTCCGCCGCCGGCCGCGAAAACGAATTCGACGACATCAAAGATAAAGTTTACAGCGGCGTAGACGAATTCGCGGAGGCGACGCTTTACGAAGGCCAACAAGCCGCCCTCGACGGCTTAGTCCGCAACCTCACCGAATTCTACATAGAGTTCGGCTAATAGAACGTCGGCGCGCGTATACCACATGACTCAAGATGTGCCGCCGGGGCCTCCCTAACAGGGGGCCTTATCGGCACTCGGGAAGAGCGGCCGCGCGCGGTTCGATTACTTTCGGGTCGACGGCGAGCCACGCGTACCCGACGCTTACCTTGGGTAAATCTAAACCTCCGCCGACCCGACGACGAGGTCGCGCAACTCGGACCGCGCGTAGAACCTATGAGGAAGCCTATGTCGTTTGAGGAGCTGAAGGATGCCGCCCGCCGGACGCTCGTAGATTGTGTGGGCGTGCGCGCGGGCGAAGCCGTTACCGTCGTTACGGACGACGCCACGCGTGCAGTCGGCGAAGCCCTCGCCCGCGAAGCCGGAGAGTTGGGGGCCGAGCCGGTCCTGGCGATAATTAGGCCGCGACGACTTAGCGGCGAGGAACCGCCCGCGCCGGTCGCGGCCCTTATGCGCGAAAGCGAGGTCCTGCTCCTGCCTACGAAAGCATCGCTCTCGCACACGCGGGCCCGCAAAGCCGCGAGCGAGGCCGGCGCCCGCTGCGCCTCCATGCCGGGGATAACCGAGGATATGATGGTCCGGACGATGGCCGTGGATTACCGCGAAGTCGCCGCCCGGGGCCGGAAGCTCGCCGACGCGCTCAAAGGCGTAAGTAATTTAAGGTTAACCTCCCCCGCGGGAACGGACCTGACGATAAACGTGACCGGCGTCGAATATTTTACCGACACGGGCGTCTATCACGACGCGGGCAACTTCGGCAACCTGCCCGCGGGGGAAGTCTGCGCCGGGCCCGTGTTGGAGGGGAGTACCGGCGTCGCGGCGTTCGACGGCTCGTTCGGCGGCGTGGGCCTCCTCGCCGAACCCATCAAAATCACGTTCGAAGATGGCGTCGCGACTTCGATAGAGGGAGACAAGGAGGCCGAAACCCTCATCGCGTTAATTGAACCCTTCGGCGCCGGGGGCAAGACGCTCGCCGAAATCGGGATCGGCACCCACCCCACCGCAAAGCTCACCGGCACCGTTCTCGAAGACGAAAAAATCGCCGGCACGGTTCATCTCGCGTTGGGGAACAACGTCGGCTTCGGCGGGTCCAACGACGTCGCGGTCCACGTGGACGGCGTCATCCTATCGCCGACGCTGGTGACCGACGGCGGCGTCTTCATCTTAAAAGAGGGCGTCCCCGAATTTTAGCTATGGGCGGAACGCTGATATACAACGCCGGCCAAATATTCACCGCCGCGGGGGGCCCTCGCCGCGGCGCCGCGCTCGCCGAAAAGACCTTAGCTCGAGGCGACGCCATACTCGCGCGCGACGGCGTCATCGCCGCCGTTGGGCCGCGCGCGGACTTGGAAAAACGCGCCGGCGCCGACTGCGAGACGCTCGATTGCGGCGGCCGCCTCGTGACGCCCGGCTTCGTGGATTGCCACACCCACTTGATATACGGCGGCTCGCGCGCCGACGAATACGAGATGCGCCTCGGCGGCGCGTCCTATATGGAAATATTCGAAGCGGGCGGGGGCATACACGCGACGGTCCGACACACGCGCGCCGCGAGCGAGGACGAACTCGTCGCCTCGGCCCGCGGCCGCGCCGAGGTCCTTCTGAGCCACGGGACGACCACGGCCGAAGTGAAAAGCGGCTACGGCCTAACGACCCAAGATGAGCTCAAAATGTTGCGCGCGGCCGCGCGGCTATCCGACGAGCTTCCCCTCACGGTCGTGCCCACTTTCCTCGGTGCCCACGCGATACCGCCGGATTATGCGGACCGGCGGGGAGACTTCGTCGCGCTTTTAACGGAGGAAATGATTCCGGCGGTGGCCGCGGCGGGCCTCGCCGAGTACGCCGACGTCTTCTGCGACCGCGGCGCCTTCGACCTGGCGGAAACGCGCGCCGTACTCGCCCCGGCACGCGACGCCGGCCTTAAACTGCGGCTCCACGCCGACGAATTCGAGGCGTTGGGCGGCACGGAACTGGCGGTGGAGCTGGGCGCGGCCTCCGTCGACCACCTCGCCGCCGTGACCGACGCCGGGATAAAAACGCTGGCGAGCTCCGATACGGTCGCGGTTTTGCTCCCAGGTACGACCATCTTCCTCGGCTCGAGCCGCTTCGCGCCGGCGCGGGCTTTGATCGACGCGGGCGCCCTCGTCGCCGTCGCGAGCGACCATAACCCCGGCTCCTGCCACGCCGCGTCGGTCCGCGCGATCCTGACGCCGGCCGCCTCCTACCTCAAGATGACGCCGGCGGAGATACTGCACGCCGTCACCGTTAACGCGGCCTACTCGCTGGGGCGCGCGGACCGCGTAGGTTCGCTCGAGCCGGGCAAGGCCGCGGACGCCGCCGTCTTCGACGTCGGCGACATAAACGAGTTGTTCTACGACTGGGGGCCGACGCGCGCGTGGGCCACGGTCGTAGGGGGCGTCATCGTCCACCGCGATTAACTACTGAGGGACGCGCAAACGACATGAATTGGCGCCGTATAGCCGACGCGTTTTACCTCACGCTCCCGCGCCGGGCGTGGGCCTGGGCGACGTACGACTTCGCCAACACGGTATTCTCCATGAACGTCATCACGATGTACTTCGCCCAGTGGATAATAGTGGACCTCGGCTTCGAGGACATCTCCTACAGCATCGCCTATTCCGTCTCGATGATAGCCGTAGGCCTAACGATGCCGGCCTTCGGCGCGATGGCGGACGCCCGCAAGAACCGCCTCCGTTGCCTGTTGGTATACACCGTGGGTTGCGTCGCTTTCACCGTAACCATCGGCAACGTCGCGAGTGTCTCGGCCCCGATTATGTGGAAAGGCATTTTGGCGCTGGCCGCTTTCGCCTTAGCCAATTATTTCTACATCGGCGGGCAAACTTTTTACAACGCGCTCCTCCGCACCGTCGCTCCCCCCAGGCAAACCGGCCGCGTCTCCGGCCTGGGGACCGCGCTGGGATACGTCGGCGCCATCGCCGGCCTTCTCCTCGTATGGCCTTTCGTCCAGGGATGGGTCCCCGGCTTCGCCAAAGGGCGGCCGTCGGCTTTTATACCGACGGGCCTTATCTTTCTCGTCTTCTCGGTACCTACTTTCATTTGGGTAAGAGAATCCGCCCTCGGCGCGGAACGCCGGTCCGCGCGGTGGGGGCTGAACAAAGTCGTCCAAACGTTCAAGCGCGCGCGGCGCCGACCGGACGTCTTCAAGTTCTTGGTGGGAAACGTACTCTTGCAGGACCCGGTCGCGACGGCGATAATCTTTATGGCGGTCTATGCTAACGTAGTGTTCGGGATGCCCGACGAGGCCAAGATTCCGCTATTCATCGTCGCGACGACGTTCGGCGTGGCGGGGGCCGCGGTGGCGGGATTCGTAACGGACCGCTGGGGCCCGCGCAAGACGACGATCGCTACCGCGGCGGGGTGGGCGGCGACGTTCGTCTTTATTGCCGCGGCAAACCACCCGGTCCTTTTCTGGATCGGCGGCTCGCTCGTCGGCGTGGGCTTGGGCTTCACCTGGACCGCGGCCCGGCCTTTCCTCGCGAGCCTCGTCGGCGAGCACGAGCAGGGTGAGTTCTTCGGCCTGTACTCGCTCTCGAGCCGGGTAGCGGCGGTCGTCGGGCCGCTGCTGTGGGGCGTTATCGTGTACGCCGCCGGCGCCTGGCCCGTAGGAAAATATCGCCTTGCGGTCGCTTCTCTCGCGGTACTCGAGGTCGCCGCGGCCTTCGTCTTCGCATCCGTGAAACCGGGGCCTCGCCCGGACGCGTCGGCGGCGGCATCGTAAAAACCGCGCAGGTATAATATTTAATCAAAATAGGTCGTGATTCGAGCACCCCTCGAAAAAATCACGGCGAGCCGAAGGGCGCAAAGAGGTGGAAGAAATATGCCTTTTACGAAATCGATATATGTTGCGGCACTTGCGGCCGCGAGCTGCACCCTAACGGCCTGCGGCCCCGATACCGAAGGCGACGGCCCTCAGATTACGGGGACGAGAATCTGGGTTGCGGACCAGCCGGACAGCGATGTCGTCATCTTCGACGAAAGGGGAAATCTGCTCAAACTCGTCGGCGGGTTCGGCATGTTCAACAAGCCGAACTCAATAGACATCTACGAAGATGACGGCGCGGCGTGGGTCTGCGATTTCTACACGAACCGCATCCGCAAGTTCAGCGCGGGCGGCAACCCGCTCTATGCCACGCCGGGGCGGGAAAGCGGTTTTCTCGTACGGAACCCGGTCGCGCTCTCGGTATCGCAGTCGTCCGGCGAATGTTGGGTTTCGGACCGCGGAAACCACCGCGTTTTGCGCCTCGACGCGGAAGGCGGCGTCTTGGCAAGAGTTACCGGCTTCAGATATCCGCGCGGCGTCTCCGCGGACCCGGCCGCGGGCGACGTATGGGTGGCGGACGAAGTTAACGACGCCGTCGTGAAGATCGCGGGGACGGCCTCGGGCGACGTGCCGGTGGCGGCGGTAGAGGTAGGACGTTTCACGGGGATGGAAAACCCCTGGGCGGTGGCGGCGGACGCCGACGGCAAAGGTTGGGCGTGCAGCCGCCAGGAAGGCCGCGTCGTAAGGCTATCGCCGCAAGCCGCCGAACTGGCCTCCGTGGAAGGCTTTGGCAAGCCGGTAGCCCTCGCCGTGGACGAACCGGCGGGAGCGGCCTACGTCGTGGACGCCGAAAAGGGGCTATTGGTAGCGTTACGCCGCAACGTGACGGGCACGCACAAGGATTACGCGGCCGTGGCCACCTTCGTCGTTCGCAACCTCGCTAAGCCGGAAGACGTCTTCGCCGACGAAGAAGCGGGCCGGATTTACGTGGCGGAAATGGGCGCGGGAAACGTTCGTATTTACGACCGGAACGGCCAACTGGTAAATACACTCAGCGGTTTCAGCGGCCCGGGGGTGGTCGCGGCCTGGGACGGCGACTGAACGAAAAATGAAGGCTAAGATAACCCGACGTAAGCTCCTTCGGACCTTCAAAGAGCTCGCGGCCATCTGCGGTCCCGGTAAACGCGAGCGCGACGTAGCCGATTATATTTTAGGCCGGCTCGAAGGTCTTTGGCCGGTTTGGGAAGACGGCGCGGGCAACGCCATAGACGGCGACGCCGGGAACCTGCTCGTCAAAATCGACGGCGAAGGCGAGCCGCTCCTCTTCGCAGCGCATATGGATACGGTCGAACCGTGCGCCGGCGTAAGGCCGAAAGTCAAAGGTGGGTACGTAACGGGCGGCGGAGATACCATATTGGGGGCGGACGACCGCGCCGCGGTGGCGGTCTTGGTCGAGCTCGCGGAGGCCGCGGCGCGAATGCGAGCCCGCCGTCCGCTCGAGCTCCTCTTCACCGTCGCGGAAGAGATAGGCCTTCTGGGCGGGAAGCACGCCGACTACGCCGCCGTAGCCGGCAATATAGGTTTCGTATTCGACGCCTCGGAGCCGCCGGGCTTCGCCGTCGTCGCCGCGCCCGGGTCCGAACTCGTAACGGCGACCTTCCACGGCCGCGCCGCCCACGCGGGCATCGAGCCGGAAAAGGGAATAAACGCCATCCAAATGGCCGCGTCGGCCGTCGCGGCTATGCGCCTCGGGCGGATAGACCACGAGACCACCGCGAACGTCGGCCTTATATCCGGCGGCCGCGCGACGAACATAGTCGCCGAACGGGCCGAAATCAAGGGCGAGGTGCGTTCGCACGACTCCTCAAAGCTCGCGGCCCAAGTCGCCCGTATAACCGAAGAAATAAAAAAGGCCGCGGCCGAATTCGGCGGCGACGTAGAGATGTCGTGGACCCAAGCCTACGTTTCCTACCGCCTCGACGAAGACGCGCCGCCGGTGGCGTTGTTCCGGCGAGCGGCGCGCGCCGCGGGGCTCGAGCCTAAGTTCGTCGCGGGGGGAGGCGGCTCCGACGCCAACGTCCTCAACGCGCGCGGTATACCTTCTATCGTCCTCGGTTGCGGCATGGAGAACCCCCACACCACGGACGAAAGGATCGCCGTCGCCTCGCTCGAAAAGCTGGCCGAGTTGGCGACGGCGTTGGCGACCGCGAGCTGAAATCAATCGACCACGACGACCTCGACGTCGGCGACGCCGGCGTCGAGCATTTTTATTTTCTTGGCCGCCCCGTACGACAGGTCAATTATACGCCCCGCGGCAAAGGGGCCCCGGTCGTTGATGCGCACGACGACGCTCTTCTTATTGGCCAGATTTGTAACGCGGACCCTGGTCCCGAAGGGCAGCGTCCTGTGGGCCGCGGTGAGCGCGTACATATTGAACGTTTCGCCGGAGGCCGTAGTTTTACCGTGGGCCTCGCGGGCGTAATACGAGGCCTCGCCGACCTCGCGGTACGCGCCGGGACGACCATAGCCGTCGGGATAACGCCGCGAGAGGCCGCACGAAAGCGAGAACAGCGTGCAAAGGGCCGCGACCCAAACGCCGTATTTTATCACGCCCTTCACGAAGCCCGCCTTTTTACGTTACGCCTCTTGCTCCCCCGTCCGCGCCGGCCGTAACGCGCCGCGGCAGCGCGCAACGTCGCCGCGACCTCGCCGCGCAAAGACGCGGGCTCCAATACCTCGACCTCTTCGCCGAAGGTCAAAAGCCACCGCCGAAACTCCTCCGAAACCGGGACCTCGCCCTCGAATACCAGGCCGGCCCTTTGACCGTCGTCGTAAAATTTACCTCGGCCCTCGAGTTCCGGCCTTACGACGGGCCCGAGCCTCGGGTCGAAGAGCAATTTTACGCGGGATTTGACCGCGGACGTATAAACCTCCCACGCGTCGGCAAAAAACTCGTCGAGGGAGAAATCGCGCGGCGCTTCGAATCTCTCGCGCGTAACCTTTACCGCCGAAATGCGGTCCGCTCTAAATACCCGCGGCTTTTTGCGGCGGTGACACAAACCGACCAAATACCAACTGTGCCGCCGGAAAGTCAAACCGTACGGGTCGACGGCCCGCCTCGTCGTTTGGTTTCGACTTAACGAAAAATATTCTAACTCGACGGTCCGGCGCGACCTCACCGCTTCCTCTAAGTCGCCCAGCATCCGTACCGTCTCTTCCCCGAGCGGGTGGGCCTTGACGTGGACCGTTATTTTCTCCGTCGCGCCCTCGGCCCCGGGAAACCGACGAGAAAGGCGGCTATCGATTTTAACTAACGCCGCCTGCGTCGCCGCGGCGTAGGGCGAGGCCGCGGCCAACGCCCTATTCTTGACGCCAAGCCTAATAGCCAACAACTCTTCGCGCGTGAAGTCAGCGTCGGCTACGAACGCGCCGGGCATAAGGCGGTAACCCCGGTCGTAGTGGATCGGCACCAGGCCGGAGAGCTCCACGACGTCGCGGTATATCGTACGTTTGGAAACGCCCAACGTCCCCGCCAGTTCCGCGGCGTAAAAGCCTTTGCCCGACCGCAAAATATTCACGAGTTTAAACAACCTCTCGGTTTTCTTCCCCGCCATAAACGGAAATCCCTCCTGCTACGTCGAATTTTTGTACCGTTAAAACCCCTTCACGGTTAATCCTACGGTGCCGGGGTTACCAACCCTTTTCCCGAAAACGTTTAATTATCACCTCCCTGAAAACCCGAAGGCCACATAAAAAAGACTGCTTAGGCGTAGGTTTCCACGCCGTCGATGCGCCCCTATCCCGGTGCGTCTTCCCGCCGAGCTTTTCTCCGCTCCGCCAATACCGCGTCCACGTACGCGCATACCGCCTCGCGATGACGCTGGTCGATTTCCGTGAAGTGGACCGCGGCGCTAAAAGGCCACTCCTTTTTACCGCGGCTAGCCTCGACGCGAACGATAACGCCTCTACAGCGAAAGGAAAGTGCTTTCGCCGTCCCCGCAGGGGGCAGCGCCACCGTGAGCGATACTTCCGTAAAATCGGTTAACTTCTTATCGGCGTCGAAGTAAATACCGGAGCCGGATATGTTGCGCGTACGGAGGTTCACCTTATCCCCGGAGGTCGTTTCCAAAACGCCCCGATAATCTATCGCCGCGCGCGGATAACGCCGGCGTTCTACTAAGCCGTTACCCATCGCTTTCCCCCTTGCTCGACCACGCGGTCTCCGCGCCCATTTCCTCCGCCTTAACCAGCTCGGCTATGGTCAAATGTTCGGTCCAGAGGTAGAAAAGGCCGATTAAGGCGGACGGCAGAACCTGGACCACGTGGACGATTATAGCGTACGACAACGCCTCGTTCCGCGTCAACGCCGGTTCGATAATATGCAGCGCCGCGATGACGCCGAGCTCCATCGTCCCGATGAAGCCGGGCGACGACGGTATTGAGATGGCGAGGCTCACGATAGCGACGAGTAAGAGGGGCGCGTACAGCGGCAACGGCGACGTAAATTTGAAGCCGAGGTTTATGAAATAATACGACAAGGCGACCAACAACCAAATCGCGCCCGAATAGAGGAACGCCTTCACCAAATCCGCCGGGCTACGGAAGCAGCTGAAGCCGTGGATAAACTTATCCAAGGATCGAACGATCTTGACGGCGACGCGCTTCGAGAAAGGCGCAAAAATAAACTTAATAATCGACGTCGCCGCGCCGCGGTTGAAGTAAAATAAGACGAAGAAGCTTACGAGCGCGACGTATATTATGAAGCCGGTCGTACCCCCCGCCTTGACGCCCGCGATCTTCGCCGGTATCAATATCGCAAACCCCGCCAGTATTAAAAACAAGATGGCGCCGTCCAAAAGGCGGGTGACGATCACGGAACCGAAGGTCGTGCCTTTGGACAGGCTCTGCTTACGGGCCAATACGTACGACCGGACCACCTCCCCCAATCGCGCGGGCAAGATCGTGTTCGCGAGGTAGCCGATCATCGTTATCCGAAAAAGGGGATAGGACCGTAACCGACGCACCCCACGGAGGACGTACCGCCACTGCAACGCCCGGCAATAGTACGACGCCACGATGCACGCGACGGCCGGGATCAAGTACAAGTAATTGACGCGCGCCAGCGACGCCCCGAACTCGCGCCAGTCTATGACCGCGGCGAGTAAAACCGCGGACGCCAGGCTGACGCCCAATCCTAAAAAAACCCTCGCTCTTCTGCTCAGCCTCACGACGGGTAGAAGCCGCCCTTACTTTATTACGTAAAGGATTATGAATACGGCCGCCACGTAAAGCAATATATTTACCTGAAGCGGCCTGTCCCGTATGAGAATGGCGGACGGTTGCGCGCCCTTCCCCTTCTTGTAGATAAGGTAGAGGTAGCGGAATATCCCGTAGACGACGAACGGGATGGTGTATATCATCTTGCTCGTGCCCAACCTCGCAACGGTGCCGGGCCATATTGTGTAAAGCGAATAGGACATAACCGCCGAGGCGGTCGCGACGCCGATCATCTCGTCGATCAATTTCGGCGAATACGAAGCCAGGATCGGACGATAGGCGGCGGCGTTTTCCATCAGGTCCGTTATCTCCCCCCGCCGCTTCGAGAAAGCCAAAAACAACGCCAGGAAGAAGGTGCAGATGAGCAGCCACTCCGATATCTGGACCGGTTCGACGATTATCGCGTAGATGCCGGCGACGGCGCGCAGTACGAAACCCAGCGCGATCGTCACGCAATCGACGAGGACGACCTTCTTGACGCCGAACGAGTAAGCGAGGTTGAGCGCGAAATAAACCAGGGCGGAAACGCCGAACTTCCATCCCAGCGTGTGGAAAGACGCCGCGAGCGACGCCGCGGCGAAGACGGCGAACAATAAGACGCCCGCCTGCGGCGAAACTTTGCCCGAGGCTATGGGCCGGTTTTTCTTGTCGGGGTGCCGGCGGTCCTGTTCCGCATCCACCACGTCGTTGAGAATGTATACGCTGCTCGAAAGAAAACAGAAGATAACGAACCCCAACGTCGCGTGCAACGCGTCTATCGGAACCAGCGCGCGACCGGCAAAGATGACGGCTACGAAGAGAATAAGGTTCTTCGTCCACTGAAAGGGCCTCATCAACTTTATAACCGCCGCTATCATCGGATACATATCACCTACTTGCGGCGATTATAATTAATAACGGTCATCATCGCAATCCCTTTCCCGCCGCGGCCGGTCCCAGAACCAAAGAAGCAATAACGCCGCGCGATGCGTTATCCACCGCGACGCCCGCCCCGCTCGCACGGGCTCAAGCCAACACGGCTCGCCGAAAGGTACCTGCTGCCGCCAGAAGCCCCGGCGCGTTTGGCGGGCGCGTACCGCCTCAGCGAGGGGCGCGACCTCATCGCGCGAAGCCCCCGCGGCCACGAGGGAGGTCGCCACCGTCAGCGCGTCGTATCGGTACTGTGGCCAGCTTAGCCGGCGCCACGCCCGGGCGGAACGCGGGAACCGGCCGTTGTAATCCGTAAAGAGATTTTCGAGAAGGCAACGTTTGCCCCCCTCGAGGGCGTCGTCGCCGGCGGCCTCGCCCCCGCTGAGCGCGCGTAGGACCTCAGCCGTCGTCGCCACCGTGCTCGGCGACCCTTCGCCGCCGAGCTCAAATCGGTCCGCCCAACCGCCGTCCGCCCGCCGACGCGCGCGAAGCCAATCCCGTGCCCGCGCCAGCTCCCCCTCGTCTACGCCGAGAGCGGCGAGCGAGCTCACGACGTACGCGTTCCCCCGGACGAACGGCCCGCCCGGGCCCAAGTCAAAGAAACCGTCCGCCGTACGCCGCGCAAGCATCGCTCCCGCCGCCCGGGCCACCAACGGCTCGGCCGTATTAAGGCCGAAATCCGCGAGGACCGGCAGCTGCCAAACCGCGGCCAAATAGCGGGGCACGTAAAGGCTTCCCCGCCGGCGAAAGAATCGGTCGGGCGCGTACCAAAGGCCGTCCTCGGCCTGCGCTTCCGCAAGCGCGGCGAGGTCGTGGTCTTCGTAACGCCTATCCCACCACGACGCGGCCTCGCCCTCGCGCGGCCACCCCAGCAGGTCCACCGCGGCACGGTACTTCACGAGCGGCGAGCGCGCTTTCAAAAGCCACCGCGCCGGGTCCGCGGTAAAATTCCGCGCCACCGTCGCCGGGAGGTTTTGAAGTAGGGTCACCATTTAAAAAACGGAAATCGCTATCATGGCGATAGACAAAGCCGCCAACACCGCCGCGGTCACGCCGGAAATAATATTCCGAACCGGGCCGTTGACGTAATTCCCCATCAACCGCCGGTCGTTTATCAGGACGAGCATACAGAATATGACGCCGGGCAACGCGACGCCGTTGACGACCACGATTTGCTTGTCCAGGATGTCCGCGACGAGGAGGATCTCGCCCGGGCGCCGCTCGTACGGCTCGAGCCGGCCGCTCTCTTGCTCGCGCAAGTAAACGCCGTCCTTCTCCAATCGCGCTACCGCCTCCCACGGTACGCGCACGCGGTCCCGCCGGCCGCGCCGACAAACGAAATCCGTGACGCGCGGGTACGTCTCGCTGCCGTCGGCGGCGAAATCGACGACCTTGCCGAGACGCGAGCCGGCGTGAGTGTACCACGGCTTAGCCATTATGTCGGTTAAAAAAATAAAAACGTCCATCTCCTTCGGCCCCCTAAGTCAACGGGGCGGTCCCGGCCGCCCCTTCGCGAAACCTCGCGCCTCGAGCCGCGACCCGTTATTCCTCCACGTCCAGTTGGGCACGCTGCAGCTTGCCGGAGTAGTCTACGTAAACGGTCTTCCACTCCGTGAACACGTCGAAGACGGTGAAAGACCCCTCGCGGTGGCCGTTGCCCGTATCCTTCACGCCGCCGAAGGGCAGGTGGACCTCGGCGCCGATGGTGGGCCCGTTCACGTACGTGATGCCGGCCTCGAGGTCCTCGATCGCCCTGAACGCCAGGTTGACGTCGCGCGTGTAGATCGAGCTGGAAAGGCCGTAGGAGGAGTCGTTCAAGACTTCCATCGCTTCGTCGGCGTCCTTGACTTTGAATACCGACAGCACGGGCCCGAAGATCTCCTCGCGCGCGATCCTCATCGTCGGCTTGGCGCCGAGGAATACGGTAGGCCGGTAGAAATAGCCCTTCTTGCACTCCCCCTCCTCGTAGAACTCGCCGCCCAAAGCGAGCTCCGCGCCTTCCTCTTTGCCCACCTCGACGTAGGAATGGACCGTCTCGCGCTGCGTCGCGCTGACCAGCGGCCCGACTTGAACCGACTCGTCGAGGCCGTCGCCGAGCTTCAACGCCGCCGCGGCATCGAGCAACGTCTTGACGAACTTATCGTGTATCTTCTCCTCGAGGATAAGGCGGCTCGTCGCGGTGCAGCGCTGGCCCGTCGTGCCGTACGCCCCCCAGAGGACGCCCTCGACGGCGAGCTCGAGGTCCGCGTCCGCGAGGACGATCTGCGCGTTCTTGCCGCCGAGCTCGAGCGATACCCGTTTGAGCTTCCTTCCCGCCACCTCGTTGATGCGCCGGCCTACCTCGCTCGAGCCCGTGAACGAGATTACGTTGACGTCCGGGTGCTCGAGCATCGCCTCGCCCACCGTCGAGCCGGGGCCGCACACGACGTTGAATACGCCGGGGGGCACGCCCGCCTCCTCCAAAATCAAACCCAGCTCGCAAACCGTCGCCGGCGTATAAGTGGCGGGTTTTATTACGACCGCGTTGCCCGCGACCAACGCCGGGAAAACCTTCCACGTGGGAATGGCCATCGGGAAGTTCCACGGCGTAATCAGGCCCGCGACGCCGACGGGCCGCCGGAACGCCATGCCGAATTTGTCGGGCAACTCTACGGGCGTCGTTATGCCGAAGAGGCGTCGCCCCTCGCCCGCCATATAGAACGCGGTGTCTATTCCCTCCTGCGTATCGCCGCGCGTCTCCGCGATAACTTTACCCATCTCGCGCGTCATCTGGCGCGATATCTCTTCCTTGCGTTCGCGCAAAAGCTCGCCCGCCCGCTGGACTTTGAGCGCGCGGACCGGCGCCGGGACTTTGCGCCAACGCTCGTAGGCCTCGCGGGCCGCGGCTGCGGCCTCGTTCAAATCCTCCTCAGCCGACGCCGGAAAAACGCCGACGACGTCGTCCATATTGGCCGGGTTCCGGTTCTCGACGCTTTTCCCGGACTTCGCGGGCACCCACCGACC
>CAZWAM010000019.1:0-7056 GCA_964631855.1 uncultured bacterium | reverse complement strand
GTCAAAATAGGTCTTGATATTTATTTCGGCAAGGTTAAAATATATAAAAACAGGGTAAGTAAACAAGATAACCATGGCCGGCGAAGATAACGGGACGCGGGAATTTTCCCGGAAAAGTCGCGCCCACAGATTAAAAAAGCGAATCCGCGAGGCGGCCTCGCGCGCCGAGTTATTACCGCTCGTTACGAACGGCCTGAGCGAACACTTCGACGCCGAGGCGTGCGCGATATTCGCGCGCGACGAAGAAGACCAAATCGAAATAGCCTTGACGACTAAGAAGTCGGGCAAGTACCGGCAACTCTCCTTCCCCCTCGACAACGAAAATATCGTCGCCAAAACGCTGCGGAACGGCCGCATCCTAAACCTCCCCTCCGCGGGCGCGGGCGACCTCGCGGGCCTTCCCCTCCTCGAGGGGTACGCCGGGGCTTCGCTACTCGCCGTCCCCTTAAAGACCGACGGTAGCGTAAGCGGCGTCGCCGTTCTGATCAAGGCCGCTTCCGCGGGCGGGTTCTCCCCCGAAGACGAGGCGGAAAGCCAAACTTTCGCCGCGGCAATAACCTCCGCCTTAGCCGCCATCGCCAAACGGGAAAGCCTATCCGCGGAACTCGACCGCCTAAAATGGGAAAACAAACAGCTGCGCCTGGTGACCGACGCCGCGCCCAAGCTGTCGTCGGCCCAAGACCTGGAGACGGCGCTGGAACAACTGTTGGCAGAGGCCAGGAAAGGCGTACCGTTCGATAAGGGCGCCGCCTACTCTTACGACGAGAGGAGCGACGCCGTAAAGCAACTGGCCACGTTCGGCTACGCCCCCGAGGAGGCGCAGCTCGTCGCCGAAACTTTCACGGAAAGCCTTGCCTACCGAGCCTTGCAAGACGGCCAAACGATATACGTCCCCGACATCTCGGCCGAGGGCAGCGCTCAAATGACGGACGAAACGAGCGGCGGCTCCTTGCTCGCCATACCCGTCGCGCTCGGCGAGAAGACCTTCGGCATAATCAGCCTCGGGAGCGACGCGCGCAACGCCTTCGAACCGGAAGACGTGGCCTTCGTGAAAGCGCTCGCGGCGTGCACGGCGGCCGCGGTCGGAAATACGCGCCGCCTGGAGCGCGAAAAAAAACGTGCCCTACAACTGAGTCTGATTAACGAGATCGGTAAGAAGGCGCTCCTCACGGCCTCCACGCGCGAACTCTACAAAGAGATAGCCTCCGCCACAAAGGATAAATTTAGCTATTATAACGTAGCCGTATACTCGACCGACCGGCGCCGGGGGGAGTTATTCCTGGAAGCCATAGTAGGCGGCTATGCGGACCAACTTCCCGTCGGCCACCGCCAACGATTCGACGAGGGCCTGATCGGCGCCGCGGCGCAAAGAAAACGCGCGATACTTATTAACGACTTAACCAAAGACGACCGTTTCGTCGCGGCCAAGGCCGCGGCGGCGGATACGAAATCCGAACTGTGCGTCCCCGTGATAAGCGGCGGCGAAGTGGCCGCGGTGATCGACGTTCGAAGCCGACGCCTCGGCGCGTTCGAAGAGAGCGACGCCCTCGCGCTCGAGACGCTCGCGGACCAGATCGGCGTAATGCTCGAAAACGCCGCCCTCCTGTCGGAAGAACGCCAGCGGGCGAGCGAGCTCGCGCTCGTCGGCGAAATGGGCAAAGAGATCCTCGCGGCGCGCGACTTACCGAGCCTAATCAGGACCGTGTCCGTCGCCATCAGGAAACATTTCAAATACTATAACGTAGCCGTCTTCTTAGTCGACCCCTACGACCCGCGGACGGTCGTCGCCGACGTCGTCGAAGGCGCCTACGAAAAGGTCCTAAAAAAGCCGCCCAAGATAACGTTGGGCCGCGGCTTCATCGGTTCGGCCGCGGAGACGGGCGAGGTCGCGTTCTCCAACGACGCGACCAACGACCCGCGCCACGCTCCCGACCCTATCGCGGGGGAGGCCCGCTCCGAGGTCGCCCTTCCCATCAAAGTCGGCGGCCGCGTAGCCGGCGTCCTCGACGTTCAAGAAAACGCAAAAAACGCACTGACGGGTCACGACGTAGCGCTCCTTCGCACCTTCGCGGACCAGCTCGCGGTCGCGATTCAAAACGTAAATCTGCTCGCAAAAGAGCAAAAAGCCACGCACGACGCCCAGATCCTTCTTCACATAAGCCACATCATAAGCCAAACGCCGGACCTCGAAAAATCGCTCGAATTCCTCGTCGAGGAGACGAGCACGGTGATGGACGCCGACGCGTCGGTGTTAATCCTCCTCGACGACGAGGACAAACCCTCGCGCTTCAAAGCGTCGGTCGGTTTGCCTGAGGAAACGGAACGCCTTTTGCGTTCCGGGAATTTCGACATAGCGAGTCACCCGATCTACGAGGAAGCGGGCGCGAGCAGCAAACCGGTCTTCGTAGCCGACACGGCCGCGGCGGCCGGGAAATTCAAGGGCGCCCTGTTCGTCGGCCTTCCCGCGCGCGCGTTGGCCGTCACGCCCTTGCGCAAGAAGAACCAACTGCTCGGCTTGCTTTTCGCGATATGGGAAAAGGCGCGGCCCTCGGTTTTGGAATCGGACCTCGCGCTGTTCGAGGGTATAGCCTTCCAAGCCGCGATAGCGGTAGAAAATTTGCTTCACTTGGAAAACGTGAAACGGCAGGCCGAGTACCTTTCCATACTGAGCTCGATCGCCGCGGACGCAAGCCGCCTTCCGCCCATCGACGAGTTGCTCAGCGGCGCGCTCGAAAAGATCCGCACCTTCGCGGGCCTCGATGCCGGGGCGATTCATCTCTACGATGAAAAAAAGCGCTCGTTGAACCTAACCGCCGACGCCGGCTTAGACGAGCAAAAGAAAAAAGTCTGGGAGAACTTCGAAACTATCGGAGAGCACCTGGCCTCGCCCTTCTTGACCGAGGAGATAGTCGTCAAGGAAAGCGGAAAAGACGTCGACCCTCTCGGTTTGCCCCCCGCGGCCGCGGGCGGGCCGCCGTCCTACGTCTCCGTACCCCTGGTCGCCAAACAACAAGTCCTGGGGCGGCTGACGCTTTTCTCCTGGAAAGACCGCGCTTTCCACAGCGAGGATACTTACCTTCTCCAAACCATCTGCGACCAACTGTCCGTCTTCATCGAGAATGCCCGCCTCTTCGCACAGAACGCCAGCCGGATGGAGGAGCTCGTAACTTTATTGGAGACGTCGAAAACGCTCTCCTCGTCGCTCGACACCGAGGAGATAATCTACAATATCGCCCAGAAGGTAAAAGACTTGATCGGCGCCGACGAATGCACCGTATTCCTGTTGGACCGGGAGGCGGGAGTCCTCGAGCCCATCGTCAGCCTGACCGCCCACCCCGAGGAGGTAATGAAAATCCGGTTGAAACTCGGGGAGGGCATTACGGGCCACGTCGCGTTGACGGGCGTCGGCGAATACGTCAACGACGCGCGTTCGGACCGGCGGGCCGTGGACGTACCGGGGGCATCCCTCGAGGAGCGGGAGGCGCTTCTGTGCGTGCCGCTATTATCGCGCGACGAGACCATAGGCGTTATGACGCTGGGGCGGCTGGGGGTTGACGTCTTCGCGGACCGGGACCTTCAACTTTTGACCCTCTTCGCCAGACAAGTCGCGGGCTCAATCGAGAACGCTCGCCTTTTCGACCGCGTGCTATCTTCGATATCGACCGCGGACGGCCACCGGCGTAAATTGGACGCGATATTCACAAGCATCGCCGACGCTATCATAGTTACGGACATGGGGCTCCGCGTAGTCGAGGTCAATCCCGCGGCCGAGAAAATGTTGGGGCGGCGTGCCGAGGACATAGTCAACCGCCACGTCCGCTCGGTCATCGAGACGCCCGCCTTGCACGAGACCTTCGAAAAAGCGAGCGCGTTGCTCGCCGAAAAAGACGTGGCCGAATTCGAATTCGCGGTAAACGCCGCGGGCGCCGACGGCAAAACAGGGTATTACCGCGTTTTGATAAACGCCGTCACGGACCCCGCGGGAGAGAGGGTTGGGTACGTCGCGACTTTCCGGGACGTGACCGAGGCCAAAGAGCTGGCCTTCCTCAAGGAAAATTTCATAGCCAACGTCAGCCACGAACTGCGTACGCCGCTCACGTCGATAATCGGGAGCGCCGAACTCATAATCGCGGACGAAAAAGCCGACTCCTTCCCCTATTACCAGTTCGTCCGCATCATAGAAAAAGAAGCCCGCAGGCTTCGCGGGTTAGTGGACAACATTCTTGACTTCTCGCTCTTGGAATCGAGACGGCTCGAGCTCAAGCTCAAAGCGGTAGACGTCAACGAGCTGGCCGAAGAAACCCTCGGTAAATACCGGGAGATGGCACAGAGAAATGGCGTCGCGGTCGAGTTCACGCCGGGAAAAAATATCCCTATTACGTACGTTGACCCGAGTCTCCTCGCAAGCGCCCTCGGAAATTTAATAAAGAACGCGATCCAATTCAACTCGCCCGGCGGCCGGGTACGCGTCTCGACCGCGCTCCAGGAAGGAAACGTGGCCCTGGCCGTCGCCGACGACGGCCCGGGGATACCCGAGGATCAACTCGAGTCCATCTTCTCGACGTTCTACCAAGTCGACGGCTCGAGCACCCGAGCCGTGGGCGGCACCGGCCTCGGCCTCACCATAGCCGGAAGGGCGGTCGAATCCCACGGCGGCCGGATCGACGTCTCGTCAAAAGTAGGCGTAGGTTCGACGTTCACGATCGTTCTACCCCTCCGCACCGAACCTCCCTTAAAAAGCGACTAGCAACAAAGCGGCCCGCCGGGCCGCTTCCCTTTGCGCACGATACGTTCCCTACAAAGAGATCATATAAGACACTTTCAAGAAGGCTAGCTGTTCGGCGAGGAGGAAGTGACCCGTCGAGTCGCGCCGTTGTTCGTACGCCAAATAGGCCGTGCTGCCCGGGCGGAAATCCCAGCCCCACAACACGCTGGCCGTACTCGTCCGCTCGGCCGAGTTACCCTGGAGGATAACGCGCCAGAATAGGTTTTCCGTGACGTTGTGCGTGGCCTTCAAGTTGCCCACGACGAAACGGTCCCCCGCGCGCGGGTTGCCCACGTCGACGTCGGCGCTTAGTACGAGCGGCGCCGTCGGTATAAAAGTAAACTCTCCCTTGTAATAATGATAGTAATCGCCGTACCACATGCCGCGCCAATAGGAGACGTGCGCGCTACCCCAAGCCGCCGGCGAGTGCCCCGCGCCGAACTCGACGACGTCGCAGTGGTAATCGGGATACCCGTAAGGCACGTAACTTACGTCCCGGCCGCCCCGATACTCGACGCTGCAAAATAAATCGTTTTCGAAGGCGAGTACGAGGGCAGGCGATACATAATTAAATTTCGTCTCGCCGGCGAGGTTCCACTCGTGCTCGTACGAAAATTGGCCGCGGAGCGAACGGACGCCGCCACGGTTAACCTGCAACTCCCTCAAACCGTAGGACCCGACGCCGCGCGAATTTAAACTTACCGGCTGCAGGAAGCCCATATCGGCGCGGAAGTCCTCGCTCACCTCGTAGTACCAGGTCACCCAATTGTCCGTGACGCCCGGGCGGCCGAAATTTATGAAATAATCGTAGCCGTCACCCCCCTCCCCGGCCGTCTGCGACTTATAACCCTCCATTTTTAGGGCCAAGCGCGCCGGCAAAACGACGCGGCCGTCGACCCGGGCCACGTTGTTGTAGCGCGCGCGGTCCTCGCCGTAGTAGTTCGCCTCGGGCGGAACTTCGGGCCCGGACTCCCGGCGGCCCATACCCGTGACGCCGAACGTGGAACCGCCCGGCGCGTCGAACGACGCGCGAGCGAGCGCGAAGTTATCGCCCGGGAACCGCGGGTCGTCTTTCAAAAGCCTTATATCCAACGCGCCGTAATTAAAACGTCCCGCCCGCCCCGTAACCTTGGCGCCCCCGGCGATCTCCGTAAACCGGCGCGTGTACAAGAAATAATTGTCGAAAAACTCGAAGCCTTCGGTGAAGAAAGGCCTCTTCTCCTCGAGCCAAATCTCGGTCGGCTCGAGGGTTATCTGCGCCGGGTCCGCCTCGATATAGGCGTAATCCGGGAGGACAGTAGCCATAACGCTCACGGCCGCGCCGGCCCGATAATCGAAATCCAGGCCGTAGCGCGGCTCGAGCTCCCACCGGTCGGTGGGCTCGTAACCATAGTATGGCGTCGTGGACCTCTCCTCCCCCCGCCCGGTCGCGTAGGGCGTAAACTTAAAAGGCCGCGGCCTCGGCAAGTCCTCCAACCCCTCGAGCCGGCCGAAAGTCGAAACGCGATTGAGGAGTTCGCCGTCGCTCGCCCAAAACGTCTCCTCGTACGTGGGCTTGCGGAACCGCAGGAATTGGACGCCCATCGAGCCGGCGTCGCGGTCGTAGCGGAGCGTGGCCCAGGGGACGGCCATCTCGCAATACCACGCGTCCTCGCCCACGGAGGTAGCCGCCTCCCAGTAGCCGTTCCAGGCCGGGCCGCCCACCTCGCTGTCCTGAGCGAAGGTCCCGTCGTACTTCACACCGCGCCAGTTTACCATAAAATCGTACGCGGATTGGAGGTCGTTGTTGGCGTCGAGCATAACGTCGATGCAGTCGTCGTTGTTCATAAACATATCGCGCACGGTGGCGCAAGCGACGAGCCCCCCGGGGTCGTCCTCCCGGCAGACCCAACCGAAATATAACGCGTCGTCGTCGTAGAGGACGTACACCTCGGTATCGGCGGCCGCGGCTTCGCCCAGCGCCGGCCGGAACTGCCTCTCGAGACGCGCCGGCTCAACCTGGAACCACACCTCCTCCATCACGCCGTCGACGACGGGGGGCGTACCGGCCCGCGCCGCGCGGATGGACCACGACCCACTCTCGGCCGCGGCCGCAATTGCCGCGGTCAAAAAAACCAAGAGAATAAGAAGTAATCTCTCCTTCGCGTATTTCATAGCGTCCTTATTATAACTATAGATACGAAAAACCGGCCGTGCGGTTCCAGCCGTCGCATATCCCCCAAATCTCAGGGGGGATTTAAACCTTTAAGAAACGGCGAACGGCCACGCTCGAGCCCAACGCACCTCCCAGC
>CAZWAM010000018.1:0-31892 GCA_964631855.1 uncultured bacterium | reverse complement strand
AGTAGCGCCGGCTGAGCGGACTTAGCTAAGCCGCCAGGCCCCCGCCCGGCGCCGCACGCGGGCGGGGGCTTCAACTTAGAGGGCGAAGGCAACTAAGGGAGTTACGCTATGTCCAACGTGTGGGCCGCGGTCGTGGAGATAGGATTCCTCGGGTGGGTTGGCTCCACCATCGGCTTCATATTTCGGGCGATAAGCAAGGAGAACAGGTTCATCGGCAAGAAGGCGCTCTTCTGGGGCGTACTGATAGGCGTCTTCTACTCGCTCTGGATCGTGGGGCTGGTGAACGCGTAGCTTTCATTTTCTTAGGAATTTGGACGCGAGTATAAGAAAGCCGGGCATAGGCCCGGCTTTTTGCTTAGGCGGCGTCGGCGGTTATTTGTATAGCGCTTTGATGCGCCCGAGCGACGTCGCGCGTACGTTCACGCCGCCGGCGTTCGCGGCGCTCGAGGAGGAGGCGGAGTCGGGTGGGCGGCGGAGGTAGGTCTAAGCGAAGACGAACCGCTCGGTACCTGCACACCGCGGCGACGGCGTTTAAAATAGCTGGTATCGTGCCGGGAAGCGGCGCTTGCTTTTTAGGCTCTGCCGCTGCCGGGCCGAATCTTCGGCCGGTCAGGTTTAAAGGCCAATCTGTGTATATTTTCACTTGCGGCGGGCCGCGTTTTTGCGTATAATCGGCGTTAAGTTCGTTAAACGCTCTTTGCTAACTCACTCGAATGTTAGGAGACGGTATGGTCGAGACGAAAGAGCTTGAAGAAACAAGTCGAAAGATCCGGCGGGACATAATGGTCATGCTCGCCGAGGCGGCCTCCGGGCACTCGGGCGGCTCGCTCTCCGCGGTCGAGGTCCTCGCGTCGCTCTTCTGGAACATCCTCAAGCACGACCCCGCAAACCCGGATTGGGAGGAGCGGGACTGGTTCGTCCTGTCCAAGGGCCACGCGTGTCCGGTCTTATACGCGGTATTGGCGGCGCGGGGCTACTTCCCGCGCAAGACCCTTTGGACGCTGCGGAAGCTCGACTCCATCCTCCAGGGCCACCCGCACCGCCTGAAGACGCCGGGCGTCGAGTTTTCGGCCGGGTCGCTGGGCCAGGGCCTTTCGCTCGCCGCCGGCGCCGCTATGGGCCTTAAGCGCCAGGGCAAGCCGAACAGCGTCTTCGTCCTTACGGGCGACGGCGAGCAAACGGAAGGCGCGATATGGGAGGCTGGCATGACCGCGGCGCACTACCGCCTCGACAACTTGTGCGCCGTCTGCGACCGCAATTATTTGATGATCGACGGCAATACGGAAGAGGTCATGGGGCTCGACCCGCTGCCGGATAAGTGGCGCGCTTTCAAGTGGCACGTCATCGAGGTCGACGGCCACGACCTCCGCCAATTGACGTACGCCTACCAGCGGTTCATCCTGGAGAAGAAACGCCCGACGATGATCATCGCCAACACTATAAAAGGTAAGGGCGTCTCATTTATGGAGAACGAGGCCGACTGGCACGGCGCGGCGCCCAAGAAGGGCGAGCAGGTGCAACAGGCCCTCGCCGACCTTGGCTTCACGGCGCCGTGGGAAGAATATATGAAGCACGATTTCGATTGGCTTGAATAGCAATAATTCGATACAGGTGTAGAGGAGAAAAGACATGGGCGGCATGCGCGAAGATATGCATTTGGTTGATTACCGCAAGGGCGTCGATATGGTCCCGACCCGCGACGGCTACGGCCACGGCTTGCTGTGGTTGTGCGAGCACGACGAGCGGGTCGTGGTGTGCGACGCCGATTTGGCTAAGTCCACGCGGACCATATGGGTGCGCGATAAATTTCCGGAGAAGCACGTCGACTTCGGCATCTCCGAGCAGGACATGTTGGCCGAGGCCGGCGGGATGTCGCGAACCGGCCTCGTACCTTTCGTAACTACGTACGGCATTTTCGTCGCCGGCCGGGCGTGGGACCAGATCCGTACGTCCATCTGCTACGGCTCCCTGAACGTCAAGATCGGCGGCGCGCACGGCGGCATCTCGGTAGGCCCGGACGGCCCGACGCACCAATCGCTCGAGGAGATACCGCTGATGCGGGTCCTGCCCGGGATGACGTTGGTCGTACCGACCGACGCGCCCGAATGCGAGAAGGCTACGATCTGGGCCGCCTCCCACGAAGGCCCGGTATATTTGCGTTTCGGCCGGGAGGGCGTGCCGGTGATGACGACCGATGAGACGCCCTTCACGGTGGGCCGAGCGGAGGTTTACCGCGACGGCGACGACGTCGCCATAATCGCCTGCGGGCCGTTGGTGTACGAGGCGCTGGTTGCGGCGGACACCTTGGGGAAAGAAGGTATCGACGCGCGGGTTATAAACTGCCATACGATCAAGCCTATGGACGTCGATACGGTCGTGACCGCGGCGCGGGAATGTGGCGCCGTCGTTACCGCCGAGGAGGCCCAGGTCTACGGGGGCCTGGGCGGTGCCGTCGCCGAGGTCATATGTCAGCATTACCCCGTGCCGATGCGCATCGTGGGCATCGAGGACACCTTCGGCGAGTCGGGTAGCCCGCGCGAACTGCTCGACCGGTACGGTATGAACTCCGGCAACATAGTCGCCAAAGTTAAGGAAGTACTTGAGATGAAGAAGTAATTCCCGCGACGCGCAATGGACGAAGCCCGGCTCGAGCCGGGCTTTTTTCGCACTTTTAGCCCGCGGATATTTTTGATATTATTTGAAAGGAGATGGAGATACGAGCCGAAGGAAAAGTAAAAAGCCTGCGAGAGGCGAAGGACGCGCCTTTCGTATCGGCAATAATACCCTGCCGGAATGAGGGGGATTATATAGAAGCGGCCGTTCGTTCCGTACTCGCGAACGATTGGCCCCGCGACCGACTCGAGGTCCTGGTCGTCGACGGCATGAGCGACGACGGAACTCGCGAAATCGTGTCGCGTATGGCGAAGCTCGAGCCGAGAGTAAAGCCGCTCGACAACCCGGCTCGGTTTACGCCCGAAGCGGTGAACATCGGCGTCGGCGCGGCGCGGGGCGATTATATTATGAGGATGGATGCCCACGGCGAAATACCCGCCGATTACATCGCGAGGGGCGTAGCGGTTTTAAAGGAAAAGCCGGAGGTGTGGTCGGTGGGGGGGCCGGTGAGTCGCGTCGGTAAGGGCGAAAGCGGCCGTTTTGTGGCTGCGGTAACGACCAATATCTTTTCGACGGGGAATATAAACGTGCGGTTGGGGGAGCGCGAGGGGCCGGTGGATGCTTTAGCATACCCCTTGTGGCGCCGCGCGGTTTTCGCGCGGGTGGGCTCCTTCGACGAATCGCTGGTGCGGAACCAGGACGACGATTTCGATCTTCGGATACGGCAAGCCGGCGGCATAATCTATCAGACGCCGAAAATGAGGGCCGTGTATTACGTCCGTAGTACCGTGGGCAAGCTGCTAAGCCAGTACCTTCAGTATGCTTTTTGGAAGGTCGTAGTGGCGAAGAAGCGGAGGTGCGTCTTGGGCTGGAAGCCGTTAGTGCCGTCGGCGTTCTTCGCGACGCTGGGTTTGACCCTTTTGGCCGGTTTCCTCGCGCCGTACGTGTGGTTGGCGGGAGGGGCGTTGGCGGCGGCGTACCTCGGCGCGGACGTAGTCGCCTCCGTATCGCTCGGTATTAGAAAAGGGTTCGGCAATATTCTTAGGGCCTTCTTTGTATTCCCGGCGTTGCATTTCGCCTACGCCGCGGGAATAACCTCGGGCGTATGGTATTGTTACGTGCGCCGATTTTCGTCCGAAGAGATAAAGCGGCGGCGCCTGTTCGCCGGTTTAACGCGCTGACGCTATGACGGAAAAACGCGAAGACGCGGGCGCGGTACGTACCTATTTCGAAGGGGAAGGCGTTTCCTTCGACACGTTCTACGACGGCCGTAGAAACGCCCTCGTAAGGTGGCTCGACCGGAAATTCCGCTACGACGTTGTCGACCGCTTCAAGATAACGTTTAACGCCTTCGGCGACCTGAGTGGGAAGAGCGTTTTGGACGTGGGGTGTGGTTCGGGGCCCTATATCGTCGAGGCGTTGCGGCGGGGGGCTTCGCGCGTCGTCGGCGTTGACCTGTCGGAAAATATGCTCGCTTTGGCGCGCGAGAAGGTCGCCGCGATGGGGATGACGACAAGCGTTGAGCTCGTTCAAGCCGACTTCGCCGCGTGGGAGCCGGGCGAGCAATTCGACGCCACCGTAGTGATGGGCGTTATGGATTACGTCGACGAAGCGTCCGGCTTCATTCGGAAGGTCGCGGCCGCGACCTCGGCTCGAGCCGCCGTCTCTTTCCCCAGCATCTCTTGGTGGCGTTCGCCGATACGGCGCGTACGGTATATAGTCAAGAGATGCCCGCTTTACCTATACGACCGACGCCGCGTAGAAGCCGCGGTCGAGCGGTGCGGCGCCCGCGACGTTGAGATAATTAAAATACCGGGCGCGGGTATGGACTACGTGGTCCTGTTGGATTTTGGGCAACGACGAATCTAAGCCGCGGCTGGTTTTTACGGTCGACGTCGAGGACTGGGCGAACGCGACGTTGGGGCCCGAGCGGCCCATTACGGCCCGGTTCCTCAAAGGTTTGCACCGGATCCTTTCGTTGCTCGAGGAGGCGGACGCGAAAGCGACGTTCTTTATTTTGGGGGCGGCCGCGGCGAAATTTCCCGAAGCGGCGCGAGTCGTCGCCGCCGCGGGGCACGACGTTGCCGCGCACGGTTATGACCACGTCCCGGCCTATTCGCTCGGCCGCGTACGTTTCCGCGAGGAATTAAGGCGCGTCGGCGATTGCCTTGCGGGCATTACGGGCGTAAAACCCCGGTACTATCGCGCGCCGGATTTCAGCGTCGACGCTGAATCGCTATGGGCTTTGGAAATTCTGGCCGAAGAGGGGTACGCGGTCGATTCGAGCATTTTCCCCTTCCGCGGCCGTCGGTACGGGATACGCTGGTGGCCGCG
The DNA here is from genome assembly GCA_964631855.1 of uncultured bacterium. GTDB lineage: Bacteria > RBG-13-66-14 > B26-G2 > WVWN01 > WVWN01 > WVWN01. The sequence continues at coordinate 26,945 of CAZWAM010000018.1, read as the reverse complement.
CGAACCCCGGAGCGTAATACTACGCGGAGGCCTGAGCATCGTCGAGCTGCCGCTACCAACTTTCGAAGTATTACGCGTGAGGCTGCCGGCGGCCGGCGGCGGGTATACGAGGGTAATGCCTTACCGAGCGCTTAAAGCCGTGCTGAGTGCCGGCGCGCGGGGAGGGTGGCCGCGAGTTCACTACTGCCACCCGTACGAACTGGACGAGGACGAGATTTCGGCCTACCGGCGTAGTATGTCGTTGAAAATGCGTTTCTCTCAAGGCATAGGGCGGCGGGGTATATTTTCCAAGTTAGATAGGATGCTTACGGATTTTAAAGTTATTTCTATAAGCGAATTCTTAACTAGTTCTAAACTAAGCACATATGAGCTCGATAAAAGAACAGTTACGGGTGCAAGGTAAGGTTTCTAGGTTGTTAGCGCGTTGCAGTCCGGCGGGCGCTTAGCGGCCGGCCTTAAGTTATGGAGTTCCGAATCGAGGACATAAAGAACCGGTTGGCCGAAGTTCCGGACGAGGCGGGGTGTTACATTTTCAAGGCCGCGCGTAAGCCGTTGTACGTGGGTAAAGCCAAGTCGTTGCGGAAAAGGTTGAGTCAATATTTTACCGGCAAGCGGCTCGGCGACCCGAAGGCCGTCGCGATGTTGAAGCACGCGGCCAGCGTCGAGTTGGTCCTCACCGCCAACGAGACCGAGGCGCTCTTGCTCGAGATGAATCTTATAGACAGGTTTCGACCCAAATACAATGTCAGCATCACCGGATTTCCTTATATAAAAGTGACCGAGGAGAAGTTCCCGCGCGTCTTCGTTACGCGGGAGGCGCACGACGAACGTTCCGGTCGTTATATAGGCCCTTTCACCGACGCGAAGGCGGTGCGCAAGACCGTCGCGTTGACGAACCGCGCCTTCGGCCTGCGAACTTGCAAGTACGACCTTGACCGCAGGCCGCCTCGCCGCCCCTGCCTCGACTATGAGATGGGCGTTTGCCTTGGGCCCTGCGCGGAGGCGATTTCGGCGGAGGAGTACGTATCCCTCGTAGAGAAGGCGGTAAAGTTCGTGACCGGCCGCCGGGCGGGCGTACTCGGTGAATTGGAAAAGCGCATGGCTGACGCCGCGGCGCGGCTCGCCTTCGAGGAGGCGGCGAAATGGCGGGACGTCGTACGCGGGTTGCACCGCGCCGTCGCGGACCAATATGCCGTCGCCCGCAGGAACACGAATGCGGATGCCGTCGTTTGTGAGGTTAAGGGGGACGCCCTATACGGCGTCGTGTTGCGCGTACGTGAAGGCCGCCTCGTCGACCGCGTCGCCGTGAGGACGAACGCGCCCGCGGGTAATCCGCTCGAGGAGTTCATATTGGGTCATTACGGCGCCGGTGCCGAAATACCGCCGAAGGTCGCCGTCGCCCGGGGTTTACCGGCGCGTGAGGCGCTCGTGGCGTCGCTCGCGGAGAAGCGCGGCGGGCCGGTATCGGTGGTGGCGCCGCGGCGGGGCGAATATCATCATCTCGTGGGCGTGGCGATTAAAAACCTCGAGTATTTTATCGAGGCCTCGGAGCTGTCCAAGGCGCGTCGCGGCGAGCTGGCGTCGGTTTTCGAGGAGTTGGGCGCGGCGCTGGCGTTGGAGGGGCCGCTCCGGCGGCTTGAGATGGTGGACATATCGAACACGGGTCCCAAGTCCGCGGTGGGGAGTTTGGTCGTGTTCCAAGACGGCTTGCCCGATAAAGGTTCCTACCGCCGCTACCGCATTCGAACCGTCCGCGGCCAGGACGACCTAGCTGCTATCGCCGAGGTTACCAAAAGGCGATTCGCGCGGGTGAAGAGCGGCGACGAGGGTACGCCCGACGTCTTCTTGGTCGACGGCGGCTCGAGCCAACTGGGCGCGGCGTCTCGCGCGCTCGCCGCGGGGGGCTTCGAGGGGCAAGCGGCGGTCGCTTTCGCCAAGGAACCGGACCGTCTTTTCGTCGTTGGAAGCCGCGAGCCGGCGCCTATAAGCGAAGCGGCGACGTTGTTCCTGGCGCGCGTGCGCGACGAGGCGCACCGCTTCGCCGTGGAATACCATCGGAAGTTGCGCGCCCGGGCTACGTCGAAGTCCATTCTCGACGACGTGGCGGGCATCGGGCCCGCGCGCAAAAAGGCGTTGCTTAGGCATTTCCGTTCGCTGGAAAAGATTATGACCGCCTCCGTAGACGAGCTCCGCCGGGCGCCGAAGATGACGGCGGCCTCGGCTCGCGCTCTCTTCGATTATTTGCACGGGGCGAGGAGAGGAGAGTCGTGAGCGCCAAAGGGGCAACCATAGCGTTGGTTATTCTTTTCTTTGTCGCCGTCGCGGCGCTTGCAGGTCGTTGGGCGTTGGAGGTTTGGCTTCCCGAACGTGTCGGCGAGGCCGTGGCCGCGCGCTTCGGCGACGACGTAAACTTCGGCGAGGTGAGGTACGTCTTCCCGTTCGCGCTCGAGGTTCGCGACGTCGTTTTTCCGAAGCGGCCGCGTTCGGTTTTGAGCGGGGAGGCCCCCCGCGTCCGCGTTAACCTCCGGCCTTCCGCGGTTTTGTTGCGACGGTTCGACGGCCGCTTATTGCGGGAACTCAGCGCTGATGATTACACGATTTACCTTTACCCGCTAAAAGCGTCGCGGCCGGAACGCGGAAAACCGCGCGCGGAGGCGCGGGCGGGAGTCGGCGAAGCTAAAGAGGGACCGGCCGCGGGCCGACCGCGGACCGTTCCGAGGAAGGAGGCCGTGGCGGCGCCACCACGGGGCGAAGTGGGGAAGCCGGCTGAGGCCGGGCGAGCGCGCGCCGCACCGGAGCCTTTCGATTTCGGATTTCGGGGGAGGCGCGGCCGCGTCGTCTTCCGCGGCGACCGCGGCGACGCGATTATATTACGGGAGGCCGACGTCGAAGGCCGCGTTTCGGCTGAGGGCCTTAAAACGTCGCTCGACGCCGTAACTACGCTCGCGAAGCCTTTCGCGTTTTCGGGGGCGTATTCGTTCATGGAAAAGGCCGGCTCGGCCGAGTATCGCGCGGAGGCGCTCGAGGCGGCCGACGTCTTATCGTTCGCGGGAAAGCCGCGCTACCTTCTGGAGGCGGAAGGCAACTTAGCGCTCGACGGTACGTTGACCTGGCGGCGCGGTAAGGTTGACCACCGCGCGACGGGGCGTCTAAGCGAAAGCTGCCTCGTTCTCGCGCCGGGCAACGTCCGCGTGCTTTTGGACGACGTCGACTTCCGGTTCGCGCTGCGAAATGCCGCGGTGACCATCGCAGACGGCTCTTGCCGGGCCGGGAAGGCCCCTTGGCACTTTGCCGGCCGTGCGACGGACCTTTTGTTGGACGTTACGTTCCGGTCCGAAAGCATGACGTTCCAGAATCTCGCCGACATGTTCGCCGGCGAGGGGCGCGTCGAATATCCGGGCGCGGGGGTCGCGGAGTTCCATATCGGCGGCTCGCCCAAGGAGCCCGAGTTTTACGTCCACGTCGAGCGGACCGACAAACGTTGAAGCCCGTTTTACGGACGAAATCCACCCCTACTCGCGGCTTTTTTTAAAAAAGTCGTTAAATGGGGGACGTTTTAAATTTATTATACGCGATAGCGACGAGCGCTTTGCCCGATTTCCCTTGTTTTTTAAGGGCCTTTTAGTATAATTCCGAAAACGGTTAGTAACGCAGGACGTTATGGCAGAGCGAATTCCGTTACCGGGCGAAGAACGTGAGGTCCGGCTGACGCGGTCGTTGGGCCTTTTGACCGCGACTACGCTGGGCGTGGGCGCCATGATCGGCGCCGGCATCTTTATCCTCTCCGGCCTCGCCGCGGGCGTCGCGGGCCCGGCGGCGACGATAACCTACCTTATCGTCGGCTTGATGACGCTTTTTACGGCCCTCTCGTATTGCGAGTTGGCCGCGGCGATTCCCATCGCCGGGGGCGGTTATACTTTCGTCCACGAGGCCATCGGCGGCTTCACGGCCTTCATCACCGGTTGGTCCATGGTCTTCGGCCTCGTCGTCTCCGCGGCCCTCTACGCCATCGGCTTCGCCGAGCATTTTACGCCGCTGGTCGAACTGGCGCTGCCTTATTCGTTAAACCGGGCCATCCCGGCGGCGGCCCTTGTAGCCCTCCTGGGGCTGTTAAATGTTAAGGGTACGAAAGAGGCGGGGCACACGCAAAACTTCTTCACCCTCGCCAAAGTCGCGATCTTGGTTGTATTTGTCGTGCTGTGTTTCCGGTTCGTAGAATGGGGACGTTTCGAGAACTTTGCGCCCTTCGGCGTCGCGGGCGTTCTCACCGCGACCTCGCTTATTTATATTTCGTTCTTCGGTTTCGAACAGATTTCGGAGGCGGCGGAGGAGATAAAGAACCCGGAAAAGAACTTGCCGCGCGCCATCCTTATCGCACTTATTTTACCGACGATAATATACGTATTAGTGGTGTTAGTTTCCGTCGGGATAGTCGATTACGAAATTTTAGGCACCGCGCCCGCGCCGCTCGCCGTCATCGCCTCGAAGGTCCTGGGGGAGTACGGCCTGCTTTTCGTATTGATCGCGGGCATTTTGTCTACGATCTCGGCGCTCAACGCCGCGGTCCTCTCTTCTTCGCGCATAACCTACGCGATCGCGCGCGACGGCTTTATGCCGACGCTGTTGGCTCGCGTAAGCGCCCGCTTTCGGACGCCGCACTGGGCTATCGCGGCGGCGGGGGGGTTGGCGATAATAATCGCGGTGATGGGCAAGGTGCGGTTCGTCGCGCATCTCACCAACTTCTGCCTACTCTTCGCTCTGGTCATCATCAACTTTTCCGTAATCATGCTCCGTCGGCGCCGCCCCGGGCTCAGGCGGCCGTTCCGCCTCCCGTTCGGGCACCTTATACCCGCGCTCGGCATCGCGACGAGCGTTTTGATGATGCTCTTCATGGAGTGGAGCACCTACCTTTTGGGAATAAGTTACCTCGCCGCGGGCGGGTTGGTTTATTTGGCGTATTCTAAAGGCGCTAAGCGGACCCTTGAGCGCGAACGCGTCATACGGTTCCTGATGGCCAAGCAGGCGCGCAAGGAGTACAAGATCCTGGTTCCTATCGCCAACCCGGACACGATGAAGTCGCTCGTAACCGTCGCCGCGGCCATCGCGAAGAAGTTCGACGGCGAGATCTTGCTCCTGTCCGTGGTGGAGGTCCCGCATTACGTACCGCTCGAGCGAGGCGTCGCCCGGGCCGGCAGTTACCGTCCGCAATTGACGTTGGCCGAGAAAATTTGTGAGCGCGAGGGCGTGACCGACGTTAAGCGAATGATAAAGATATCGCACCGGCTCTCGCACGGCATCCTGGAGACGGCGCGGGAGGAGAGTTGCAACTTCATCATTATGGGGCGGGTCAGCCGCCGCACCTTGGGCGACCGGCTGTTGGCCACCGTCATCGACGCCGTGCTTGAGCACGCGCCGTGCGACGTAGCGGTCGTGAGGCCCGGGGCCGACGATTTGGCCGACGTCAAACGTATCCTCGTGGCGGTTTCCGGGAGCGCCAATTCCCGGCTCGCCGCGGAGCTTGCGCCCGCGTTCGCCGAGCGCTTCGAGGCCAAGTTGCGCGTTATAACGGTCTCGGGAGCGACGGACGAGTTCGGCGTCCCGAGGTATACGGCGCGCAGCGTTTTGGACGAAGTTTTATGCGACGTCGAGTGCAGGCACGGTTTTGAGAGGGAAGTCGTTCACGCGGACGACGTAACCGAGGCCGTCATGTCCGAGGTAAAACCCGGCGACCTCGTCGTAATGGGCGCGCGTAAGGGGGGCGCGTGGGAACAACTCCTCTTCAAGTCGATTCCGGAAGAGGTCTACGAACGTGTGGGTAACACGGTCGTGATTATCAAGAAATTTTTACCCGTCCGGCGGGGCCGGCTGCAGCGGTTACTCTCGGGTGGGGCGGCATCTTAACCTTGTGCCATGCGCGAATTTATCGACCAAACCGTAACGAAACCTTTCTTCGAGACCGTCAAGGCCATCGCCGGTTATCTGCCGGTGCTGTTGGTTGCGGCGGCGGTATTCGGCGTCGGCCTGCTCCTCGCCTATTTGTTGTCGCGGCTCGGGCGACGCGTTTTTCTCGCCCTTCCCATAGAGAAGGGTGCCGCGCGGTTGGGCTTCGGCGCACTCACGAAAGGGGATATAAAACATTCGGTCGCGGAAATAGTACGCCGCGTCATCTGGTGGGTCATTGTACTTTTATTTTTAGATTTTTGCGCAGACATCTTGGGTTTCGCGCTGCTCACGCGCATATTCGACTTTTTATTGTTGTACTTGCCGCGTATTCTCCTCGCCGCGGCGATCCTCTTCGTGGCGCACGTCGCGGGTTCGTTCCTCGCCGGCCTGGCCAGGGTTTGGGCGAGTAAGGTTGAGGGGTTGAGTGCCGCGGCGGTGGGTAAGGTCGTCCGCTACGGCGTGTTATTCGTGGGCGCGGTTATGGCTTTGGAGAAACTTTATCTGACGACGACGTTCCTCATCGCCGTTTTCATCATCGTCTTCGGCGCGGTAATGGTCGCGGCCGCGGTCGCTTTCGGCCTCGCCTTTGCGGAGCCTGCCAGGGAACTGGTGAGCCGGTGGCTCAAAAAGCGGCGGGACGAAGCCGCGGGGCAGGGAAAGTGAGGGGTTTTGGAATAAAGGGTCTGGAATATTTAAAATAATTTGTGTATTTTTTACTTGCATTTCGGATTAAATTGTGTTAGTAATATTATTAGGAAAGATGTATTTACGTAGGAAGACCTCGTAGGTTTACCGGAGGCAAGAATATTATAAAAAGAAGGAGGTGAAGTGAATTGCGTTATTTTGCTTTATTATTGGCCCTGGCGCTGATCGTCCCGGTGGCGCTTGCGCAGAACCTCCAGCAAGCGTATAACGCGGCATCGCCGGGCGAGGGATACGACAAGCTCCTAGTCCTCGACTCAAAAGTGACGTACACCGGCGGGTGCACGGTATTACAAGGAAAGAAATCTTGCATCCGCGGCAACGGCGCGGTCTGCAACCTTGACGGAGGCAATATCTTCGTAACCCAATCCGGGACCTACCTCGACATTACGGCGTGCTGCTTATACGACGGCGGCTATTCGGGCGCCATCTACGTCGCGGACCAGGCTACCGCTAATATCGACGGAAACACGATATGCAAGAGCGGGAACGGTATCTACGTCTGGATGTATTCCTCGGCCACGGTCAAGAACAATATCATTTTCGACAACGACAAGGAGGGCTGCTACAAGTACGGCATAGCCAAGCATCAATACACGACCTCGTTAAACATCCTCTACAACGACGTATATCAGCACTCCGGCGGGAACTACATGTACTTCTGCCCGGGTTGAGGCGGCGGTACGTGGTACAGTTTTGTACCGACACCCGGCACCGGCGAGATTCACGTCGATCCCCTATTCGTGAACTACGCGGAAAACGACTTCAACCTTACCGAGAATTCGCCGTGTAGGGGCGCCGGCGAGGGCGGCAAGGATATAGGTGGAAGGCCGTACAAGACGGGTATAGCCCCGACGTCTATGGGCTGCATCAAAGCGCTGTTCCAATAGACGGCCTCAAAAGCTCCGGAGCAAAAAAGAGGGCGTAAGCCCTCTTTTTTTGTGGCCTCCGCGAATCAATTTCGCTTGTTTTTAACGGGTCAAAATGTTATATTTTGCGAAAAATTTAGGCTGTTCGCTTAGGTTACAAGAACGGATTGGGCGTGCCATTAAAAGAAGAGAACGGGCCCCGCCGCGGCCACCGCTTTCTCCGGAACGCCGCGATCGTCGTAAACCTGGTATGGACTTTCATGGCAGTTATCTTCGGAGGGTTCTTTGGAGGATACTTCTTAGACAAGTGGCTTGGGACCTCGCCCGCGTTTACCCTCGCGCTTAGCTTTTTAGGTACGGCCGCGGCTATCTACGTGGTGTTACGTGAAACGCCACGTTTACTCAAATGAGCGACGGTCGGGAAATATCTTTCCCCGCGAGCTACGGTTTGAGCTTGATTGCGGCCGTCGGCGCCGCGGTCGCGGGCGCGGCACTGTGCGGCGGCGGCGAATGGGCGTTGGGGGCTACGTTGGGCGCGGGGGCCGTGGCCGCCGATTTTTATTTCTTGGCCCTTTTTGCCGTTGCCTGGTTTGAGGCCGCCCGGCGCGGGGGCCGCGGCGTCCTGGCGCGGGGCTTATTGGCCTTGTTATTTAAGGCCGCGTTGCCGCCCGCGATTATTATCGCCGTGCTCTGGGCGCGCGTCGTACCCGCGTTGCCGGTTGCGCTGGGCGCGGTCGTCGTGGCCACCGTCGCCCCCGCGTTTTTAGTCGTCCATTTTTTGGGGAAGGGAAGCGGCCGTCGGGCGGTTCGATAATATATGGAAGAGCTTAAAGTAGGCTTAGAATGGGGACTACCGCTCCCCGGCCTCCACCAGCACGAGGCGGTCGTCGTTACGAACGCCCTCGTCGTCGCGGTGGCCGTCTTGGCGGCGTTCTACATAATCTGTCGTCGCGCCAAATTGAAGCCCGGCATCGTCCAGATGATGCTGGAGGCCGTGGTCGAGGCGGGCGAAAATTTCCTCCGTGATATCGGGGGCCCGAGGATAGTAAAATACTTGCCGTTCTGCTTGGCTCTGTTTATCTACATATTGTTCGCTAACCTGGCGGGTATGATTCCGGGGTTCGTTTCGCCCACGAGTAACGTCAACGTGAACGCGGCCATGGCGGCGTGCGTCTTCGTAATCACTTTCTACGTCGGCATAAAGGAATTGGGTTTCAGAAGATACCTTCGGCACAAGATGGGGCCGGTTCTGGCACTCGGGCCCATATTCATACTCCTCGAGACCTTCAGCGAAATTTTCAGGCCGTTATCGTTAACGGTCCGCCTCTTCGGTAATATCCGGGGAGAAGATACGTTCGTCATCGTCCTCAACAACCTCGTGATTAACGCGAATACATTGTTCCCGTTTCTCAAACTCGACGGCGGGCATTTCCAATACGCCATGGCGCAACTGGTTATGCCGTTTGTCTACGCCCTAATGGCCCTTACGAGCTTTTTACAGGCTTTCATCTTCGCCTTCCTGCCCATTCTCTATTTTAGCGCCGCGGTGGGATGGGGCGAAGAGGACCATTAGCGGCGGAAGGCCGTTGAGCTGCGATTTAATTTAAAGGAGGCCTTACGGATATGGGCGTAAAAGCGTGGATTTTGGCCGGGCTGTTTTTAGTGGCGTTGGCCGTGGGGGCCGCCCACGGCGCGGAGGGCGAAACCGCGGCCGCGGCGCAACCGGCCGCCCTTGCCGATACCGCGGCCAAGGGCCTTTCGATGGTGCTTCTATTCGCCGTTGCCGGGATGGCCTTTGCCGCCGTCGGCGCCGCGTTCTCGCAGGCTATTACCGCGGCGGCGGCGCTTCACGGCATCGCGCGGCAACCGGAGGCATCGGGCAAACTGTTCGTTCCGATGATCCTCGCCATCGTCTTCATCGAGACGCTCGCCATTTACACTTTGGTCGTGGCGTTGCTCTTGATTTTCTCGAACCCCTTAACCGGCCTACTCGCCTAAGCGGCCTATGCTCGAGCTGAATTTAAACCTGTTCCTCTACCAACTGGCGATATTCGTCGTATTCGCGGTTTGCGTTGCCGTGATATACAAGACCCTCCTCGCGCCGGTGCTCCGCGAGCGGCGGGAGCGCATCGAGGGAGACATGGCGCGCGCGGCCGCGGCCCGCGACGAAGCGGACGCCCTCAGATCCCGCTACGATAAGAAGATGGCCGACGTGGGCGAAGAGGCTTCCGCCATCCTCAAACGCGTGAACGAGGAGGCCGCGCGCCACCGCGAAGAGCTTCTGGCGCAAACGCGGCGTCAGGCCGACGCGTTGCTGCAGAAGGCCGAGGAGCTAATCGCCATCGAGGAGGCCCAGGCCGTCGCCCGGATTCGGGCGGAGATGGCGGATATGGCGGTAAATATCGCCGGCCGGGTACTCGAGGAGACGAGGACCTCCCGCCGCGAGCGCGAGCTTGCCGAGAAGTTCTTGGCCGAACTCGAGGGCCGCAAGTCGCTCGAGCGCCGGGCGGGTTCTTAGGTCAAAGATGCTGGACTCGGTTATCGCACGGCGTTACGCCCGCGCGCTTTACAAGCTCAGCTACGCGCAGGGCAAAGTCGCCCAGGTCATGGCCGCGTTGGGCGATTTCGCGAGAATATTCGCCGAACGTGAAGACCTCAAAAAGATCTTGACGCACCCGGCCATCGCTACCGAGGATAAAATAAATTTAATAAAAAAGATCGTCGAAGGCCAAATCGCGCTTGACTTCTTGAGGTTCCTCATCGAGAAGGGGCGCTTTTCGCTGCTGCCGTTGATATACGACGAGTTCTTAAGGGTTTACCGCGACGACGCCGGGATCGTCGCCGCGGAGATTACGTCGGCCCTGCCTCTCGCGGACGACTTGAAAAAGCGCCTCGTCGCGGTCCTCGGCCGCCTGACCGGGAAGCGGGTCGAACTTGACGCCGTCGTCGACGATAATGTTATCGGCGGCCTGCGCCTCCGCGTAGGCGACCACGTCGTCGACGGGACGCTCGCGGCCCGTTTGAAGGATATGGGGGAGACGCTGGCCGGCGCCCCTCGCGGAACCGGCGGCGGGTCTTAGGAGCCGTCTTATGAGAATAAGGCCGGACGAGATCAGCGAGATCCTCAAAGCGGAAATCGCGCGTTACCGCAAGGAGCTCGACGTTGCGACGACCGGCATCGTGACGGGGGTCGGCGACGGAATCGCCGAGGTCTACGGCCTTTCCGACGCTATGTATAACGAGATGATCCTTTTCAGCGGCGGCATCTACGGCATCGCCATGAACCTCGAGGAGACCACGGTGGGTGTGGTTATTTTGGGCGACGACCGCGGCATAAAGGAAGGCGACGTCGCGCGCGCCACGGGGCGGATTCTGGAGGTTCCCGTGGGCGAGGACCTATTGGGGCGGGTGGTTACGCCGGTGGGCGAACCGCTCGACGGCCGCGGCCCCGTACCGCGGGACAAGACGCGCCCTCTCGAGAGTCGGGCGCCGGGCGTCGTGCAGCGCCGGCCCGTGAGCCAGCCGCTCCAGACGGGCCTTAAGGCGATAGACGCGATGACGCCCATCGGCCGGGGCCAGCGCGAGCTCATTCTCGGCGACCGCAGCATCGGTAAAACCGCGATATGCGTGGATGCCATCATCAATCAACGTGAGACGGACGTGGTGTGCATATACGTCGCCATAGGCCAGAAGACCTCCACCGTCGCGAAAATCGTAAAGACGCTGGAAGAACACGACGCGATGTCGTACACGACGGTCGTATGCGCGGGCGCGTCGGACCCGGCGCCGCTGCAATACGTAGCCCCCTACGCCGGGTGCGCGATGGGGGAATATTTCCGCGATAAAGGCGGCCACGCCCTCGTCGTATACGACGACCTGTCGAAGCACGCTTGGGCTTACCGCCAGCTCTCGCTGCTACTCAGGAGGCCGCCGGGGCGTGAGGCTTACCCGGGCGACGTATTCTACTTACACTCGCGGCTGCTCGAGCGCGCCGCGAAGTTATCCGACGAGATGGGGGGCGGCTCGCTCACGGCGATACCCATAATCGAGACGCAGGCGGGGGACATAACTACGTACATACCCACGAACGTAATCTCCATAACCGACGGCCAGATTTACCTTGAAGACGACCTTTTCTACGCCGGGATACGTCCCGCCATCAACGCCGGCCTTTCCGTATCCCGCGTCGGCGGTAATGCTCAGAACCGGGCCATGATGAAAGTGGCCGGGATGTTGCGTCTCGAGCTCGCCCAATACCGAGAGCTCGAGAAGTTCGTACAATTCGGGACCGAACTCGACAAGGCGACGCAGGACCAGATACGCCGGGGCGAGCGCGTCGTCGAAATTCTCAAACAGGACCAGTACTCGCCTATGCCCGTGGAGGAGCAGGTTTTAATAATAAACGCCGCGGCCTCGGGGGCCCTGGACGACGTGCCGCTCGAGCTCGTGGCGGAATGCGGCGACAAATTCCTCGAGTATATGCGAACCGTGCGCCCGGAGTACGGCCGCGCCATCCGGGAGACGGGCGACTTGGCCGACGACTTGCACGGAAAACTTAACGAAGACTCGGCGACGTTCGTATCCGGTTATTTGGCGCAGAAAAGGCCAACCGCGGAGGGTGGGGAGGCGCGGCGCGAGGGCGCGGCCTGAGTTATGCGCTGGCTCGTAATGTCGCTGCCGGCGGCGGCGTTGCTCTTAATCGCGACCTCCTGTTTAAGCATAGTTGACGTCGTCCAACCGCTTGAAGTCCGCGCCGGTTCCGAGTTCGAGGTTGCGCTCGTCGTTCGCGCGGACGCCGATTCTTCGGGGCAAGCTAAAGGCCCGGCCTTCGGCATATTGGCGGTTTCGCTGCCCGAGGGCGCGGGGGCGAAGAAGGCAAATTTCGACGGCGCCGCTAAGGGAAAGTTGCGGCGGCTGAGCGACGTTGACGCGGGCCCCTTGGGCCAAAGGGCGGGTTATAAATGGTCATTCTTCGGCACCCGCAAACCTTACGAGATGTCCGCTTTTGTCGCCAGGACCTTCGACGTGAAGCTCAAGGTCAAAGCGCCCAAGGCGCCGGGGGATTACCGCCTGGCTTTTGCCGCGGGCGTGGCGCCGGCGGCGGCCGGCGACCCCGACCTCGCCCGCCTTGAGTGGGAAGGCCAGGGCGCCGAAACGGTCGTGACGCGGTGGGTGACGGTTAAGTAATGGCGACGCTGAGAGCCGTTCGACAACGTATCGCTTCCGTCGAGAAGGTACGCGAGATTACCGCGGCGATGAAAACCGTTTCCGCGGTCAAGGTACGAAACGCGCAAGCGGCGTTGATGGCGATGAGGCCGTACGCGGCGCACCTCGCCGAGATAATATCCCATCTCGCTACTTGCGGCGAACCGGCGTACCACCCCCTCCTGGCGGACCGCGGCGACGAGAACGCCGTCCTGGTCGTCGTGACGTCGGACCGGGGTTTGTGCGGCCCTTTCAACTTCAACGTCATAAGGCGCGCGTTGGCTTACCAGGAGGAGCACCGGGGCCGCTTCGGCCAATACGCCGACATGATATGTGTGGGGAAGAAAGGTTACGACTTCTTTCGGCGCAAGGGCTTTAAAATTATAGAGAGTTACGTCGGCCTTTTCCGGGAAGTAACGTATGAGGACGCGCGCGCCATAGGCCGCACGGCGACGGAGGCCTTTCTCGCGCGCGACGTCGACCGCGTCGATTTCTTGTACCATCACTTCTTCTCGGCCGGAAGTCAGGTCGTCAACGTGCGAAGCGTTCTCCCGATCCGACTCGACGAGATGCTCTTGCCGGAGGAAGTCGTGGGCCCGCGGGGGGAGATAGCGCCGCAAGCGTGCGAATATTTGGAATACATATTCGAACCCGACAGCGAGACGGTGCTAAGCGAACTTTTACCGCTCTACGTAAACGTCCAAGTTTGGCGGATCCTTCAGGAACACATATCCTCCGAACACGGCGCCCGCATGATGGCGATGGAGGCGGCGACGCGCAACTGCGAGGAAATGCTCGAAACCCTTCGCCTCGACTACAATAAAGCCCGTCAGGCCGCGATTACGAAAGAGCTGATCGACATCACCTCGGCCGCGGAGGCGGTTTAACGGCCGAGCGACGAGAGGAAGCGTAAGGCAACAACAATGATCGTTAGATTTCGTGCTTATCACAAAGGCGAGCTCTGGTGCGCCGAGGCGGAGAGAGACGATATATTCGCCATCGGGGCGTCGTTGGCCGAATTGATGAAGAACGTCGACGTCGCCGCGCGCGTGCACTTCAGCGGGCACCTAGTACCGGGCGATAGTTTGCATATAATATTGGCGAATGAAACAGGCGCCAGCGGGTAGCCGAACAAGGAAGGTGTTCTTTGGGGGGCCGCGTAGGCCGCCGGTTACTAAGATTAAGTGCGTTGATTTTTTCATACACGCCGACGTTGGCTTCGGCCGCGGCCGTTACGGGCGAGGTTTACGACCTGCGTACGGGCGCCGTCGTCGCGGGCGCGGAGGTTACGCTGGGCGGCGAGACGGCGACTGCCGGCCCCGACGGCCTCTTTAAGCTCATCGCCGCGCCGCGGGGCCCGGGCCGCATAATCGCGAAGGCCCCGGGTTACGCCGTCACGGTAATCCCGTATTTGCCGGTCGTGCCGACGCCGCCGGCGGAGATGTGGCATAACGTACCGCTAATGCCTTTGTCCACGGCAGGGCCTTACCGCGGCGACTTCGTCGGACTTTTCTTCGAAAACGCGCCGCTCGAGGAGCTCTACGAGGGTCACGTCTTGGCACGCAGATTTGAGGATTTGCCCTTGAAAGTGACCGTGAGGGGCGTCCAAACCCCGGAGTTGGAACTCGTCGCGCGCGAGGTCGAAGCCTTGAACGAACGCTGGGGTACTTCCATTATCGAAACTACGGCCGAAGGTGGGGGAGAGATAAACGTCGAGTTCTATGCCGCGGCCGCTTCGTTTCTTTTGAAGGGGCCGGCGGGGGCCGAGGCTTCCTTGCCGGGGGGCGTCACCGAAGTAAATTTGGCGCTGGCCGCCGCCTTCTTGAGGCGCGTGGTGCTCGCCGGGGGGTACGGAAAAGGCGTCTTGACGGCCGAGGCCTTGCGCGCCGACGAGGCCGTGGCGGAAGACCTCGACGCGGTTATCGAAATAATCTACCGGGAAGATGCCGACTTTAACTACGCTATCTTTAGGCGTCGCGCGCCTTCGCGGTTCTCGATATTGACCGATTTATACTTAGGCATCGGCGGCTATGAACGCCACGGCGTGACTGACGGAAGCGGCGAACCCGTCGACTTTCCGGTCGAATATCAGCTGGGCCAGATAACGCTCGCGGGCGGCGTCGGCTATCGTAACCTGTGGGCAAAAGTTGGATTTTGGTTTGCGGGCATTTGGGACGCGAACGCGGAGGAGGCACGCGTATACGAGGGGGTCGAGGTTGAGAAGGTCCTCCGGCGAAACTTTAGCAGCTACTACCGCGCCGGGTATTGGCTCACGCCGTCGGTCGGGCTCCGGGCGGGGCCGTTCGCCGGCTACCGGAAGTTTTCGGTGCGGGGAAAGTTTAAAGAAGCCTCCGACCCCCAAGCCCTGACCTTGCCGTTGAACGTGGATTATACGAGCCACTACGACGGCTTCGAGGCCGGGATTGGCGGCGACGTGGCTTTCGGTTGGTATAATTTGGGGCTCTTCGGCGAATACGCGCGGGTGTTCGCGAGCCAACCTTACAATTTGGCCGAGATAGGCCTGGGCGCCGTAAACCGCGTCGGCGTCGGCACGTACGCCTTCGGCCGGTTCTATTGGGGCCGCCCGTTGGACTACACCTTCGGCGGCTTGGCGATGAGACTCGATATCCCTCTTTAACCGAGCGCTCGGCGTAAAAATTGTTATCGTTATGACGGCGAGAGCAGAAGGCAAGATAGTCCAAATTATAGGTCCGGTCGTCGACGTCGAGTTCGACGGGGATAACCTCCCGGCCATCCGCGACGCGGTAGAGATTCCGCGCCGGCAGGGCGGCGTCCTTACGGTGGAGGTATCCCAGGAGCTCGGCGAGAACCAGGTTCGCTGCATCGCGCTCGGGCCGGTGGACGGTTTGGTGCGCGGCGACGCCGCTTACCATACGGGGGGCCCGATAACGGTCCCCGTGGGGCCCGCTACGCTCGGGCGGCTTATAGACCTGGTCGGCAATCCCATCGACGAACTCGGGCCGGTGGAGGCCGCGGAGAAGTGGCCTGTTCACAGGCCCGTGCCGTCGCTGACGGACCAGGATACCCGCTCCGAAATGTTGGAGACCGGCATCAAGGTCATCGACCTTTTGGAGCCGTTTTCCAAGGGCGGCAAAACCGGCCTCTTCGGCGGCGCGGGCGTAGGCAAGACCGTCCTCATTATGGAGATGATCCATAACATCGCGACCGAGCACGGCGGCTACTCGGTCTTCGGGGGCGTCGGCGAGCGGACCCGCGAAGGCAACGACCTCTGGCTTAGTATGAAGGAGTCGGGGGTCATCGAGAAGACGGCGATGGTTTTCGGACAGATGAACGAGCCGCCCGGGGCGCGCTTCCGCGTCGGCCTTACCGCGCTCACGTTGGCCGAGTACTTCCGCGACGTCGAGGGTAAAGACATTTTGCTGTTCATAGACAATATTTTCCGCTTCGTTCAAGCCGGCTCGGAAGTATCGACGCTTTTGGGGCGTATGCCGTCCGCGGTGGGGTACCAACCGACGTTGGCGACCGACATGGGAGAGCTCCAGGAGCGCATTACGTCGACGACGCGCGGTTCCATCACCGCGGTGGAGGCCATCTACGTCCCGGCGGATGATTACACGGACCCGGCTCCGGCCACGACCTTCTCGCACCTCGACGCCGTAACTGCTCTCTCCCGCCAGATAATGGAGCTGGGTTTATACCCGGCGGTGGACCCCCTCGCCTCAACTTCGCGGATATTGGACCCGCGCGTTCTCGGCGAACGCCACTACCGCGTCGCCCGGCGCGTCCAACAGATACTACAACGGTATCGCGAGTTGCAGGACATTATCGCCATCCTCGGTATGGACGAGCTTTCCGACGAGGACAAGGTCATAGTCGGCAGGGCCCGGCGCATCCAGCGTTTCCTGAGCCAGCCGATGTTCGTCGCGGAAGCGTTTACGGGGAAAAAGGGACGCTACGTGAAGGTGGGAGACACGGTCGACGATTTCGAAAGATTAGTCGAGGGCGAGTTTGACGAATTACCGGAGCAGGCGTTCTACATGGTGGGGACGATAGACGAGGCGGTGGACCAGGCGAAAGCGCTTTCGGCTAAGTCGCCGTGAAAACGAAAGAGCAGCTGTGGGCACGAGGATAATAAAAGTGCGCCGCGCGGCGCCCGCGGAGTTCGACGAGGTCGCGGCGTTTTGTGCCGGGCGCGGTAGGGACGCGAAAACGCGCGAGATAAAACGGCGCCGTCGTTATTGGCTCGAGGAGATGGCGCCCCGCGGCCTGACGGTCCTTTTGGCCCTGGACCCCAAGCCGCCGCGGTTTTTAGAATTCGATGGGGAGCGCGTTAGCTGCGACGAGTTGACGCTATTCGCCGACGGCTTGGCCGTGGGGTTATTGGAATACGTCCCGGTTGAGGAGACCCTCTACCCGGTGGAGGGTAGGGATTACCTGTTCGTGGATTGTCTATGGGTTATTCCACCCTACCGACGCCGGGGTGCCGGGCGGGCGCTGACGAGGGGCGTCATTCGCGAGGCGCGCGCGCGTAATACCGGCGTGGCGACGATCGCGTGGCGGGGGGAAGGGCCTTCCGAGAGCTGGTCGTTTATGCCGGCGGATTTTTTTCGTACTTTCGGTTTCGACGTCGTCGACGAAGACGGCGACCGCGTTTTGATGGCGATATCCTACGGCGCAACCGAGAGACCTTCCTTCGCGAAGGCCGAGTCGAGCGAGGGCGAGGGGGTGGAGTTTCTGTGCCACCCGAGTTGCCCGGCGAGCCTTTGGGCCGCGGAGGAGGTATTGCGCGAGGCGGCCGAGGCCGGTAAGGGCGGCGCCGTGAGGACGGTGGAGACGGAAGGCAGAGAAGGGGTCCGGCGTTACGGCGCGTTGTTTGGCGTTCGCGTGGAAGGCCGCGTCGTCGTAAATCGCCTCGCTTCCCGCGGCGACGTCGCGCGGGTGCTCGAGAAAGGAGAACGGCGATAGCTCTTCCTACCGAGATGAACCTGAACTTAGTGACGCCCACGGCGGTCGAGTTTCACGGCCGCGTCACGTCCGTCGTAGCGCCCGGGACCGAGGGTTATCTCGGTGTCCTCCCGGGACACATACCGCTCGTAACTTCTCTCAAACCCGGGAAGCTAACCTTAATTTCCGCGGGGCGCCGCCGCCGCTTCGAAATAGGCGCGGGATATCTGGAGGTAACGCCCGATTCGGTCATAATCATTACCGAGACGGCGAATCTAACGCGTGAGGATGTGCAATTGTGACGACTGAAGATGACCGTGAGATGCCCGCCGGGAACGTACGTCGGGTGATAAGCGATTCGAACCGCTTGTTGGCCGAAGGGCTAGCCGCTACGGAACAAAAGATTGCCGAGCTTTTAGGCGCGGATTTACCTTTTGTAACTGAGGTCCTGCGCTATGCGGCGGGGTCGGGCGGAAAGAGACTCCGGCCGCGCTTGACGCTTCTTGCCGCGGCGACCGCGGGTATGGACCAAAAGCTCGTTGCCGACGTTGCCGCCTGCGTGGAGTGCGTTCACCTCGCGACGTTGTTACACGACGACGTTATCGACGAAGCACCATTTCGCCGGGGGCGCCCGGCGACGCACCGCCGCTTCGGCAACAACTTGTCAATACTGGGCGGCGATTACATATATACGCGCGTATTCCAATACCTCATAAACGAGATAAAGAATTGGGACGTCCTCGCCGTCGTCGTGGCGGCAACCAACCGCATGGTCGCGGGAGAGTTTTTGGAGATATGGCGCCAGGGGCGCCTCGACGTGGGAGAGGACGATTATATAAAGATGATAACGTTGAAGTCGGCCAAGTTGCTCGAGGCCTCTTGTCAAGTCGGCGCGATCGTTGCCGGGTACGACGGCGACGGGCTCGAGCCCTTTACCGAATATGGCCTGAATACCGGCATCTCATTTCAAATAGCGGACGACTGCCTCGACCTCTCCGCCCGGGGAGAATCGTTGGGCAAAGAAGGATTCGCCGACGTGCGCTCCGGGAAGATCACGTTGCCCGTGATCTACGGTTTAAAGTCGCCTTACGGCGGGGAAGTCGCCAACGCGGTCGCGGCCATCTGGGAAGGGGAATCGGCGGAGAACGAGCTCGTTCGTTTGCTCGCCGACGTAGGGGCGTTCGACGACGTGCGCGGTACGGCGCAGCGTTACGCGGAAAAAGCCAAAGACGCGCTCGTTGCCGTGCCCGCGGGCGAGGCCCGCGACATTTTGGCGACTATGGCCGACTGGACGTGGTGTCGGCTCTATTGATTTGACGCGCTATGAGGAAATTTTTTGACTTCTTGACGTCGCGGCGTTTTGCGATATATTTGACGCTTGTGGTCGCCGCCATTTCGCTCCTGGGCGCCCTCATACCTCAAAAGCAATTACCCGCTTATTATGAAGTACATTATAAAGATTGGGCCGTTAAAATACTGAATTTATTAAATTTAACCGACGTATACAATTCATGGTATTTTACGGGCATCCTACTTTTTCTGGCCGCCGTCGTTCTAACGTGTATGGTACGCCGGTTACCGCGAGTATTGGCCGCTTTCAGCGGAAAAGCGCGGCCGCCGGTGGCCGCCGGGGGCGCGGGTTGTTGCGTCGAGGCCGGGCCCGCCGACTATTTCCCGGCGGTGGCGCGTGGTTTAAAGCGGTTGCCGTTCGCGTGGCGCGAGGCCGACGACGTATTGTACGGGCGTAGGCGGCCGTACGCGGTATTGGGCGAAGTTTTGACACACGTCGGCTTGCTCGCTATCTTCATCGGTGCGTTTCTGAGAGCTTTCGGCCACCGGGAGGAAATTTTTATTTATCAGGGGCAGGGGGTAGCGTTGCCGCCCGCTTTCGGTGACGGCTTCGAGCTTTGGGCCGACGACGTAGACGAAATCGTCGACGGTAATACGCGTAAGGTCTTCGAGTATCGAACGAAGGTTAGGCTGCTCCGTTACGGCACGGAAGTGGCGTCGAAAGAGCTCGAGGTTAACGGCCCGCTTCGACACGGCGGCTTAGGTATTTATCAATCCGATATGATCGCCGCGGGCGCGCGGGGCCTTAACCTCGAGGCGGTTAGATTGAAGGAAGGCGTAAAGGCCGGCGAATACGGCCGGGCGACATTTTCGTGGGAGATGGGCGACGAGGGGGGCGACGTGACGCTGGCCCCGACGGAAGCGGCGGCCGTGGGCGATACCGACCTTCGACTTCGCTACCTTGATTATTTCGAACGTTTCACTGCCGACGCCGCGGCCTTCGGCGACGGCGGTAGCGATTACAACCCGGCGGCTTTCGTTCACGTAGTCAACGACGCGGGCGAGGTGGCGGCGGGGATTCTATTCAAATTGCACGGGGAGCGGTCTTTCACGCAAACGCCTGCCGGTTTCACGGTCCGGCCGCTGAAGGTCGCGTACGGCGCGGACGACGGGCCGTGGCAAGCGGGAAGGCGGGAATACCTCTTTGCGGCGGGCTCGTATATCGTCGTCGGCGATGGCGGCGACGTTATGGAGGTCACGTTGGGGGAGGGGGAGGGCCGCGACCTCCGTTATCGTTTTCTGGAGGGCGTATTGCACGGGCGCGAAGGAGAAGAGCGGTTAAAATTTCCCTTTTACGAAAGCGTAAACGTCAACTTGGCGGGGAGCGATTACCTGTTCAGGTTCGTGGGCGACAAGAGCGCGCCGGTTACGGGCCTAACGGTGGCCCGCGACCCGGGGCTGTATTTCTTCTACGTCGGTTGTATACTGTTTACGCTCGGCGTCGCCGCGGCCTCGCTGTTGCGTTTTGACGAACTTTTCGCGTTCGTGCGCGACGGCCGCGTATACGTAGCCGCGCGCTCGAGCAAGGGCTCGCGGTTGCTTAAGCCGGCGTTCGACCGTTGGGTGGCGAAAGCAAAGGGGGAATTGTAGAGCGATGCGCTTAGCGACTACGTGGTTGGCATTATTGACGGCGGCGGTTGGCGCCGCGTCGGCCGCGGGGGTGAAGGCCGATTTTTCGGAGCGGCTGGAGCTCGTCGAAAAGGCGCGCCTCGGCCGCGCCTTCGAGCACGTTGCCGTGAAGGCGAACCGTCCGATGCCCTGGCCTGCTTTTGTGGATTACCGCTACCGCACTTTTAAGGGTTCGGGGAAGGTCGAGGAGAGCGACTTGGGCCCCAACGCCGACGTGACGATTTGGCTCGCTATCCTGGACGAGGAGTACCGCACGAAAGGCCGGCTGCTCTTCGTGGAGGGGGGCAAAGTACCCGGCGTGGCGAGCGACCGGTGGCTATCTTTGGAAGAGTTCAAGCGCAAGATTATGCCCCAGGTAGTCCATTCGCCCGAGGCGTTCGAAGGCGGCGAGGTTGAAAAAGCGGCAAGAGAACTCGAGGGTAAGGCTGTGGCGTTGGACGAACTGGCGCTGTCGAGGTTACTCTTGGTCCCGCGGGAACCCGAGGCCGGGTGGCGCCGTCTCAGCCCGCAGAGCCGGATGTGGGCGAGGGCGCGTCGATTAGATGAGGCTTACGCGGCGCGCGACGCCGAGGCGATGCGCCGCTCCGCGAAGGCGTTGGCCGCTACGCTCGTGGTACAACCCGGATATCCGTCGGCGGCGAAGCTGTCGCTCGAGATTTACCTGAAAAAGCTGGCCGTATTAAAAATAGGTTTCGCTTTATACGTGTTATCGGCGCTGTTTTTCTTCGTGTGGGCCGCGGTAGGGAAGCGGGGCCTGGCGGACGCGGGCGCGTGGGTGGCTTTCGCCGGCTTTCTCCTTATGACGGCGGGCCTTGTCGGTAGGTCCGTGATAGCGGGCCACCTGCCGACCACGAGTATGTACGAGTACTTGTTTCTCTTTTCGTGGACGGCCGTTTTATTCTTCCTCCTCTTCTACTTAAAAACGCGCGGCGCTTTTATCGGCGTTATCGTGATGCCCGTGGCTTTTCTTCTCGTCGTATTGGCGTCGCTATTTCCTGCGGACATCGAGGCGCAACTGATCCCGGCCTTGCAGTCGTGGTGGTTGACCATTCACGTCGTGTTAGCGTGCTTGGGGGAAGGCGCGTTCGCGGTGGCTTTCGCCGCGGCGGTCCTACGCCTCTTCCGGTCGGACCGCCCGAGCAAGCGGCTGCCCCCCAAGGAGCGCCTCGAGGTCGTCGAGTACCGTGCGGTTGCCTTGGGATTTCCGCTATTTACTATCGGCGCGTTGGTGGCCGGTGCCATTTGGGCGCAAAAGGCGTGGTCGGTATGGTGGAGCTGGGACCCGAAGGAGACGGCCTCCCTCGTCGTTTTTCTCATCGCTACCGCGTATCTACACGCCCGCCGCACTCGCGGTTGGCGCGGGACCCGCGCCGCGGCTTTGGCGGTCTTGATTTTCGTCGCGGCGGTGTTTACGTTGTTTGCCAATTTAATATTCGGCGGCCTGCATTCGTACGGCCCTTAGGCGATAGGACGGCCGGAATATGAAGATAAAAAAGCGGAAAGTAAAGCCTATATTGAAGCGGGCGCGGAAGCCGGTGGAGGCCGCGGCGGAAACCCGTTTTCGAAAAATAGTTAAACCCGTCCTCGAGCGGTGGAAGGTGATCGCGGCCGTGGTTGCGGCGGTTGTCGTCGTGGCCGCGGGGATAGGTGGGTATTTCGCGTACCGTCACGACCGCGAGGTGCGCGCCGCGCGCGCGTACGCTCGCGCCCAAGGAAAAATTTCTGATATGGTGAGAGAAGCCGCGGAGAAGTCGGGCGAGGAACTCAAATCGGCCAAGGACGAGATCGACGCTAAGACGGCGAGTGAGCTCAAGAACGTGGTCGGACGCTTCGGCGATACCGCGACCGGCCGGGCCGCGACGTACGAGCTAGCGTCCCTCTCCTTCGACCAGCGTAAATACGAGGAAGCGCAAAAACTTTTTACGGCGTTGGAAGGCAAGGCTTCCGGCTTAGAGAAGGTACTTGCCGCCAAAGGGGTTGCCGATTGTTATAAGGCGCGGCTCGAGTACGACGCCGCCATCAGTAAATACCGCGATATATTCGAAAGTCATAAGTTCGAATTTCCCGCGGTGCCGGTCGCGGTGGACCTTGCCGAGTGTTACCGCGAAACCGGCCGGTTGAAGGCCGCGGCCGAGACGTACCGATATATCCTCGATTACCACCCTCTATCGCCCTACGCCGAACGTGCGGCTCGAGACCTCAGAAACGTCGAAGCGGTTATCGCGACGAAGGGGTGACGGCGCCGATACCCGTAGGGAACGCGCCGCGAAGGGTAGTGTAGTTCGGGCCGTCGATTTTTATGCTAAGCTGTCGTAAGTTTAATTCCGCGGGAGCGGCCGCGTCGCGCCGCCCGTTCATCGGCGGCCAGGCCGTGATCGAGGGCGTGATGTTCCGTTCTCCGCGGGGTTACGCCGTCGCCGTGCGTAATCCCGCGGGCGAGATAATTACGGACGCGCGGGAACACCCGTCCTTGACCGCGAAGTTCCCGTGGCGGTTGCCCTTCGTGCGGGGCGTCGCCGCGTTGTACGAATCCGTCGCGCTCGGCATCAAGGCGCTGATGTTTTCCGCGGAAGTGGCCGAACCTCCCAACGAGGGGGGGAAGCAGCGGCAAGCGTCGTTTTGGGAGAAGGCGGGCGTCGTCGCGTTCTCCCTTGTCTTCGGCCTGGTGCTTTTCGTGGGCGTACCTTACGGCTTGGCCTACGCGTTGAAGAAGCCGCTTGGGGTCACCGCGGAGGGTTCGTTTATCTTTAACCTGATAGACGGCCTGTTGAGGATAACCGTCTTTTTAGGATACCTGTTGGCTATCTCGACTCTTCGCGACGTACGGCGTTTGTTCGCCTATCACGGCGCCGAGCATAAGGTCATAAACACGTTCGAGGGCGGCCGCGAACCCCGCGCCGAAAACGTCATCGAGGCCAGCCGCTTTCACCCGCGCTGCGGCACGTCCTTTATAATCGTTTTACTTTTAATACTAATACTCTTCCACTCCGTGGTATTCACTCTCCTCCCGCCGGACCTCAATTTTATTACGAAATTACTTGTCCGGCTGGCCCTTATAATACCCATCGCGGGCGTGGCCTACGAGCTGATAAGGTTGGGGAGCAGGCTGCCCGGCAACAAGGTCATCATTTTTTTTCTATTACCCGGCATCTTGACGCAGTTCTTGACGACGCGCGAGCCGGACGATACCATGGTCGAGGTGGCGCTCTCGTCTTTTCGCCGCGTGCGGGAGCTCGAGGAGGATTCGCCCGGGGGCGCCGCGGAAGGCGGGGGCTAAGTTATGGTCGACCTTTTGAAATCGTTGAAGGCCGTCGAAGACGAGTTGGCGCAGGTAAACGAGAAGCTCGCGGACCCGGCGGTGGCATCGGACCACAGACGCCTTGCGGAGCTGGGCCGGCGCCGTCGCGAGCTCGAAGAACTTGCCGGCGCGGGAAGGCGCCTTGGCGCCTTGGAGCGCGAGATCGCCGATACGCGCACCATTCTCGAGAGCGACGAAGCGGCGATGAGGGAGCTCGCGCGCGCCGAGCTCGAGCGATTGAAGGTCGCGCGAGACGAAGCCGAGCAGAATTTCCGCCTGCTCCTCTTGCCCAAAGACCCCAACGACGAGCGTAGCGTCATCGTTGAGATACGCGCCGGGACCGGCGGCGAAGAGTCGGCGTTGTTCGCCGCGGACCTCTTCAAGATGTACGAGCGGTACGCGGAACGCGCCGGGTGGCGGGTTGACGTTATGAACTCCCACCAAACCGGCATCGGCGGTTTCAAGGAGATAATATTCGGCGTCGAGGGAAAGGGGGCCTACTCGCGTTTGAAATACGAGTCCGGCGTGCACCGCGTCCAGCGCGTCCCCGAGACCGAGAGCCAGGGGCGCGTCCATACCTCCGCGGTTACGGTCGCGGTCCTACCCGAGGCGGACGAGGTCGAGGTCGACATATCGGCCGACGACATTCGCGTCGACGTCTTCCGTTCCACGGGCCCGGGCGGCCAGGGCGTCAACACGACCGATTCCGCGGTGCGGATTACGCACGTGCCGACGGGCATGGTGGTGACCTGTCAGGACGAGCGCTCCCAGATTAAAAATCGGGCGAAGGCGATGAAGATATTACAGGCGCGGTTGCTTGCCAGCGCGCGAGAGGAAGCGGCCGCGGAGCGCGCGGACCGGCGGCGTACCATGGTCGGTACCGGCGACCGCTCGGAGAGGGTCCGCACCTACAACTTCCCGCAGGGCCGCGTTACGGACCACCGCATAGGTTTAACGCTTTACCGCCTCCCCGAGATTTTGGACGGGTACCTGGAAGAAGTAGTGGACGGCCTGGCTACGGCCGAGCGGGAGAAGATGCTCGCCGCCGAGGGTGAGGAGCTGTGATGGGAACCGCGGCGACCGTTATCGACGTTAAGGCCTTTACCGTCGGCGAACTCCGACGCCGGGCCGAAGAGAGGTTGGCGCGGGCGGGGGTCCCGTCGCCGCGGGCCGACGCCGCGGCGTTAGTCGCGGGGGCGTGCGGGTGGAGGCGAGAAGACCTCGCGAAACACGCCCGCGAAGTAGTAGGCCCCGCCGCGGCCGGACGGTTAGCCGCCTTCGCCGCCCGTCGCTGCAAGCGGGAACCGCTTCAATTGATAATCGGGTCGGCGCCTTTCCTGGGTTTTGACGTCGCCGTGGCGGCGGGCGTTTTTATACCCCGGCCCGAGACCGAGGGACTGGCCCTCGCCGCGGAGAAACTCGTCGCCGGGAAGCGGGCTCCGGTAATCGTGGACCTGTGTGCCGGCAGCGGGCCGCTGGCGGTTTACTTGGCCGCGCGGCGCCCCGACGCCCGCGTCGTAGCCGTAGAGGTGGACGCTAAGGCGGCGGCGTTAATCGAGGCCAACGCGTCCGCACATCGGTGCAGCGTTGAGGTGATAGTCGGCGACGTAATGGACGAAGGCGTTGTCTCGCGGCTGCCTCGAGCCGACCTCATAGTCGCCAACCCGCCATATATCGAGACGGCGACGATACCGGCCTTGCCGCCGGAGGTGCGGGATTGGGAGGCGAAACGCGCGCTCGACGGCGGCGCGGACGGCTTAGCTTTCTACCCGCGGCTAGCGGCCTTGGCGGTACGGCTCCTGCGCGCCGCGGGCGCGGTGGCCGTGGAGATTGGTGAGAATCAAGCCGAGGCGGTGGCGAGAATATTTGCCCACGTAGGCGACGTCGAGGTTGGTCGGGACCTCGCGGGCCGCGAACGATATTTGTGGGCCCGGGCCCGGAGGACGGGAGGCCGCTAAGTCGTGCGGCGTATTATCTTGCTGGGTATCGCTGTTTTGGCGGCGTCGGTCGTTATCAGCTGTCGTCTGGGTGAACGGCGGCTCGAGAAGGTAGACATATTTACCCAATTCTATGGCGTCACGTTCGTCGAGAAGTTTAAAATCTGGGCGACGGGCCCGGACGAACTGGTGGCGCGGGACGCATTCTACGAACACGAAAATTACATTTACGACGGCGCCGCGGTTTCGTTGACGGCGCTCCGCGGCGAAACTGAAGCCTTCCAACTCGTCGTAAACGCCGACTACGGCAACGTGAACGACGTCGGCGTTTCAATTTCGCCGCTCGTTGGGCCTGACGGTTCGCGGATTCCCGAAAGCCGCATCTCCGTTTTTTTCGAATATTATTTGACGCTTGAGAAAGCGAGCGACTACAGAGGCCGCGCCGGCGACGTACCGGACCCGTTGCCGCCGCTGGCCGAGCCGTTTGACCTTGCCAAGGGAGAGGCGCAACCGTTGTTCGTAGTGGTCGAGGTCCCGCGCGACGCCCGCCCAGGCGAATACGCCGGCGTTATTACGGTTACGGCAAAGAAAGCCGAGACCCAAGAATTGAAACTGCGCGTAACCGTACTCGAGCAGGTGTTGGACGCGTCGTCGTTGCCGCTCGCGTTCCTCGAGCCCGACTACCGGGCCGTCGCGGCGTGGGAAAGTGGAAAGCCCCGGGAGCCGGCTAAGAGAGAGGCGTTAGCCCCCTATTTGGATTTGTTGACGAGCCGTGGGGTACGACCCTTCGATTGCGGCTATTGCCAACGGCGCTTGACGGCCAGCGAGAAAAGGGCGGCGGAGGAATGGGCGGAAGCCGCCGCGCGTGCGGGGCCCGTTTTCTTTTATCTCTCGCCCACGGCCGACGATCGGATACCGTCGTTGGAGGATATGGGCGAGGAATATGAAAGGCTCTATAACGCGTTTAGCGAAAGAAAGCCGTCCGAACCGGTCGTGTGGGCCGCGTTCGAGGGCGGTTCGCCCTCGCCGCTCGTGGCGGGGCCCGCCTCGGCGGCTTGGTGGCGGGGTCTGGCGGCCGCGGCGGCG
>CAZWAM010000017.1:20987-33234 GCA_964631855.1 uncultured bacterium | reverse complement strand
TTTCGGGCCGACCTGAAGGTTGGCCCCTACAGAGGAAACATGTTCCGCCTCGAGTCCAAAGTCGATACGAAGTCGGACGAGTTCAAGCAGAACCGCGACGTGAATCTCGCGGTCGTCGCGGAGTACCGCGAGCGGCTGGCGCAGGTCCGCGAGATGGGCCCCGAGGGCCAGCGCGAGCGCCACGTCAAACGCGGCAAGATGCTCGTGCGCGACCGCCTGAAAAACCTCTTCGACCGCAATACGCCCTTCCTGGAGTTCAGCTCCCTCGCCGCCTGGGACATGTACGACAACGAGGCGCCGTGCGCGGGCCTCGTCACCGGCGTCGGCGTCGTCCACGGCCGCGAAGTCCTCGTCGTCGCCAACGACGCCACCGTCAAGGGCGGCACTTATTTTCCGATAACCATTAAGAAGCACGTCCGCGCCCAGGAGATAGCGTTGAAAAACCGCCTTCCCTGCGTCTACCTCGTCGACTCGGGAGGCATCTTCCTGCCGCTGCAGGAGGGGACCTTCCCGGACCGCGACCACTTCGGCCGCATCTTCTACAACCAGGCGCGCCTTTCCGCCCTCAACATCCCGCAGATCGCCGCGGTGATGGGTTCCTGCACCGCGGGCGGCGCGTACCAGCCGGCGATGTCGGACGAGGCCATAATCGTCCGCAAGGAGGGGACCATTTTCATCGGCGGGCCGCCGCTCGTCAAGGCCGCCACCGGCGAGGAGGTCACCGACGAGGAGCTGGGCGGCGCCGACGTCCACTGCCGTATCTCCGGCGTCGCCGACCACTACGCCCTCAACGACGAGCACGCGCTCGAGATGTGCCGCAACGTCGTGGCCAACCTCGAGAAGCCCCGGCGCTACGACCTCGGCCGCGACGAGCCGGAGGACCCGCACTACGACCCCGACGAGCTCTACGGCATCATCCCCACCAACGTCAACAAGTCGTACGATATCCGCGAAGTTATTGCGCGCCTGGTCGACGGCTCGCGCTTCCACGAGTTCAAAGAGCTCTACGCGCCGACGATCGTGTGCGGCTTCGCGCGCCTGATGGGGTACCCGGTCGGCATCCTCGGCAACAACGGCGTGCTGTTCTCGGAGTCGTCCTTGAAGGCGTCGCACTTCATCGAGCTGTGCACGATGCGGCGCATCCCCATAATATTTTTGCAGAACATCACCGGCTTCATCGTCGGCAAGCAGTACGAGCACGGCGGCATCGCGCGCGACGGCGCCAAGCTCGTCCACGCCGTGGCCTGCGCCGACGTGCCCAAGTTCACCGTCATCGTCGGCGGTTCCTTCGGCGCGGGGAACTACGCCATGTGCGGCCGCGCGTACGAGCCGCGCCTACTGTGGATGTGGCCCAACGCCCGCATCTGCGTCATGGGCGGCGACCAGGCCTCCAACGTCCTCCTCACCGTCAAGCTCCGCCAGCTGAAGAGGAAGGGCGTCGAGTGGACCGAGGAGCAGCGGGAGGAGTTCCGCCGGCCGGTGATGGAGGAGTACGAGCGCCAGGGCACGCCGTACTACTCGACGGCGCACATTTGGGACGACGGCATCCTGGAGCCCACCGAGACGCGGACGGCGCTTGGCCTCGCCATCGCGATGTCGCTCAACGCGCCCATTCCCGAGACGCGCTACGGCGTGTTTAGGATGTAATCGTAGTAAAAGCGGCAGGAAGCGTTGGCCTTTGGGGAGAAAAGATATAATAGTCGCGAAACTTCTGTTAAAGAAGGCGACCGATGGCCTGAAAGCGATCGATTATATGAGAACTGCGGGATATAGCGCGGGCGTTGTTTCGACTACGTACGTCGCGTGCGTCAACGTCGCGAGAAGTGTGTTAGCCTACGACGGGCATGATTACGAACCGGCGACAGCGTTCGAAATGTTCAAGAAATACTACTTAGCCACCGGTAAATTCGACCCTGGCCTCGGGGAGTTGCTTACAGTTATCCACCGGTTTAATCACGAATCCGACTTCAATCCTCTCTTTTCGATCGCCGACGCGGAAGCCGAGAGCTTAATCTCCAATACGCGGGCGTTTTATAACGACGCGGTAGAGTATATCAGAGGGGAATAACGTGGCCGGATACGAGACGATAACGTTCGACGCGCAGGGCCCGGCTATTTGGGTTACGCTAAGCCGCGACGACGTCCGCAACGCGTTCAACGGCCAAATGCTCGCGGACCTGCTCGACGCGTTCGCCGCGGCGCCCAAGGTCCCCGGCGGCCGCGTCGTCGTCCTTACCGGCGTCGGCTCCGCCTTCTGCGCCGGCGCCGACCTCAACTGGATGCGCGCCGTCCGCGACTTCACGTACGAGCAGAACCTGGAGGAATCGAACCAGGTGGCCGCGGTCATGCGGCGGATATACGATTGCCCGCTCCCCACTATCGCGCGCGTGAACGGCCCGGCCATCGGCGGCGGCGCGGGCCTCGTTGCCTGTTGCGACCTGGCGGCGGCGAGCGAGAGCGCGCGCTTCAGCTTGAGCGAGGTGAAGCTGGGCCTAATCCCGAGCTGCATCTCGCCGTACGTCATCCGCAAGATAGGCGAGGGCAACGCCCGGGAGCTCTTCCTCACCGGCGAACGCATCTCGGCCGAGAAGGCCCGGGCGATTGGCCTCGTCAACGAAGTGGCCAAGGAGGGCGAGCTCGACGTCGTCGTCGCCAAGTGGGTCAACCAGCTCGTGACCTCCGGGCCGGTCGCGATAGCGAAGTGCAAGGAGCTTATCCGGAACGTACCGCGGATGGGCCTGGACGAAGCGGGCCCGTACACCGCGGAGATGATCGCGAAGATGCGTACGTCCGAGGAGGGTCAGGAGGGCATGGCGGCCTTCCTGGAGAAGCGCAAGCCCAAGTGGGCGGAATGACGAGTATGAAGGCGAACCCGTTAAATAAAACATATCTTACGCCGCGCGAGAAGCGCGCGGTCGCGGCCTTCGTGCGCGGTATCAAGAAGGAGCTGCGGGAAGATATCTTAAAGGTAACGTTATTCGGTTCGAAGGTCCGCGGCGATTGCGGCCCCGATTCGGATGTTGACTTACTGTTAGTTCTGCGCGTTAAAGATCGGAAGTCGGAGGATAAAATTTTTAGTATCCTCGTGGACGTGGAGCTCGCGACGGACACGGTCCTTTCGCCCATCGTGTATTTTCGCCGCCAATACGAGCGGAGCAAGCGTTTAGGCTCGCCTTTTATTAAGACGGTGGAGGCGGAGGGTGTCGCCCTATGAAAGACGAAGTAAACGCTTTGGCTCGGTGGCGGCTTGAATCCGCTAAGGCGCGTTTAACCGAAGCCCGCGATTTGTTGCGGAGCCACGGTTACCCGGGTGCGATAAGCAGGGCTTATTACGCGATATTAACGGCGGCCCGCGCTCTCCTCGCATTGAAAGATATCGATAGTAAAACCCATCAAGCGACGTTCCTTTTGTTTCAGAAACATTACGTTAAAACGGGCCTGTTCCCCAAAGAACTGGCTGAATTGGCCAAGAGGGCGAAGGGTATCCGCGAAGCGGCGGACTACGACGATTACGTTAAGGTTCCGGCCGCGGACGCCCGGCGCGAGGTCGCCGCCGCGGCCAAGTTCGTAGCCGCTGTCGAGAAGTTCCTGAAAAAAAGCGAAAGCGTTAAACGTAAAGACGGCGGAAAGACGAAATAGTAACGGGAAGGGCCAGGAGGGCATGGCGGCCTTCCTGGAGAAACGCAAGCCCGAGTGGGCGGAGTGGATAATTTTTAAGGAGGCCAAATGAAAAACGGTTGGATGGTAAGGGCAGCTGGGGGCGAGCTTATAGAGGATTTTAGGGCGAAAGATTGCGTTGCGGTTGGATGGTCGGAAATGGGCGACGCGACCGATCTCGATGACGCGGGGCTAAGATCAAAGTTAATAGCAACTTACGAGCACGTTCCTAGGCAAGCTATATCGGCGTATTTAGGCATTTTACGTTGCTATTTCAGTATCGTTAAAGGGGATACCATTGTCACCTATGATCCGGACGCAAGGGAATATTGGGTTAGCGAGGCAAAAGGGGTCGTCGAGTACAAGCCGCGTAAAATTGGTAGCGATTACCCGAACGTAATAGCGGTAGTATGGCGCGGGCATCTGAGGAGGGACGACCTTTCAGTACCCGCTAAAAATTGTTTAGCGAGCGGTCGTACGGTTTTCGCTATACCGCCAGAAGTATTAGACGAAGTAACATCTTTATTGGAAGGGAAAAGCGGCGTAGAGAAAGGGAGAATAGAAGAAGAGGCCGAACTAGAATCTCTCAAAGAAGATATTGAAGATAGGGCAGACGAGTTAATTAAAGACATGTTGGCTTCGATATCGCCCGACGATTTGCCGAAAGTAGTTGCGGGCTTGATCAGGGCTATGGGATATAAAACCGTAATATCGCCGAAAGGGCCCGACTTAGGTAAAGACATTGTAGCGTCGGTTGACCCTCTTGGCGTCGGGAGGCCTAAAATTAAAGTAGAGGTTAAACACAGACTCCAGGGTCCAGCTTCTGCGCCTGAGTTGCGTAGTTTTATTGGCGGGTTGCGCGATTATTACGACGCGGGTTTGTACGTAAGCACGGGAGGCTTTTCGAAAGAAACGAAATACGAAGCTGAACGCGCTGCGATATTGGTGAATATGTTCGATTTAGAAGGTCTTTTAAGTTTAATAAAAAACCACTACGACGAATTAGATACCGAAACGAGGTCCCTAATACCGCTTGTTAAAGTTTATTGGCCGTTGAAGGTCGGTGTTTAAAAAACTCCTCATCGCGAACCGCGGCGAAATAGCCTGCCGCATCATCCGCGCCTGCCGCGAGCTGGGCATCCGCGCCGCTGCCGTATACTCGGAGGCCGACCGCGCGGCCCTGCACGTCGCCCGGGCCGACGACGCGTACTGCATCGGCCCGCCGCCCCCCCTCGAGTCTTATTTAAATATCGACCGGCTTATCGAGACGGCGAAACAAGCGAAGTGCGAAGCCATCCACCCGGGCTACGGCTTCCTGGCCGAGAACGCGGCCTTCGCCGACGCCTGCGCCGACGCGGGGTTAGCATTTATTGGGCCAACGGGCGAGACGCTCCGCCTAAGCGGTGATAAGCTCGGCGCGCGCCGAACCATAGCCGCCGCGGGCATCCCCATAATACCCGGGATGTCCGCGCGCGCGGGCGAGGCCCAAGAGGTAGCGGCCGAAGCGGAGAAGTTGGCCTACCCGGTGATCGTCAAGGCCGCGGGGGGCGGCGGCGGCAAGGGGATGCGCATCGTCTGGGGCGAGGGCGAACTGGCGGAGTGCCTGGAAGCGGCCCGTCGCGAGGCCCTCGGCGCATTCGGCGACGATACCGTTTATTTGGAGAAGTACCTCGAGCGGCCGCGTCACGTCGAGTTCCAAATCCTGGCCGACAATTATGGCAACGTCGTCCACCTCTTCGAGCGCGAGTGCTCCATCCAGCGGCGCCACCAGAAGATCGTCGAGGAGTCGCCGTCGCCCGCGCTCGACGATAAGTTGCGGAAGAAGATGGGTGAGGCGGCCATAGCCGTAGCCCGCGCCGTCGGCTATACCAACGCCGGCACGATCGAGTTCATGCTGGACGAGGATAAGAATTTCTACTTCCTCGAGGTCAACGCCCGCGTCCAGGTAGAACATCCGGTTACGGAGTTAGTGACCGGCGTCGACGTCGTGAAGGCGCAGCTCGCGATAGCCGCCGGCGAGGAGCTACTTTTTGCACAGAAAGACTTAAGCCGGCGCGGCCACGCGCTCGAGTGCCGCATCTACGCCGAAGACGCGGCGGCGAGTTTTTTGCCGTCCGCGGGCAAGATCTTGTTCTTACGTGAACCGAGAGGGCCGGGGGTCCGGCTGGATAGCGGCATCTACGGCGGCTACGACGTCCCGGTACATTACGACCCCATACTCGCTAAGCTAATAACGTTGGGCTCGAGCCGGGAAGAAGCGCGGCGGCGTATGGCGGAAGCAATGCGGGAATATATTATAATAGGTATCAAGACGACGATACCCTTCTTGCGCGACCTCGTCGAGCACCCGGCGTTCGTCGCGGGCGAAACCAATACCGCCTTCGTAGCCGACTACTTCGACGGTTGGCGGGAAGAGGTGCCGGAGGCTTTGGTGGAGAAAGCGCTCGCCGCGGCCGGGGCGGCGGAGCTGGCCGCGGGGCCGGCGAAGCCCTACGTTGACGCGGACCGGGCCGCGGCGCCCACGCCCTGGCAGACCGTCGGGCCTTGGGAGATAGGCCGGGGCGCGTAGTTGCTTAGCGATGGAGTACGAATTCCAAGAAGGCGAAGCTAAACACGCGGTTACGGTGGAGAGGAGCGGCAACGGCTTCCTCGTCACGGTCGACGGCCGCGAGATGGAAGTTGACCTCGTCGCCGTCGAGCCGGGTTGCTATTCGTTAATGGCGGGCGGCGAGGCGACGGACATCGTCGTCGTGCGCGACGGCTCGAGGCGCTACGTCGTCGTAGGGGGTTATTCCGTAGTGCTTGAGGAGGGTGGCGCCGAAGGGCAAAGTGCCGCGGCCGCGGTGGAAGATATCGTCGCGGGCGTCCAGACGATACGGGCGCCCATGCCCGGCAAGGTCGTTAAAATCGCCGCCGCGGAGGGCGACGCCGTCGATAAGGGTCAGACGATAGTCGTCGTCGAGGCGATGAAGATGGAGCATCCGCTTTCGGCCGCGGGGCCGGGCATCGTAAAAAAAATTTATTGCGAAGAAGGGCAAAACGTCGGCGCCGACCAACCGTTGGCCGAGGTCGAAATCGAAGGGAACGGCTAGTAACATCTCGCTCCTAAAACGTTCTTTAAAAGAGGGAAGATATGGACTTTACGTTAGACGACGAACAGAAGATGATGCGGCAAGTAGCCGCGGAAATAGCGGACGAGCAACTCGCGCCCAAGGCCGAGGAGATGGAGGAGAGCCGTGAAATACCGGCCGACCTTCTGAAGTTTCTCGCCGAGCAGGGGTATTTCGGGATGTTCCTCCCCGAGCAGTACGGCGGCGCCGAGCTCGACTACGTTACGTACGCGCTGACGGTTGAGGAGTTCTCGCGGGGCTCGCCCGCGGTGGCGCTGGTAGTATCGGTGCAGAACGCGCTCATCGGCAAACCGATATTGACGTACGGCACCGACGGGCAAAAGGAGAAGTACCTGGCCAAGGTGGCCGCCGGCGAGCTTGTCGGCGCGTTTGCCCTCACGGAAGAAGAAGCCGGCTCGGACGCGGCCAACGTCCAGCTGAGGGCGGAGAAGAAAGACGGCTGCTACGTTCTCAGCGGCCATAAGCTCTACGTCACCAACGCAGGCCTGGCGGGCCTCTTCCTCGTCGTCGCCAGTACGGACCCGGAGGCGGGCGGCAAAGGTTTGTCGTGCTTTTTGATCGAACGCGATACGCCCGGCTTCACGATCGGCGAGCGCTTCGACGGTATGGGGATGCGCGCCCTGGACGTCCGCCGGCTCGAGCTCGAGAATTGCGAGGTAAACGCGGACGCGTTGTTGGGTAAAGAAGGTGAAGGCCTTAAGATCGCGCTCGCGAGCCTGGACGGCAGCCGCATCGGGGTCGCGGGGCAGGCGGTCGGCATCGCACAGCAGGTTTTCAACGAGGCGAAGAGGTACGCCGGCGAACGCGAGCAGTTCGGCCGGCCTATAATAAGTTTCCAGGGCATTCAGTTCTACCTGGTCGAGATGGCGACGCGGACCGACGCCGCTAGGCTCTTGACGCTTAGGGCCGCGGCGCTGGCCGACGCCGGCGAGCGGTTCTCCGCCGAGGGCGCGATGGCGAAGCTCTACGCCTCCGAGACGGCCAACTTCGCCGCCAACCTCGGCGTCCAAATCCACGGCGGCTACGGCTATATGAAGGACTACGTCGTCGAGCGGTTCTTCCGCGACGCCCGCGTAACAGAAATATACGAGGGAACGTCGGAGATTCAGAAGCTCGTGATAGCCGGCAACCTTTTGAAAGGATAAATTATGTTAGATTATATCGAGTACGAGGATTTTCGGGCCGAGGTGAGGGCGAAGGCCGGCGAGATCGTCGCGCCTTACGCCGCGGCGATAGACGCCGACGACCATATTCCCGACGAGGTTATGAAGGAAGTGGGGAAGGCGGGGTGGTTCGGCGCCACCGCGCCCGCGGAGTACGGCGGCCTCGGCTGGGATACGGTCCGTTACGCCATTATGGTAGAGGAGGTATCGCGCGCGTCCGGGTCCGCGGGCGTCATGCTCGCGGTCCAGGGCTCGCTTATTATATACCCCTTCCTGAAATATGGAAACGAGGCGCAGGTTAAGGAATACCTGCCTAAGTTCGCCTCGGGCGAGACGGTGGGCGCTTTCGGCCTTACCGAGCCGGCGGCGGGTTCCGATGCGGGTAACACCAAGACCACCGCGGTCCTCGACGGCGACGAGTGGGTCATAAACGGCCAGAAATGTTTCATAACGAATACGAAGCGCGACTGGCCCGTCGTCTGCATCGCTACGATCCGGACCGACCCCGACAAATCCAAGGGGGCCCGCGGCGTCAGCTCTATCATCGTTCCCGCCGATGCTCCCGGCTTCAACTACGGCCGCAAGGAAAACAAGATGGGCCTGCGCGGCTCCGACACCAGCGAAATATT
Organism: uncultured bacterium; assembly: GCA_964631855.1. Classification (GTDB taxonomy): domain Bacteria; phylum RBG-13-66-14; class B26-G2; order WVWN01; family WVWN01; genus WVWN01. The sequence continues at coordinate 24,654 of CAZWAM010000017.1, read as the reverse complement.
CTTCGAGGACTGCCGCGTTCCCAAAGAGAACTTGCTGGGTGGGCTCAACGAAGGTTTTAAATTGTTTATGGTGGCCCTCGACGCGGGCCGCATCAGCATAGGCGCCATGGCGCTGGGCCTGGGCCAGGCGGCGCTCGAGCTCGCGATAAAACACGCCGAGACGCGCGTCCAGTTCGGCAAGCCTATCGGCACCAAGCAGGCGATTCAGTGGAAGATCGCCGAGATGGCGACCAAGGTCCGGGCGGCGCGCTTCCTGGTTTACTCCGCCGCCGCGCTCAAGGACGCCGGCCACCCCTATACGAAAGAGGCCGCGATGGCGAAGTATTACGCGTCGCAAGTAGGCCGCGAGGCGGCGTACGACGCGATACAGATCCACGGCGGCCTGGGTTACGATAAATCTTACCCCCTCGAGCGCATCTACCGCGACGTCAAACTCGATGAAATAGGCGAGGGGACGAGCGAGATCCAGAAGGTAGTAATTAGCCGCGATATATTGCAACTCAAGAAGAAGTAATCGCCTTGCGGGCGAGCCCGTTCGCTCGAGCACGGCGGGGTTCCCCCCCGGGTGGTATATCTAAAACAGGAGTGTCGGATGGAAGAGAAAGGATTCACGGTCTGGTTCACGGGCTTGTCCGGCTCGGGTAAAACGACCGTATCGCAACTCGTGGCGGAGGAACTTCGGTGCCGCGGCCGCAAAGTGGAAGTGCTCGACGGCGACGTCGTCAGAACCAACCTCTCCAAGGGCCTCGGCTTCTCCAAGGAAGACCGCGACATCAACATACGCCGCATCGGCTTCGTTTGCCACCTCCTAAGCCGCAACGGCGTCGTCGCTTTAGGCGCGGCGATATCACCCTACCGGGAGATCCGCGACGAGAACCGCAAGCTCATCGGCGACTTCGTCGAGGTCTATTGTGAGTGCCCGCTCGAGGTCCTCGTCGAACGAGACGCTAAGGGCTTGTACAAGAAGGCGCTCGCCGGGGAAATAAAGAACTTCACCGGCGTCTCGGACCCCTACGAGAAGCCGGAGTCGCCGGAGGTTATTTGTTGCACCGACCGCGAGACGCCCGAGGAGAGCGCGGCTAAGGTCATCGTTAAATTGGAGGAGATGGGATACCTCGCGCCGCCGGGAACCGAGGGCGTATACTCTAAAGAAGAGGAGGAGAAAGTGCGCAAGCGCCTTGAGGCGCTTGGTTATATGTGATGGCCGAGTACGTTGATCTCCACATCCATACGACGTATTCCGACGGTTCGTTGACCCCCGCGGAAGTCGTCTGGCGAGCTGTTGACCTCGGCCTCGCCGCCATCGCGATAACGGACCACGACGGGGTGGACGGCAACGCCGAGGCTTTCGCCCAAGGCGCGCAAAATGGCCTCGAGGTTATAACGGGCGTCGAAATAAGTTGCGATTTCACCCCCACGAACGTACACGTCGTCGGCCTGTTTATAGACCCCACCAACGAGGGCCTGGCCGAAGCGCTGGCCGACGTGCGCGAATACCGTAAGCGCCGCAACCCTAAAATTCTTGCGAAGCTCGCCGAGCTGGGGATGACCATCGACATCGAGGAAGTAGCGGCCAAGGCCAAGGGTAAAACCATCGGCCGGCCGCATATCGCCCAGGTGATGGTGGATAAGGCCTACGTCGCCGACTTCCAGGAGGCGTTCGAGAAATACCTCGCGCACAACAAGCCGGCGTACGTTCCGCGGCGGCGCATCTCCGCGGAGGAGGGCATCGACCTAATCCACGGCGCCGGCGGCCTCGCCTTCCTCGCGCACCCCGGCGTCTACGCCCTCCCGCCGCGTATACTGGACAACGTGGTGTATAAACTCGCGCGCGTAGGCCTCGACGGCGTCGAGGTATACTATTCCGACCACCTCCCCACGGATACCGCGTTCTTGAAACGCCTCGTCGACGAGTACGACCTGCTCGCGGGCGGCGGCACCGACTTTCACGGCGCGGCGAAGCCCGGCGTCGAGGTCGGCATAGGCCGCGGCGACCTCAAAATCCCCTACGAGCTCGTCGCGCGTATGAAGGCGCGCCTAGGCGCGCGAGCGCGGCGGTCGGCGCTTAGGTAACGAAAAAGGCCGGCTCGAGCCGGCCTTCGTTCTTATTTGAAAGTTTATTTATACTTCCGTCTTCAATACTCCCTTCAGCGCGAACGCGGCCACGAGCGAGACGACGAAGAACGTTATTATCCAGTGGACGCCGAGGCCGATTAGTTTATTTTCGCGGTTGGGATATTTCACTTCGATCGCCTTTAGGTTACTCGACAGCGGCTCCTCGCCCGGGTTCATTAGCTGCGCCCAGATGCTCGAGACGCGCCTCGAGCTGACGCGGCCTATCGCGGGCGCACCCACGACCAACTCCTTGCCGTAATCTTTTCCCCTCGACTTCACAACCAGCTCGAACGTGCCCGCCTCGAGCGGCCTTACGCGCCAGTCGGCCTCGCGCTCGTACGGGATGCGGAGCGCCGGCGTCTCGACGGCCACCTCGGGCGGCGCCGCCAGCGTTACGTCGTCGTCGAGGTTGCCGTGGAACGCCGCTTTGACGACGACCGCCTTGCCCGGGCGCGCCGGCGCCGGGCCGTAGCGGAGGTTGAGCTGGACCATGATCAATATGACGATCGGTAGGATGAAGACGATGGGCACGACGGCGTAACGCAGGTACGTAAGGTTGGTGCGCAAGACTTTCTTCTGGCTCTCGACGACGACGGCCGCGTCGTCGCGGAACAGCCGCATCGCGAGCATGTGGGCGCGGATGAGGTCGCGCGTGCGGCGGATGGCGCGTTGGTTCGACGTTACTTTGAAAATAAGCAACATCGCGACGCCGGCGACGACGGAGATGAACAACAGGCCGCCGGCGGGCCAAACCCGGAACGGCCAGACCAGCGCGTCGAAGAGCCGCGTCACCGCTAAGTTAAAGTACCACACGAGTTACGAGATGTAGCCTAAGCCCTGGAGCCTCTTCTTGATCTCTTCCTCGTCGGCGTCGGCCCCTTCGAGCGCCGCCGTTTCCTTCTCGAGGACGTGGGCCACAAACTCCTCGGGCGACGCGTAACCCGCGGCCTCCGCCACCTTCTTGACCCGGTCCCACAGTTCGCCGTCGATTTTTATTTTCGCCATAATGCCTCCTAGCCGAGTATCGGCCTGCCCGTCATCTCGCGCGGCGGCTCGAGGCCGAACTCTTTGAGTATGGTGGGCGCGAGGTCCTTGAGGGCGGGCGCCTTCGCGGCCACCGGCCGGTTGGCGAACAATACGCCGCGTACGTGAGCGGGGTCGATGCAGTGGTCCGCGGCCCACTTGTCCTCGCGCACCTTGCATATCCGTTTCGGGAACTCGACCGCGGCGGAGTCATCGGCGAGGCGATACCCGCGGGCGAACCCCAACACCAACTCGGGCGCCTCGGCCGCGGCGGGACCTCGGTAACAGTTGCGGCTTTTGTAAACCTTGACCAGAGCTCGTTCCCCGGTCTCCGGGTCGCGGTACGCCTCGAGCTCGGCGGCGATTTTCGCGGCGAGCGCGGCCGCCTCCCCGGGTTCGACTATGCCGCGTGGCTCGCGGCCGCGGAGGTTGAGGTAAAGGCTGTTCAAACCCAGGCCGTAGGCCACGGTTCGCCCCCAGTCGATGTTGTCGAGGAACTCGGTCTCGGCCCGGCGGAAAGGGTCCGCGA
>CAZWAM010000017.1:1628-20887 GCA_964631855.1 uncultured bacterium | reverse complement strand
CCCCAGTCGATGTTGTCGAGGAACTCGGTCTCGGCCCGGCGGAAAGGGTCCGCGAGCGCGATATATCCATTATCGAGGAGCCAGGTGTTGAGGTTGAACTCGCGGTAGAAGGGCGCGAAGCCGTGGTCCGAGATGATGAAGAACGTCGTCTTGTCGTCGACTTTGGCCAGTACCTTCGCCAGCGCGCCGTCCATCGCGCGGTAGAAGTGCTCGACGGCCCCCTTGACCTCGGGCGGCGCGTCGGGTTGGTACAGCGGATGCTTGGGGTCCATCGTCCGCCACATCATATGGGTGTCTTGGTCGATGCTGGAGAAGTAGAAGTAGAAGAAGCCGTCGTCAAAGTCGGCCAGCGTTTCCTCGAGACAGGCGAGGCGTTCACGCAACACGATTTCGGCCTGTGCGAGGTACTCCTCCTCCTCGAAGACGCCGTGCGAGAGGGCCTTCGTATCTTCGGGGAACCCCTGGGTGTAGTACCGGCCCGCGCGTCGGGCGACCTGCGCCGCGTAGCCGCCCGGCGTGCTTATGGGCAGCGCCGGCTCGAGGGGGTCGATGTTGACGGGGGAGACGTAGAGCCGGAAATGGGGCCGCACCTCTTTTAAGTAAAATCGAACCATACCCACGGCGTCCGCGAGCGGCCCCGCCAGCTTGAAGCGAACCCGCCGCCAGCCGCTCCACTCTCCTCTTTTGAGGATAACCTCGTCGCCGCCCCACGTTATCTTCGCTACGTCGCGTTCCGGGTCGCGGTGGACCGTAAGGCGAAGTTTCGCCGGCGGCGAGTTCTCGCGGAAAGTGTTGGCCGGGCCGGTCAGGTCCGCGGTAAAGGCGTCTTCCCACAGCCTTATCGGGATACACTCTCCGCCCGTAAACTCGTCGGCGTTCGCGGGTGGGTCGTCGGTGTAGTAGGAGAACGTGCCGTAGGTGCCGCGGATGTCCGGCGTGCCCAGCCCGGAGACCGTCTTCGCGCGAACCTTCACCGGCGGGAAGTTCGAGGGGCACTTGAATACCGTGGCCGGGACGTCGTTTCGGGCGAGGACTTCCCAGAAGCACGGCCCGCGGCGCAGGTTTTCGACCTTGCCGCCCGCGAGGGGAATGACGAGGCGGCCGAGCTTCACGGTTTTGGAGGGGGGAGTCGAACGCGATATGGAGAGGTAGGGGAGCATAGTTTCCGGGTCGCGGTGGATGAAGTCGTAGATGCCGTGGACCCCCGGCCCCGCGCCGGCGATGAAGTCGGACCAGGCCACCGGGCTCTGCGGCGGCAGGCTCGTGCCCAGCGGCATGAAAGTGTTGCCCTCGATGAACTTTTTGAACGTGGGCATGCCGCCGCGCGCGACGAAGCGCCGAACGAGATCAGGGTCCATGCCGTCGATGGCGAGGACGATGACTTTGCGCCCGAGCGGCCTGGCCTTACCGGCGCAGGCTTCCAGGAGGGGCGCGACGCCGCCCGCCGCGGCCACCGCGGCGCCGGTCCCGGTTACTTTTAAAAAATCACGCCTTTTCATTTTCAACCGGCGCCTCGCGGTCTGGGGCCGGCGCAAGTTCCAGCTCGAGCGCCCGCCCCTCCATATAGGTAGGGACCCCGACGCCGAAGAGGTCCAATACCGTCGGCGCGATGTCTACGATTCGCGGCCGCGCCGTCGCGACGCGGGCGTTCGAGAAGAAGACGCCGGGCACGAGGTCGCTTGCTACGCAGTGGTCGCCGGACCAGGCCTTGGCGTTGTCTTCGAGGATGTCGCCGCCGGTGCCGCCCGTGGCCGAGGCCCAGCTGGCGCGGTAGCCGGCGTTGTAGCCGACGACGAGCTCCGGCCCGCCGTCCAGATACGGGCCGTCGTATATCGCGCCGAGGTCGTAGACCTCGCGCACCGCCACGTCGCCTCGCCCCTCGTCGCGGAGGCCGGCTAGTTTTTCCGCGATTTCTTTTTTGAGGGCCGGCACTTCTTCGCGCGGTACAATTCCCCGGGCCTCGCGACCCTTGACGTTGACGTATATACCGCCGAGACCCAGCGCGTACGCTTTCGTGCGGCTCCAATCGACGCCCGCCAGCCATTTGCCGCCCTCGGCGCCGTCCTTCATTACCAAATAACCTTCCTGCTTGAGCCACGCGTTGACGTTTACGCCGCGCGCGAAGGACACGAAGCCGTGGTCCGACATCACGAGCAGGAGGTCGCCCGGGCCGAGTTCGGCGACGGTGGCGCCGACGAGCTCGTCCATTTTTACGTACATGTCCTCTATTGCGCCGGCGTATTTTTCCGTATCTCTACCGGCGTTCGCCGGGTGGCCGGGCGTGAGGTAGCGGAAGAACATATGCTGGACCCGGTCCGGCGTGTCGAAGACGCACACGACGGCGCCCTGGCGGGTTTTGGCGAGCGCGTCGAAGAACATGCGTCGGCGCTCGTCGTGGTGGCGCCACACTTGCTCGAGAAACTCGCCCTCGTCTATGACGCCCTCGTTCAAGGCCCAGGTGTCTTCGGCTAAGCCGAGGGTGGCGTAGCGGCCGATAAGTTTCGAGAGATAAACCGCGTAGACGTAGGGGTGAGATATCGGCAGCGCCGGCCGGTCCGGGTCGACGTTGATGGGCGTAACGTACATCGCGAAGGGCTCGAGCGACCTGACGAGGAAGCGCGCGATGCCGCGCACGCGTACGCCCAGGCCGGCGCGAAACGCCACGGGCGTCCATTCGGAGTACTCGCCCACTTTTAGTTTTATGCGGGAACCGTCGAGGGACAACGTCGCCCGGCCGTCGCCGTCGGCCTTGACTTTGAAGGGCAGCCGCAGCTGTTCGCGTTTGCGTTTTATGGGGTTGTCCGGCCCGAGCAGGTACGACGACACCTCGCGGCCGTTCCGGTTGACCCTTATACACTGGCCCCCCTCGCTCACGCACGCGTCGTCCTCTTCCGAATAGTAGGAAAACGTGCCCTGCGTCCCGAGGAGGTCCGGCACGCACATCGCCGAGAGCGAGACGCCGTGGAACTTCTCGGGCGGGAAGGTGATGGGTACGCGGATGACGTTGGAGAAGACGCCGTGGTCCCCCAGGATTTTCCAGAAGGGTTTGCTCTTACGGAGGAGCCGGACGGACGGTTTTCCGAGAGGTACGCGGAACTTCCCCAGGTTGAGATGGCGGCGGGGCGGCCCGACGCGCGCCGAGGACAGGTCCGGCAGGTAGGTTGCCCGGTCGCGGCTTAGGAAGTCGAAGATGTTGTGCCGCGCGGGCGAGGTGCCGGTTTGGAAAGAAGACCACGCCACCGGCGATACCGCAGGTACGGTCGTCCCGAGGGGTTTGAACGTGCCCTCCCGGGCGAGGCGGGCGAAGTTCGGGAGTTTACCTTCGGCCATCATCTTGCGCACGACGTCGGGCGAAAGGCCGTCCAAACCTAGGACGATTACGCGCTTGACGCGCGCCTTAGCGAACGCCCGGCGCCGCCTTAAGGCCCGTACGAGGCGACGGAAGGGCAGCGTTAGAAACGCGAAGGCCGCCAACGCCAAGCTCGCGAAGACCGCGAAGAACGACGTGACGACGGCGAAGCCGGCGCCCGGGCCGACGTAGCCGAACGCCGCGGGCGCGAGCGCCAGCGCGCCTCCTAAGGCCGTTGCGAGTTTCGCTCGAGAGTACATCCGCGGGGATTAATAATTCGCCAGGATAAGGGCCGCGATGTCCGTGATCACAACGTCGTCCGGGGGCGGTTGGGCCGACCAGAAGACGGCGTCGTCGTAGGTGTGCATGCCGCTGAGATTCGTCTTGGCGAAGACTTCGCTTTTGCCGAGGTGGGCTTTGACGTCGAAGCCGTGATGCGCGACGGCAACTAAGTCCGGACCTTTTTCCGTGTACGGCCCGTCGTAGATCTCGTCGCGGTCGAAAACCTTTTTGATGACGGGACGGCCTTTGTAACTCAGTGCGGTAAGGCGGTTCCTTATCTCCGCTTTGACCGCCCCGACGTCGCCGGGCCGTACCGCGCCGCGGGGGTATTTGCCGGCGACGTTCACGTAGATGCGGTTGGGGTCGAGGGCGAAGGCCCGCGTCCCGGCCGCGAGCCCCGCGAGGGAGTCGTTTTTGTCCCCCTCGAAGGAGAGGAAGCCCTCCTGCGCGAGCCAGGTGTTCAGGTAGACCTCTTGCTCGGCGGCGCAGAAGCCGTGGTCGGAGAGGAGGTAGAACGCCGCGGCCGCCTCCCGCGCGCGGGCGAACATATCGCCGACGAGCCGGTCGACTTCGCGGTAGTAGCTGAGGCAGAAGTCGTGGCGGGGGTGCTCGGCGTCGGCGAGCGCGTCCCAGAGGTAATGCTGGAGGCGGTCCGTGCCCGTAACGACGAGCTCGAAGTAGTCCCAGGTTTCGTTTTCCCAAAGTAGGATCGCGGCCCGGCGGCGGCCGTCGAGCGTCGCCGTGAGCTGTTTTTGCAGCAGGTCGTGGTCTTCGCGGCATTTGACCGTGTCTATGTCTATTTCGTAGCCGAGCCGGCGCAGTTTGGGCCGGAGGGGCGGCGGCATTATCGCGCGGTCGAAGTCTACGGCGACGAAGCCGGCGACGAGCGCGCCGTTGATGGAACTTGCGGGGTAGGTGGAGGGTTGGTTGACGACGACGGCGCGCTTCCGGACGCGGCCGAGGCGGTCCCAGATGGTCGGCGCCTTGACGTCGGCTGAGCTCGTGAAGCGGACGTCGTACGTGCCCGGCTTGAGGTCCGTAAAGCCGAAGACGCCGTGGCCGCCGGGGTTCAGGCCGGTGGCGAATGAGGGCCACGATACCGCGGAGATCTCGGGCAGCGTTACCGTCATCCGGGCGAAAGGGCCGGCCCGGCCGATTTCCGCGAGGCGAGGCGTCACGCCCTCGGCTATAAGCTTCTCGAGCAGCGAGTGTGGGACGCCGTCTAAGCCGACGACGCAGACGCGGCGCGTTTTCTTCTTGTTAAAAAGGCCCATTTTTATTACGTTTCAGGAGGGTAAAGTTGCTAATGATTATTAGCGTTAATTATAACTTAACGCCATATATAAATCAAATATATACGCTCCTATGGCGCAGTAGATAGAACTATGGCGGAATCGTTCAGTTCGCCTCGAAGCCTCGGCGATACGGGGTTAATCGTCGGCCCCGTCGGCTTCGGCGCCTCTTACGGCGCGCCCCCCTCGGCCTACGAGGATGCCTTCGAGCGCGGTTGCAATTACTTCTGGTGGGGAGCGCTGCGCCGTAAAAGCATGGCGGATGCGATAAGGAACCTCCGCGCGCGGGGCCGGCGCGACGAACTCGTCGTGTGCCTTCAGGTGTTTTGGCGGTCGCCGGGCTTCCTGGAGGCGAGCGCCCGCCGGGGGCTGCGGGCCCTCGGCCTCGATTACGCCGACGTGTTATTACTCGGGATGTACCGGCGCGCGCCGGGCGCGCGGGTTATGGAAAGGGCCGCCAAGATGAAACAGGTCGGCATGTTTCGATTCCTCGGCGTCTCGAGCCACCGCCGCGCGCTCTTCGCCGAGCTCGCGGCCGACAGGAGATTCGACGTCTTCCACCTCCGCTACAGCGCGGCCCACCGCGGCGCCGAAGAGGAAATATTTGCCGAATTGGACGAGGAAGACCGCCCAGGCATCGTCGTCTTCAACGCGACGAAGCAGGGACGATTGCTTGATCCGGGGGCAACGGCCGGGGGCGAAGCCACACCCCGCGCGAGCGATTGCTACCGTTTCGTCCTGAGCCATTCCGTAGTGGATTGTGTGACGACGGGCCCGGCGAGCGCCGCGGAGGTAAGTGAAGCCGTGGCGACGCTCGCGCGCGGCCCGATGGACGAGGAGGAATTGGCGTGGATGCGGCGGGTGGGCGACGCGGTTCACCGGCGCGCGCGCCTCCGTAGCGCGCGGAACGCCCGCCAGGTGGTCGGGGCAGTCGTTAAAAGGTCGTTCGAATGACGAGGGGACTGGGCCGGTTAGCGCTAAAAACAGCCCGCCTTTCGGCGGGCTTCGCGCTAAGAGAGGGGTTGATTTCCTTAGTTCGGCGGGAGGGCTTCGATTACGACCGCGTCCGGGGGATAGGCCTTGATGACGATCGCGTCGGCCGGGGGCCGCGCTTCAACCGCGTTCGTGTTTGGCCGTTGGCCTTGGGTCACGGTCGGCGCCGCGGCGCGGGCCAGGAAAAGGAAAAATAAAGCCAGAACGGCGGATATCGCCAAAAGGTTTATGATAAAGGATTTGTACATTTCGTCGCCTCCGGATTTTCTCGCTCGTTTCATTACGTAATACGGTTCCGCGGCCTGAAAGGTTGCAACAAAAAAAGCCGGGCTCGGGGCCCGGCCGTCGTATTAGCCGTGGCGTTAAAAAACGTAAGTTTTGAGTAGCGTGAAGATGCCGAGGAACGTCGTCAATACGCCGATGGCGATGGTCAACGGCTTGGCCTTTATTTTTTTCACCGCGAACGCCGAGAGCGGCACCGAGCAGAGCGCGCCGACGGCCAACGGCAGCGCCAGCCGCCACGGGAATATTTCCTTGGTCAATAAATATGCGGTGACGCCGACGACGCAGGTCAGGCCCTCCGCGAGCGACGTTATCGCGATCGCGTTTTTACTCTCGATGCCCGAGAGGAGCTGGCCGCCGCAAACGAGCGGGCCGTAGCCGCCGCCGCTCATTCCTTTGTTGAACGAGGCCAGCGTCCCCACCGCCAGGACCTTCGCCCACGAGAACCGTACCAGCGCCCGGCGCACCAACTGTACTAAAATTAAAATGCCTACGGCCAAGACTAACAGGCCGATCCACGTCTTGAGTACTATCCTGGGGATGTTAGTCGCTATTAGGACGGCTATGACGGTCCCGACGACGGAACAAGCCGCTAAAACCATCGCCACCTTGAAGGCCCGCGTGCCGGGCCTTAGGTCGACGTTGCGCGCGCGGTGGTGGGCGAAGGCCGCCGATATGCCGGTGACCAGTTCCGAAAGTAGAACCGCCGGGACGACCTGCAGCGGCGTGAAGCCGAAGAGCAACAACACCGGCGTGAGCGTCGTGCCGTAGCCCATACCTAAAGTCGAGTCGACTAGTTCGCAGCCGAACGCGATGAGCAAAATTCCCAGCGCGAGCCACGAGACGAGTTCGATAGTCCGCCCTTGGGGGACCTCGCCCTTGGTTACCGCGGCGTGGACGGCGACGACGCCCAAAAAAGCGACGACGAACAAAAGCCAAATGATCGTAGCCTTTTTCATACGTTCTCCTTAGAGCGTTTACAAGGAACGGTTCGTCTTCTCAGGGATGGAGCCGGCCCACGCTGCCGGGTTAAAACCTTGACTCCGAAGGGAATATGTATTATTATCCCTATAGGGATACTCGATTATTGGAGCGGATTTTATGAGACTTACTACGCGCAGCGAGTACGCTCTCTTGGCGTTGCTCTATCTCGCCAGGAACTACTCCCAGGATTACATAACCGTCGAAACGGTAGCCGGGGCGCAAATTATTCCCCACAAATACCTCGAGCAAATTATGCTCGCGCTGAAGCGCGCCCGGTACGTCAGGAGTTCCAAGGGGCAACGCGGCGGCTATCGCCTCGCGAAGCCGGCCGACGCCATAACCTTAGCGGAAATCATCCGCCTCTTCGACGGCGCGCTCGCCCCCACCGATTCCGTAAGCGAATACTTCTACGGGGCAACGCCGGTAGAGAAGGAGAGCAAGCTTATCGCCGTGTTGAAAGCCATACGCGACTACGCGGCGCAAAAGCTCGAGTCCACCACGCTCGCCGACGTCTCCTAAGCGAATTTGACCGCGTATTCGCTCCCAATTTTAATAAAGAATATAAGCTTATCCTACTTACTATATCGTATTACTCGTCTAAATGCAATAAAAAAAATGCCCGCGGAGGGAGGGCGTTCGCTAGAACACGAACATCCTAAGAAGGAGTAACGTACCCAGCGCCGAGGCCAAGACGCCGACGGAAATTTTCAACTGAAGGGGTTTGAGCACCCTAACGGTCAGCGCGGAAAAGGGCACCGCGGCCACCGCGCCCACGGCCAAGAAAGGGGTCAAATTCCAACTGACATCGCCGCTGCCGCAGAGGTACGTCAGCGAGCCCGCCATGCAAGCTATCGTCTCGGCTAACGTCGTAATCGCCACGGCGTTGGCCGTAGAGATGCCGAATAGGATCTGGCCGCCGGTTACGACCGGGCCGTAGCCGCTCCCCGTCGTGCCCTTATTGAAGCCGGCGAAGCCGCCCAGCAATACGATCTTGGGCCACGAAAATTTCGCGTGTCGGCCGAAAGTCGCGAGCGTCGCGACGCCCACGCCCAAGACGACGATTCCGATCCAAGCTTCGAGGACGCGTTCGTGGATGCGGACCGCCAGCGCCGCGGCGCCCACCGTCCCGGCGACCGAAGTCGATACCAGAGCCAGCGTTATCCAAAAAGCCCTCGTCCCGGGCCTGAAGTCGACGTTGCCGATGGTATGGTGGGCGAACGCCGCTACGGAGCCCAGTACGAGCTGCGACGCCACGACCGCCGGGACGACGGCCAGCGGCTCGTACCCCAGGAGTATCAAGATCGGCGCGAGCGTTACGCCGTAGCCCATACCTAACGTAGCGTCCACGTACCCCGAGGCGAAAGCCAGCAAGAGGAGAGCTACGGCCGGGCCAGCAGGTAGAAGCCGCTCAAAGGGTAGCGGCCACCACCAACTAACGACGGCCCCGGCGGTTAAGATTATAACCGCCAACGCGATGGCTTGATATCTTCTGCTTATCGGCAATTCCGCCTCGCGGGCCCAGTCGAGGGGCCATAATAATATTTAGTTACGTTTATTATAACTACGCCTTGGCGTCAAGCGAATTTATAGTAACCGTATTTTAAAGCTGGACAAGCCGGAACGATTTATATATATTTCTGTCGACCGTCTTAACGGATTCCCTACTTAGGAGGTCATTATTATGAAGCATTTTAACGTTATTGTCTTAGCCGCGGTTGTTTTTGCCCTTGCGGTTTCCTTCGCGGGGTGCCGGAAGAAAGCCGAGGCGCCCGCGACGGCTGAGGCGCCCGCGGAAACCGCGGCCGCGGCGGAAGAGCCCGAAACGCCCCTCGCGTTGTCCGAAAAGGCCAAGGGCGAACTTGCGCCCGGAACCGAGGTCGCCGTAATAGAGTTGCCCGACGGCCTCGTCGAAATAGAACTGTTCACCGCGGAGACGCCCAAGACCGCGGGCAACTTCATCAAACTCGTCGGCGAGAAATTCTACGACGGCCTCCCCTTCCACCGCGTCGTGCCCGACTTCGTCGTTCAGGCCGGCGACGCGACGCTGGTGGGCCGCGTCAACCCCGACATCACCCTCGACGTCGAGAAGGATAAGCGCAAGTGCGTCCGCGGCGCCGTATCCATGGCGCGGGGCGGGGTCCCCGGCTCGGAGGAATACGGCCCCACGAGCCCGACGCAGTTCTTCGTCCTCACGGGCGACTCCCCTCACCTCGAGCCGGACTTCTGCGTCTTCGGCGTCGTCGTGACGGGGATGGACGTCGTCGACAAGGTGAAGGAGGGCGACGTCATAAAACGGATTCGGGTCCTCACCGTCGCTGAGGGAGCCGAGGAGCCGGCGGCTTAGGCTTCCTACGGGTTGGTGCGCCGGTAAGAAATAGCCCGCCGCGCGGCGGGCTTTTCCAAATTTCTGCGGTGGACATGACGCCGCTTTTAAAATATAGTATCACTATAAGATCGTAAAAGCTTCGGAGGTCGCATATGAGGTGTTACGCTTTCGCACTAATGGCGGCGGCCCTCGTCGTACCGGGCCTTGCCCTCGCCTCGGAGGCCGAGGACCAGCCGTTGTTCGACGCCATCGCGTACGAGGAAGAAGAAGCCCTGCCCGAGCTCTCCGCGGAGGCCGGGCAGCTGCCGGCCGGCACGAAGGTCGCGGCGCTCGAGGTCGACGACGGCGGCATCGTCGAGATTCAACTCTTGGTCGACGAAACGCCCGAGACCGCGGCCAACTTCATCGCGCTCGTCGAGGACGGGTTCTACGACGGCATCGTCTTCCACCGCGTCGTCCCGGACTTCGTCGTCCAGGCGGGCGACGCGAGGCTGGTAGGGCGCGAGAACCCCGACATCAAGTTGGCGCTAGAGCCGGACGAACGCAAATGCGTGCGCGGCGCCGTATCGATGGCCCGCTTGGCGCGGGTCGACGAGGAGACGGGGCAGATGGTATACGGCGACGCGAGCCCGACGCAGTTCTTCATTCTGAAATCGGACGCGCCCCGCCTCGAGCCGGACTTCTGCGTCTTTGGCGTCGTCGTGACGGGGATGGACGTCGTCGACGAGATGGCGCAGGGCGACGTCATTCGGCGCGTCCGCATCCTCACGGTGGGCGAGGAGGCCGAGGAACCGGCCGCCACGCTGGATTAGTCCTCTTTTTCACGGGGAAACCCGCCCTACGGCGGGTTTTTCGATACTTCAATAAGCGGCCTGGTCGTGCTCTTTATTTAGCCGCTTGCCACTTCTCCTCCATCTGCTCGAGCGTCGCGTCGGCGAGCTCCACTCCCTGGGCGGCGAGCGCGTCCTGCACGGCGTGGAAGCGCCGGATGAACTCGTCGTTCGTCAGGTTGAGGGCTTCGCCCGCGTCTATATCCACGTAGCGGCATAAATTTATCAAAGAGAAGAACAGGTCGCCCACTTCGGCGCGGAGGCGGCCGCGGTCACGGCCCTCGACTTCGTCCTTTAGTTCGGCGATCTCTTCTTCGATTTTGTCCAACACGCCGCGCGGGTCCTCCCACTCGAAGCCGACCGAGCGCGCGCGGTCCTGGATGCGGCGCGCGCGGAGCATCGGCGGAAGGTTCTTGGGGATGCCGTCGAGCAGCCGCCGGCCCGTTTCCTCGCGTCCCTTTATCGTTTCCCAATTGATTACCACTTCGTCCGGGCCGGAGACCTCGGCGGCGCCGAAGACGTGGGGATGCCGCCGCGTCAATTTATCCGTAATACAATCGGCGACGTCGGCTACCGTAAACGCGCCCCGCTCTTCGGCCATACGCGCGTGGAAGAATACGTGCAAGAGGATGTCGCCCAACTCTTCCTTTAGGCTTCGGTCGTCGCCCTCCGAGATCGCTTCCGCCGCTTCGTACGCCTCCTCGATGAGGAAGCGGCGCATCGACGCGGGCGTTTGCTCCCGGTCCCACGGGCACTCGGCCCGCAACCGCGCAACTACCTCCCATAGTTTCTTGAGCTTCTCTTCCATAATCTACCGCCTTGACGCGATTCGCGAGTTGGTTTAATATAACGGTGATGGGCGACGGCAGGCGGGAACGACTCGGCCTCCTCTACGAGGCTTTGCCGACCAAGGGTAGTGTTTCGAGCGCGGAGCTTGCCGCGGCGTCCTCGCTCGCGCCCGGCGAGTTGGCGGCCGCGGTCGAAGAACTCCGAGGGCTCGGCGCGCGCGTCGCAGGCGACGAACGCCGGGGTTACCGCCGCGACCTGCCCCCGCGACTGGATGCCGATGCCGTCGCGAATCTCGTCGAGGGCCGAGTGGGAAAGGTCGTCCACGTTTACGATTCCGTGACTAGTACCATGGCGAAGGCGCGGGAACTCGTCACCGAGGCCGGGTCCCACGGCGTCGTCTTGCTCGCGGAAGAGCAAACCGCGGGCCGCGGCAGGTACGGCCGCAACTGGTCATCGCCCCGCCGCCTCGGCCTTTACTTGTCGAGCATACTCGAAAAGCAATATCTCTCCCGCGGTATAACGCTACTCCCGTTACTGACGGGCGTGGCCGTGGTCGACGCCGTCGCCTCGGTCGCGGGTCTGACGCCGAAGTTGGAGTGGCCCAACGACCTGGTTTGGGAGGGCGCGAAGTTGGGCGGCGTACTGATAGAATCGCACGGCGACGCCGCGGCAGCGGTGGTCGGCGTAGGCGTCAACGTCTTCCAATGTCCGTTCGACTTGCCCGGCAAGGTGTTATATCCCGTAACGTCGCTCGTTATGGCCGGCGCGCGCGACGTCAATAGGAACGCGCTGGCCGCGGCCGTCGTCAACGAGTTGGGCCGTTGGCTCGAGCGTTGGCTTAGCGCCGGCCCTAAGCCGGTGTTGGCGGCCTGGCGGGGACGGAACGTAACGTTGGGCCGGCGTATCCGCATAGCCGGTACGGGCCTCGCCGGCACCGCTTTGGACCTGACGGACGACGGCGCCTTGATCATAGAGGACGACGCCGGTCGGCGGAACGTTATATATTCTGCGGACGCGTAGCGCGGCGGTCGGCCGTTTTCGTTTCGCGCAATTTCTAAGGCCGGTCGGCGACGTTGAATCCTGCCAGCGGACATCCCTCGCAAAGCGGCTCGCGCCGGCGGCACCTTTCGCGACCTGCGCGGACAAGAAGCGCGTGGTATTGGTTATATAATCGTACGTCCGCCTCCAGATTGGACTCGAAGAGCTCTTTTAACTCGTCGTAGGTGGCGGCGTCGTCCGCGAGGCCGTGGCGCCGAAGTACGCGGTAGGTGTACGCGTCGACGACAAAAGTCGGCAGGCCGCAGGCGTAGAGCAAAATGGAGTCGGCGGTTTCCGGGCCTATGCCGCGTACGGCGAGGAGTTTCGGCCGGATCGTAACCAGGGCCTCTTGCGCCATCGCCGCGACGTCGCCGTCGTATTCTTCGAAAAGGAAATCGAGGAATCGCCGGAGGCGCCCGGCCTTAACGTTATAATAGCCGGCGGGTTTTATCAACGGCGCGACGGCCGGCGCCGGCAGCGCGGCCAATTTCGCCGGGTCCAGAAGGCCGGCCTCTTTCAGGTTCGCTATGGCCTTCTCGACGTTGGGCCACGCGGTGTTCTGCGTGAGGATGGCGCCCACCGCGACCTCGAAGGGCGTCTCGCCGGGCCACCAACGCTGGTCGCCATACGCCGCGTCCAGCCGCCGATATATCTCCAATAAGATTTCCCTGGTTGTCATCACGTAACTAAATGCGGCTCGCCGGGAGGACTTATCCGGCGAATTATCCTTGCCCTTGCGCCCGATATCAAGTAAAATCGGGGCGTCGCGGTTTCGAGTATTACAAGGGGTTGATAGTATGCGCAAGAGACTTTTCGTTGTCCTCTCCAGCTTAGTGGTCGCGGCGGCCGTCGCCTCGGCCCAGGGCCTCGAAGACCCCATACTCGCTTATTCCGATACGGTCCAAGATATAACCGCCCGGTTCAACGCTAAGTTGATTGACGCACAGCTATACCTCGTCTGGCCCCCCAGCGACCTCGACCAGGACGAACGGGACAAGATCGTTTGGAAGCTCGAAGTGATAATCGACGACCTGAGCAAGATCAAGGACGAGCTGGACGCACTCGCGGTCCCCGCCGGTTTCGACGAAGCGCATAAACTTATCGCCGGCGCGTTCGAGCTTTATATGACGGCGTTGAGCCGCTGCGGCACGGGCATCCAACGCAACTACGTCAAGACCTTCAACGGCGGCGTCCAGGACTACAACGGCGCGGGCACTTTTTTGGATTCCGGCTTCGAGGAGCTCGAGGCGGCCTTGGGCCGAGCCGGTTTCGTTTTGGAGTAGGGCGAAGCGGGCGCCTCCCGGGTCGGGGTTCAAAGCGCGGGCGCGGCCGCCCGGGCCACACTGGCCCCCGGCGCGCCGCGCCGATGGTTTTCGTTCGCCGGTTCTTTTTCTTATTATAAAAATTGTTTATAACCCGGGTCAAGTTAAATGACCGCGCCGTCGAGGGCGGCCGCCCGCATAGAGCGGTTCAAAAGGCGGCTTAGGAAACGGCGCGCCGCCGAGGCCGCGGCTTGGCGTACGTTGCGCCCCCTGCTGGAGTTGGTGCGGCCGCTGGCCCGTAAGCCGGCCGCGCGCGAAGGGTGCATTCTCGCCGTCGAACGCGTCCTTCGCATCGGCGATACGCTGGTAACGAGGCCCGCGCTGGCCGCCCTGCGAGAGAAATATCCCGACGGCGAAATCGCCGTAGTTTGCCGCCCCTCTCTCGCTCCCCTCTGTGAAGCCGACCGTTTGGTAGCGCGCGTCATCGTCGCGGCCCCCGGCGTACGCGGTCTCCTTCGGGCCGCACGGGAATGCCGACGGTTCGGCGCCGCCGCCGCGTACGTTTTCGTTCCCGACCGGTGGTCGCCGTACCTCGCGTGGTTCGCCGGGGCGGGGAGGGTCGTCGGTTACGACTACGCGGCGCGGGGCGGTACGTTGACGGAGAGGTGGCCGCCGCCGCCGAGGGCTAACGTTCCCGCGTTCCTGTACGACGCCGCGTGGCCGGAGGTTCACGCCGCGGAAATATGGCTGCGCTTGGTTGACGCGGAGGCGCCGAAGCCGGAAGCGTATCCGGAGTTCGAGCCGGGCGCGGGGCCGCGCGAACGGGTCGCGGCGTTTATCGGCCTCGCGGGCGGCGCGGACGAGAGGCCGCTCGTGATTTTGCACCCCGGCGCGGCCAACCCGTCGTACCTCTGGCGACGTGAACGTTGGCTCGAGGTGGGGCGGGAGTTGGCGAGGTGGGGCGTGCCGCGGTTGTTCGTTACGGGAGGGCCCGACGAACGCGAGGCCGCGGCGGCGATAGCGGCGGAGATAGGGCCGGGGAGGGCCGTTTGCGCCGCAGGTTTGCCGCTCCTCGAGACGTTTGCGCTCGTGGCTGAGGCGGACCTGGTGATTACGCTCGATACCGCGCCGGTCCACATCGCCGCGACGATGGGGACGCCGGTGGTCGCCCTCTACGGCCCGGGCGACGCGACGATGTGGTCGCCGCTCGGCGTCCCCTACCGCGCTATAGTAGGCGATTCGCCCTGCCTCGGGTGTAAGTCGCCGCGTTGCTTCCAGGACCGGCATTATTGCATGGAGGCGATAACGGCCGCCGCGGTAACGGGCGCGGCGGCGGAACTTTTGGCGGGAGGGTCCTCGTAGATGTACGTCGCCGTTGGAACGGTCCCGGCCTGGCTGGGCGCGTTGGCGTGGGTCGCGGCCGTCGCCTCGCTCGCGGCGGCGGTCGTCCGCTTGCGCCGCGCGCCGCCGGGTATCTGGGTATTGGTGGGCGGCGCGGCGCTGATAGCCGCGCTCGGATTGCTCGAGTTTCCGCTTCACGACCGATACGCCCTCGGCGGGAGCGTCGTCGCGGTGGGCTTCGCCGTCGTCGTCTTCGGTGTCGAGGTCGCGGTCTGCTCCCTCGCCGCGGCGACCCTCGCCTCGGGCGTCGTCGCCCCGCACCTGGATTGGGCCGCGGTGGGTGTCAACCTGTTCACCCACGCCGCGGCGGCGCCCTGGCTGGTCTGGTGGGCTTATGTTAATTTGAAAAGGGTCTTTCCTTCCGAGGGGGCCGGTTACGTATTGGCCTTCGCGGTCGGCGCGGCGGGGGCGCCGGCGGTCGCTTTTGCCTCGCTGGCGGCGGCGTTCGCCGGCGGCTTAGGCACTTCCGACGGGGCGTCGCGGGCGATTTTGGCCGGCCTGACGTTGACCGCGGCTGAGGGCGTTTTGGCCGCCTGGGGATACGCCGTCGCCTCGAGCCGCGGTTATCGGGGGGACGGGCGCGCGCCGTCTTGGCGGCCGCGTTCGTGGCGGGGCGGATTTTGGTTGACGGCTGCGGCGCTTGTCTTGGCGGCCGGCGTCGCGCCGTTCGTTCCCGTCTACGGCGGCGCGCTTGGGCCGAACCCGGCGCTCGCGCGGGCGCCGCAATTGTCGTACGTAGGGCGTGTCGTCGCGGGAGCGGGAGTTGGCGCGGCCGCGGCCTTTTTCGCCTGCGTTATATTCGGCGTCATTGCCGGGGCTCGAGCGCGTTCAGGCGGCAAAGAAGCCGCCAAAGGCGGGTTTTGAACCGCCGGCCGCCCGGTATCACGCGGCCCGCTTCGTCATTTCTTTTCTATTAGCAACCGCGACGCCGCGACGCCGAAGAGGTCTTTCGCCGCGAGCGCGGGCGCGACCCGCTCGTTGAACTTCGCGCGGTATTCCTCGAGCTCGCGCGCGAAGACGGAGGTCGCCATTCCCGTAGCCTTGGCCTCGCTAAGCATGCCGGCGTCTAACGACGCGACCATTTCCCGGGCAAGTCTTTCCGCCAACGCCGCTGCTTCTTTTTCGTCTTCGATGGGCATATTGGCGTTAACCTTCCGCGACGTCGAAGTCGGCCAACCCTTGCTTAGCGAATATTTCGGTCAACGCGTCCAGGTCGGCCGCGGCCACTCGGAGGGCAACGCCGCACCGGCCCACCTTAGCCGGCGGCCGGGGTATTACCTCCGCGGCGAAGCCGCGTAGGCTCGCGAGCCTTTCCGCCATAATAGTGTCGTGCGTCGACGCGAAGTGGAGGACGGGGGTTTTTTTTTGACCGGCGCTTTGCCGTGCCGGTCGTTTTTCCGATGCTGAAGCCATAAAAAAACTTATTGCAAATTTAAAAGAGAAGGGCTCCCATGTCAAGGTAAATTGGCGGCGTACGCCCCGGCGAATCTCTTGGGCGGTGCAGGACTAAGCGCCGGGGAATAGGATGCTTTTTATATTCCGTAGAAAAGCCGCCCTTAGGGGCGGCTTTTCACGTCGTCTTATTTTTACCGTTAACGGAAGACGGCCTTAACCCTCCCGAGCGACGCGGGCGCGACGGCGGTATACCCCAAACCCAACTTCCAGACCCGGGGGCTACCTGACGTGGTGGATATCCACAGGTATTTGCCGTCGCTGCAGCAACCCCACGGGTAATTGGCCGGCGGCGCTGCCGATGCCACGATGGAACCGGTAGTAGTGAGCTTGTATATAAGGTGGGATGGTTGGTGAGTACCGCAATATAAGTAGTTGCCGACGAACCCGGGGTCGAACGGATAGAAAGCGGCCGCGAAAGAGCTGACGCGGGACCCGGTGGTCGTAACGCGCCAGAACGCGCGCGGGGACGTCGACGTGGCCCATAAGTACCTACCGTCGTAGCTAAGGCCGCCGAAGTAGTTGGAAATAGGGAACGAGCTCAGGATGCTGCCCAACGTATTACGTCTGTTGATGTAGTTGGGGCTGTAGCGGCCGTCGTAAAGACTCGCGTTGGCCCAGGTCAAGCCGCGCGCGCTGAAACCTAAGCCCGTCGCGTAGGACGATACGACGCTTCCGTTGTTAGGGTTAATCCGGAAGGTGCGGTCCGGGAATTGGGTGGTGCACCAAAGGTACCGGCCGTCCCACGCCAACGCGAGCGGGTTGTCGCCCGGGCCCGGGAACGATGCTAATACGTCGCCGAACGTGCCCCACGCCGTCGCCGCGGCTAACGACAAAGCGAGAACGAAAACTGCTTTTTTCATAGTATCCTCCTTTTTCGACCGGTTAATTATATGGTCAAGTGTCTTAAAATGCAATAGGATTGTCTCGTCTCTTCGCGTCTTTCCGCGGCGAGGGATACGTCAAGTCGAAAGCCAAAGCCGCCCCGAAGGGCGGCTTTGCGGCTTTAAAGTCGGCGCATCTTCGCGACTTAGCGGAATAACGCCTTGACGCGGCCGAAAGACGTCGGCGCCACCGCCGTCTCCGTAACGCGGACGGTCCCCTTCATGTACGTGTGATATTTGCAGTAGTAAGGATAGGTACCGGTCTTGTTGAACTTCCGCTTGTAAAACTCTTGCGGCCTGATGTCGCCGGAGTCCCAGACGCCGGTGTCGGAGGTCGACGTGTGGACCACCGCGTCGAGGTTGGTCCACCGAACCATTTCCCCCTTGGGGACTACTACGTATTGGGGCACGAAGGCGTTGTTTTGGATCTTGATTTCCGTTAGCGCAACCGCCCCGACGGCGCAGGCCAGCAAGGCCGCCGTTAGAAAACCCCACTTTTTCATAACGTTACCTCCTTACTTATATATTAGCGGAAATATCATATTTAGTCAAGGCCGCGGGGACGTTTACGGCCGCCCCTTCGTGAGGGGCGGGCGCGTTTGGGGTTGTAGTTTACGTCTATTAGTTTCATAGGGGCTTTCCCGTCGGGTACTCGCTCGGGGCCTGCGGGACGGCTTTCGACGAGGCGGGCAGCGTCGCGCGCGTCGTCCGCGGCCTCGACGAAACGCGGAAAAACCGCCCCGAAGGGCGGCTTTTTCGGCGGTCAGCTCTCCAAGCTACCTGAGGAGGGCTTTAACGCGGCCTAAAGAGCTCGGCCCCGCCGCCGTCTCCGTAACGCGGACGGTCCCTCTCGTAATTTCTATTGCGCTCGCCGTACGGAAATTATATATTGGGGCCGTGGCGGCGTTTTCTATTAGCGCTTGCGCGCCGGCCTTCAACGAGGCGGGCAACGTCGCGCGCGTCGTCCGCGGCCTCGACGAGACGTTGCGCGGCGCCGGCGTCGATTACGAGATAATAATCGTGGACGACGGCTCGAGCGACGAGACGCCCCAAATACTAAGCGCCCTTCGCGCCGAGGTCGCCGCGCTCGCGGTCATTACGCACGAAACTAACGAGGGATACGGCAAGAGCCTGCGCGACGCGTTCGCCGCCGCGGCCGAGGATTACGTCTTCTATACGGACGGCGACGGCCAGTTCGACCTCGCGCAGATGCCGGATTTTTTGCCCTTGCTCGACGGCGGAAACGCCGTCGTGGGCTACCGCGTGGGCCGGGCCGAGGGAGCGCTTCGCCGCTTCTTCTCGTGGGGGTATAATCTGCTGGTACGCGTCCTCTTCGGCCTTAGGGTGCGCGACATAGATTGTTCGTTTAAATTCCTGCCGCGGCGCGAGCTCCGGTCTCTCGCGCTCCGTTCGGAAAAATTTTTCATAGACACCGAGCTTATGGTCAAGCTCAGGCGCGCCGGCGTGCCCGTGCTCGAGCGGGGCGTGCGCCACCGGCCGCGGGAACACGGCCGCTCGACGGTTTCGCCGATGCACGTCTTCACTACGCTGCGGGAGATAATAAGCTTGATGGCCGAATTTCGGAAAAAGAAAACGGGCCCGGCGACGGGCCCGCATGTCGGCAAGGAAGTCGATTAAGCCGGGTGGCCGGCCTCGCGTTGTGCGGCGTCCGCGCTGTCTTCCACCACCGTCAGGCGCCGTACGCGGCCGGCCCATTTCGTCACGGAGACACAATCGAGCTCCGCATAATTATCGTCGTCTTCATCATTTAGGTGCTTTTTGAGCTTTTATGGTTTAAACCGCGCTCGCTTATTATGTTATAATTATAACAAATAAATACCCTTGAATCAAGCTCGCGGCTTAGTAGGCCACGCGGAGCGCCGCCTATTTTCGAACCTTCCGCGCGAGGCTCGGCCGGTTGACATCCGGCGCCCGCGCTGTTATATTGGAGACGGAGTTTTAAACTTAAAAGGAGGAGTTTTATGAAGGCACGTGTTGTAATGGTCGCGGCGTCGGCGTGGGTCTTAGCGCTGGCGCCCGTGGCGCTCGCCACCGGCCACGAGGTCTACGTCAAGTACGGCGAGGGGATGAACGC
>CAZWAM010000017.1:0-1528 GCA_964631855.1 uncultured bacterium | reverse complement strand
ATCGTCTTCGACAAGTACGAGGCCGTGGTGCCGGCGTCGTTAGGCCGCATCAAGACGCTATACCGTTAGGCCGCGAGGCCGCCCCGAACGCGATAGGAGGTAAAGGGATGAATAAGGCGGTAACGGTTTGGGCCGTGGGCGTTTTGGCCGCGGCGACGGCTTTTGCCACCGGCCACAACGTGTACGTTTTTATCGGTAGTACGGGCTCGGCTCAGCCGTGGTACTCGCCCAACGACGGCAAGCGCTGTCAGATGCTTTTCGACCGCGAGAAAATCAATTACGCCGGGACGATTACCGAGTTCGAATTGGAGAAACACGTCTACGTAGGCGAATACGGCAACGTCAAGTTCTACCTGTGCCATACGCCGCTCGCGGCGCTGACGGCCGATTTCAAAGCCAACTACGGCGGCAACACGCCCAAGATGGTCGCGAGCTTCGCGAGCTATAAGCTGCCGGAGGTCGAGGGCGTTTATCCGATTCCTATGTCGGAAACCTTCGACTACAACAACCAGGACAATTTGGTTCTGGAGATCACGTGGGAGACCGGCGCCCGCCAGAAGGTGACCGTTGTGGGGGGGAAGATTACGGCCCATCTGTGCTACGCCTACGACTACCAGGCCGCGACCGGCACCGTTCAAGATATGGGCCTTAACGCCCGTATCTTCTTCGATACCTATGAAGGCGTCGCGCCGGCCTCCTTCGGCCGCGTTAAGGCGCTTTACCGCTGAGCCGGGGCGGCGTTTCGTTTAAACGAGGAGGTTGGGATGGCGAGGTGTGCTTTTCTTTTTTGCGCCGCCGCGTATTTGGCCGTCGTTGGCGCCGCGGCCGCGACGGGCAAACAAATCTACGTCCACGTCGGCGGCGACCCGAGCGATCATCCCTGGGTGGCGTGGCGGCCGGCGTTGCGGATGCAGATGCTGTTCGACCAGAGCCGCATAAATTACGCCGGGACCATTAACGAGTTCGAGCTGGAGAAGAACGAGACGACGGCGACGTTCCGCAACGTCAAATTCTATCTTTGCCATACGCCCCTCGCGGCGCTGACGGCCGATTTCAAAGCCAACTACGGCGGCCGAACGCCTAAGCAGGTGGCCAGCTTCTCTACCTACGAATTACCCCTGGTCCAAGGCGTTTATCCCATACCGATGGCGGAGACGTTCGAGTACAACAACCGCGATAACCTGATTTTGGAAATCACGTGGGAATCGGGAACCGGCGGCAAGGTCCTCGTCTATATGGGCAAGCTT
Source organism: uncultured bacterium (assembly GCA_964631855.1). GTDB lineage: Bacteria > RBG-13-66-14 > B26-G2 > WVWN01 > WVWN01 > WVWN01. The sequence continues at coordinate 281 of CAZWAM010000017.1, read as the reverse complement.
TCGGCGCACCATTGCGTCGCGTACGACTACCGGGCCACAACCGGGACGCTGGGCGACTGGGGATACAACGCCCGCCTAAGCTTCGGCTTTTACGCCGGAGTATCCCCGGCCTCCTTCGGCCGCGTGAAGGCGCTCTACCGTTAGCTCGCGTTTCCGCCCGGGCGTTAGGGATGCGTTTTTCGGGTTATGGTTAAAAGGAACGACGGCGGCGAGGACGTGCCGCGGGCCGTCTTCTTCGACCTCGACAATACCCTCTACGACCATCGCCGCGCCGCGCGCGA
>CAZWAM010000016.1:7728-33632 GCA_964631855.1 uncultured bacterium | reverse complement strand
AGAGAACCTCGAACGCGCCCTCGGCCATAGCGGCTCCGGCGTCTACCCCCGGCGAAGCCGCGGCCCGGTGGACGTTCGCGAGCCCTGTAATAGTCCCGACGCCGCCGTTGAAGGCGCACACGAGTCCCGCGAGCATTATGACCCACGCCCACGCCTTGACGAAGGGGCCGTTGGGCCGCAGCCGCGCGTACGGCCCTACCGCCACGTACCCTATTACGATAAGTACGACTATCACTATCCCCAAAAAGAAAGACAGGTACGCGGGCACGCCGCCGAGGCGCAGCATTTCAGATAGCGTAAGCTCGGACATAGTTCGCTCCTTTCAACTGCCGGTCCAGGGCGGAAGCCCTTATTAACGCTTCAACTCCTTTACGAAATCGTCGACGGGCAAATCTACCTCGCGGAGGATTTCACGCAAAAGGGGCCGCGCAACGTCGCGGCCTTTGTGGTCGGGGGCAGTAGTCGTCCGCCCGTCAGCGTGGCGGTAAAAAACGTGGCTCCCCTTCCGCCGTACTTCGTCGAAGCCGAGGCGCCGTAAAACGCGATCTAATTCCCGGAAAGTGACTACGGGTAGCCTCGTCACACCTCGACCTCGACCGTCTGAAGGCCGACGAACCGCGGCAGGTCGCCGGCGTCGACGTCTTCCCCTAACTCCTCCAAACATAGGCCTACCACTTCGCGAAGGTTAGCCTGAAGCTCGTCGAGGCTCGCCGCTTGCGTATGTGCGCCCCGCAGCCCCGGCACCATCCCTACGTATAACGCCGTCGCCGGGTCGTACTCCACGTACGCGGTAAAGGTTTTCATAAGTATCTCCTTGGGTGTAACGAGCAAGGGCTGACTAGCCGCCGCCTTCGATTTTACGTTTCTTCATATCGGTAATCCAAGCGAGATATTTTTTTATACGCGCCTCGTCGCCGCGCTCGCCCGGCTCGTAGAATTGGACCGGCTCCGGCATGTACTCCTGCTCGACCCAGCCGCCGGGGAAGCCGTGGGGATAGAGGTAGTCCTCGTGGTCCGGGTCGCCGGCGCGCGGGACGTTGCGCAGCAGCGGCGGGACCTCGCGGCGGGGCCCCTCCTCGACCTCCTTCTGCGCTTTACCGATGGCCATCGTCGCCGTGTTCGACTTGGGCGCGGTCGCGAGGTAAATTGTTACGTGCCCGAGAATAAGGGGGATTTCAGGATCGCCGATGGTCTCCGCGGCGCGGAAGGCGGCCGCGGCCAACAGGGCGGCCTTCGGGTCCGCCAGCCCCACGTCCTCGGAGGCGAAGATGACCATCCGCCGCGCGATGAAGCGCGGGTCCTCGCCCGCGGTGAGCATCCGCGCGAGCCAGTAGAGCGCGGCGTCCGGGTCCGAGCCGCGCATGGCCTTGATAAACGCGGAGATGGTCTCGTAGTGGCCGGTTTCGTCGCGGTCGTAGAGGTAGTCGCGGCCTCCCGTGGCCTCGCGCGCGACGTCGAGCGTAATTTCGCCGCCTTCCCCCACGAGCAGCGCGGATGCCTCAAGGGCGTTCAACACCCGCCGCGCGTCGCCCTCGGCGGCGCGGATTATGTGGCGGCGGGCGTCGTCGGCTAGGTTTAAATTTAATTCACCTAAGCCCCGCTCGTCGTCGGCCAGCGCGCGGTCGGCGACGACGTTGAGGTGCTCGTCGGTCAACGCGTCGAAGCGGACGATGCGGCTGCGCGAGCGGAGGGGAGGCGTGAGCGCGAAGAAGGGGTTGTGGACCGTCGCGCCCACCATGACGAAGAGGCCGGCCTCTACGTGCGGCAGCAGGCCGTCCTGCTGCGTCTTGTTGAAGCGATGAAGCTCGTCGATAAATAGAAGGGTGCGGCGGCCCTCGAGCGTGCGACGCTGGCGGGCCCGCTCGACGACGGCGCGGAGCTCGGCTAAGCCGTCGGTCACGGCGTTGAGCGCCTCGAACGCGGCGCCCGTCACGTTCGAAATGATGTGGGCGAGGGTGGTCTTGCCGGTCCCGGGCGGGCCGTAGAGGACGAGCGATTGGAGGCGGTCCTCCTCAATCGCGCGCCGTAGGAACGTACCCGGGCCGAGGATGTCCTCCTGGCCTACGAACTCGTCGAGGGTCCGCGGCCTCATACGAACCGCGAGCGGCGCCCGGGCGAAGTCGTCTTTTTCGAATAGGCCTTCAGCCACGACTCAATTATAAATGCGCAAGAGCGCCGCCGCAATTAAAAATCTCGGCTAGTTCCGAATACGAACGCGGCTTCGTAAGGACCCTTACGCGAAAACTTCGCCGCGCGGCTACCTAGATCGCGCCGCGTTTTTATTCACATAGAAGAGGGTTTTACGATTCGCGACCGGCCTTTTCTCGGCGGGACCATCTTTCCTTAACGGTTCTATTAACCAAACGATGTTACCCGGGCGGATTTAAAGTTAATGGGGCGCAAATTAGTTCACAATTTACGATAAAAACGTGTTATTATTTATGTAGAAGAACGGTCCTAATAAATTTCAACTTTCAACCGGAAGGAGGAAGAGCATATGGCTAGAATCCTTTGGTCGTTCCTACTGACCTTGTGCCTCGTCGGGGTAATCGCAGCCGACGGTACCGAGGTTAGGGGCAGCATTGCCGCCGGCATAGTGCTCCCGCAGATGGAGCTACCCCACTCTAACGCCTGGAGAGACGTTATAAACGGGCCGATGATGAAGGAAGGCTACGACGGGGAGTTAGAGGAAATAGCGGCGGGGATGGGGTTCACCATCGGCTACGGCGTATCCGTCGGCGAATATTCCCGCTTCGACGCCACCGTCGGGAGTATAAAAAACGAATACGAAGTTACGTACATCGGCGAAGTCGAAGTCGGATACCCCCCTGAACTAGTATCCTACGAGCGCATTTTTAAACTCAGTACCCACATCGTGCCGGTCCGCTTCGACTACACGTTGTTCACGCCGGGCTTCTTCGACGATAGGATTAAACCTGAATTGGGCTTAGGCTTGATATTCTTCATCTCCAAATACAATACGGAGGAAAAAGAGACGAAAGGCGACGAGGTCGACCGCGGGACGGCGTGGGCCCGCGGCGTAACGGTGGGGCCGGAGCTAAAAGGCGGCGCGGAAATAAGCATATTCGGCAACCTGGCAGTCGAGGCCTACGGCACGTACTTCACGACGGTGATAGACCTCGACAGATGGTATCCATACGGCGACGCCACGCGAGGCCCTACCTTCGAGGAATACACAGGTTGGGCCATCTGGGTAGGGCCGCGCTTCTACTGGCCGTAAACGTTCGCTCAGCTATATTTAAACCCGGGCCCTCACGGCCCGGGTTTTATTAATGAAAAAGGGCCCTTGCGGGCCCGATTTTTCCCCGCCGGTGCCGTGTGAGGATGAGATTGGAACGGCTGTTTAAAGTGGGTGCCGGCTTTTGAGGTTTGGACTTCCGCTCGCGGCGGCTTGCCCGACGCTCAAGTGCTGACTCCCTAAACAACGGTCGTAAGCTCTAATCTTCTAGGCCCCATCACCTGCACGGCAGGGAGCTTTATGGTAAAAAAAAAATTCCAAAAAAGCAAGCTTTATTTATGACCCCGAGCCCCTCCTCATACAGGTATCCTCACACCCCCGGCGAACCTCGCCGCACACGGCGACCAGGATAACAGGCCGCGCCTCTTTCATTCGTAATAGAGCGCCAGTATCCGCCCGAGGCTTAGCTCGCCGCCGTTACCGTAATGATGAGAGGCATAATCGCGCCACGCCGCTAATTGCCATTTCACCCCCGGCGTTTTGAGGAAAACGTAGCCGCACGACCCCTTCGCCCGGTAGTACCTGGTATCGTCAACTCTTACTACGAAGACCAAAACGGTCCGTGCCTCGTATTCCGAGACGTGCGCCCCCGGCGCCCCGATGGTGTCCCACGGGCACTTAAAAGAGACACTTTTAACGCTGGCTATAAGATTTTCCGCGGCCCCGATGAACTCGCGCCGCCCCCACGACGCCGGGATTACGTAGCCGGTGGTGAGCTCGGCGCCGACGTCGCCGGGGTTAAAATAAAAAACGAAGCCGGGGTCGAGGACTCGGCCGAGATACGTCGGGTCGGGATTGTTGAAAGCGAGCGCTACGTTCGCGAGGACGTACCTCGGCTCGACCATCGGGTAAAGAGGCGGTTTTTCGCATACGACGTCGTCCTCGGCACAACTCAAGCCAAACGCCGCGAGGCCCGCGGCAAACGCCGCCAATAACCTATTCACGGCTAAGCCTCCGTTGGTAAGCCCGCGTTCCTTACGTACCGGGCGATACCCCCCGAACTTTCTCCGCCAGACGTTTAATTTGTGCGCGGAACCTCCGCGCTTCGGCTTCGTCCCCGACGTGCTTGAGCGCCTCCTCCCAAACCGACATAGCTTCCGCGTACTTCTCGCCGGCCTCCAACGCCTGCGCCAACGCCCGGAAGTACCTCAGCTCTCGCGGCCTGAACGCCAACGCCGCCCAGAACTCGTCTTCGGCCCGCGCAACGTCCCCCTTCCGGGAATTAGCAATCCCGAGGTAGTAACGCGTCGTGGGGTTCGAGTCGTCGACGTCCTTGCTGCGCTCCAATATCTCGGCCGCGTGTTCCGCGTCGTCCCGCCTAAGGTAGAAATAACCCAGCTCGTTTAAAGCGGAAGTATTCCGCGGGTTATAGGTCAGAGCCAGACGGTATTGACGTCGCGCACCTTCGAAATCGCTCTTCTCGACAAGGTGACGGCCGAGCGCGAGGTGCGCGGTGACGTAGGACGGGTCCGCGGAAATCGCCTTGCCCAAAAAATCGGCGTACCCCACGTCTTCCTCCGGCACGCTGTATTTCGAGATCAACGCCAAGTTATACCAGGACCGCGCGGAATTCGGGTTTAGGCGCACCGCCTCTAAAAAACGCGTCTGCGCGCGGCGGAAGAGATCCGCGTCCCGGCCCCCCGACAGGAAGACGAAAACCTCCCCCATAACGTTCTGTCCTTCGTAAAGCGAAGGCCGCTGTCTGACCGCGCGAAGTGCTATCCTATATGCCCTCTCCAAAAGGGAAAGGAATTTATCCTCGTCGTGGACCTGCCGGCGCGCGAGTTGCAGCATTACCTCGACGGCGCCGACGGCCGCGAGCGTGAAATCCTCGTCCTCCGCCGACGCCTTCCGGAATGCCTCGCCCGCCCGCTCCAAGTCCTCGCGCTCGCCCGAAATCTGGAAGCGACGGCCTTCGCAATAATACTCCCAAGCCGCCCGCGAAGACGTCGGCTCCGTATAGTAGGCAAGTGCCGGTCCATTTTTGACGGTTAAATTATAAAGCTTTACGACGTCGGCGAGGACCATACGCGCCGCTTCCATCGGGCGCTCGGCCGGAACCAAAACTCGCGGCCGGCGCCAATCGCGGCGCTCGAACATCCCTACGACCTTATAACGTACTTGAATATTTTTACCTACTCTTCGCGCCCTCCCCACGAGCAAATAATCTACTTCCAACGCCTCCCCCCATTCCAAAACGTCCGCCTCGGAAGTTACGCCCCGCCGAACGTACCCCGTCGCCGCCCGTACCGGGTCCATAACGCCGATCTCGTAACCGGAAAGGCAACGCGATATTACGTCCGCAAGGCCGTAGCCGTCCCGCCAATCCTCTTCCACGGTCCCCCCGAGCACAAACGGCATCACGGCGATTTTGGCGTCCTTCCGCAGAGCTATGGCACTCGTTCCGCGACGGCTTAAATAAACGACCTGCAGTGCGACCGCGGCCAAAAGTAAAACGACCAAAACCGCCGACGCGGCGAAATTTCTAAGCGAAGCCGAGAATATTATAATAAAGAGAACCGCCGCGGCGTCCCCCACCCAAATAATGTCCGTCGTGCGGAACACGTCCCGGTTAAATTTGAAAAAGAAATAAATAAGGCCCCCGACCACGAGGGCCAATAGAACGGCGAAAGCCGTCTCCACGCCGTAATAGACGGGGTAACTGACGACCTTATTTACTACGTCCCAAACGTTCATAAGCCCTGAGAATTATCCAATCTCCGCGCGGATTATAACCGATAAGCTTTTAGTAAGGCAAGCTAATTCTCCCGCAGGCCTCTTAGCCGAGACCGAGCGAGGGCGCCGGGTCCGCCGCGGCGTCGAGAACCTCTCCCCTCGCCGCGGCCAGGAAACCGGCCGCCGCGACCATCGCGCCGTTGTCGCCGCACAATTCGGCCGGCGGGCAATAAACCGCGGCCGCGCCGGCGGCCACCATCTCGCGGAGCCGCTCGTTCGCCGCGACGCCGCCCACGACCGCCAACCTCTCCCGGCCCAGCCCCTCGCAGGCCCGCAACGCCTTAGCAGCCAGGACCTCGAGCGCGGCTTCTTGAAAAGAGGCCGCGAGGTCCGCCCGCCGCCGCGCCGTCTCCTCTTCGCCCAGGTTCTTAATCTTCAAGGCCACCGCGGTCTTCAAACCCGCGAACGAGAAAGCCCAACCGCGCTTTAACATGGGACGAGGAAAATCGAAAGCCGGCGTACCTTCGGCCGCGACGCGCTCGAGCGGCGGGCCCCCCGGGTAAGGCATTCCGAGTAGGCGAGCGACTTTGTCGAACGCCTCGCCCGCGGCGTCGTCGGCCGTCTCGCCCAACGCGCGGTAATCCCCCCAGGCCGTCACGTCGTAAAGAGCCGTGTGGCCGCCCGTCGCCAAGAGCGCCACGAACGGCAGCTCCGGCGGCGCGCGCGTCAACCGCAACGCCGCCAGGTGAGCCTCGAGGTGGTTTACGGCATACACAGGCAGTCCTGCGGCGTACGCCGCGGCCTTGGCAAACGTCATCCCCACCAGGAGCGAACCTTGCAGCCCGGGGCCCACCGTCACCGCCAGCGCATCTACGCCCCCCATCCCCCCCGCCGGCTCGAGCGCGGACCGCACTACCGGGATGAGGTTGACCTCGTGCTCGCGCGACGCGAGCTCGGGCACGACGCCGCCGTAAGGGGCGTGAAGCCGGGCCTGGCTTGCGACTACGTTTGAAACCAAACGGACGCCGTCTTCCACGACGCCCGCGGCCGTCTCGTCGCACGAGGTCTCAATACCCAAGATTCTCAACGTTTGACCCGCCGCCCCTTGACGACCGTAGTACCGCGCGCAAGGGCGACGAGTTCGCCCGACGAGTTTACGACCTCGCTTCGCGTCTCGACGACCCTCCCTCTATCGTCGGCCACCCAACTTCGCACGCGCAACTCCTCGCCGACGGGCGCCGGCCTCTTCAGCTCTACTTCCAACTTAGCCGTCACCGCGGGTATGCCGAGTTCCCAGCAGAGCTTCAACATCGCCTCGTCGAGCAAGGTCGCGATTATGCCGCCGTGCGTAATGCCCGCGTAACCCTGGTGTTCGTCAAGGGGGGTAAACGCGGCCTTCGCCGCGCGGCCGGCCTCGTCTACGTCGAACTTTAGGCGCAGGCCCAGCGGATTGGCCGCGCCGCAGCCGAAGCAGTAGTCGTCGCCCTTCAATTCCATAAACGGTCGAACTTCACTTACGCCCGGCGATGGCGGCGAGGGCTTCCGCCGCGGCGGCCCGCACCGCGTCGTCCGGGTCCTCTTCCGCGACGTGCGTTAATGTCGGGACCGCGTCGAAGTGTTTAATCCTGCCGAGCGCGAGCACGGCCACCTCGCGCACGCGGGGGCTCGGGTCTCGGCACGCCCGGATCAAGCTCTCGACGGCGTATTTGCCGTCCAAAGCCCCCAACGTCTTCGCCGCGGTCCACCGGACGGACTCGTCTTCGGCTTCGAGCAAGGCCGCCACCGGCTTTACCGCCCGCGCGTCCCGGATGTAACCGACGATCTCGCACGCCCCCTTCTGGGCCGCCGGTTCGCCCGAGGCCAACGCATCTTCCAGCGGTTCGTAGGCCGCCGACCCCATATCGCGGAGGGCGACCATTGCGGATTGGCGCGTTACCCGGTCGCTATCGCCGAGCAATTTTACGAGGGCCGCCGCGGCCTCCGCATCGCCGAGGCGCCCCAACGCGATGACCGCGCTCCTTCGGGCGGCCGCGTCACTGGAACCGAGCGCCTTGACCAACGGCCCCACCGAAGGTTTGCCGATGGCGACCAGCGCCTCGATAGCCTGCTCGCGAACGTAGAGGTCGTGCGCCGACAACAGGTTCACCAAAGGGCCGACGGCCTTGGCCTCCTTCATACGCCCCAGCGCGACCGCCGCGCCTACGGCCGCGTCGCGGTCGTCGGACCGCAGCTCGGCCAAAAGCGCCTTGGCCGCCGGTTCGCCGAGCTTGGCCAACGACGTCGCCGCGAACCATTGGACGGCGCGGTCGCGGTCGTTCAACACGCCGATCAAGGCCGGCACCGCCCGGCTCGAGCCCAACTCGCCCAACGCCATAGCCGCGCGTTGGCGAAGTTCCGGGTTCTCGTCGCCGAGCGCGACGATAAGCGGCTCGAGCGCGGCCTCGTCGCCCGTCGTCCCCAGGTACTCCGCGGCCTCGCACTGCTCCTCCAGCGTACCGCCCTCGAGGTCGCCAAGAGCCCCCTCGAGCGTATAGGCGGCCCAAGCCCACGGCGCGAGCTGCAACGCCAACGCCAATCCTGCCGCAAATGACTTAGCCACTTAACACCCGCCCTTCCAAATCAAGTACGCGATAACGATGATAAATAAAGCGCCGTAAATCGCGGCACGCACGTACGCCGGGTTCGCCTTTTTTTTAACCATACGTATCACCCCTCGAGCGCCAGAAACGCCCTAAGCGCGTCGTGGACGGGGCCGTTCGTCGCAACAAGGTCGACGTCGCCCGGTTTATACGCGGTCCCGTCGATGCGGCTTACTTTGCCGCCGGCCTCCGCGACCAGCAGGATCCCCGCGGCCGTATCCCAAGGCGAGAGCTTTAACTCCCAAAAGCCGTCCAACCGGCCGGCCGCCACGTACGCCAAGTCGAGCGCCGCGGACCCGCCGCGCCGGATACCCCGCACGCGCTTCGCGACGCGGCCGAAGTTAGCGACGTTGTCCACGCTCGAGTCGTGTTTGTCGTACGGGAAGCCGGTGGCGACGAGCGCCTCGGAAAGCGCGGCCGCGGCCGAAACCCTCAGCGGCCCGGCATCGCACCAAGCGCCGCCGCCGCGCGCGGCCCAAAAGGCCTCCCCCCGGAGCGCGTCAAAGACGACGCCGGCCACGACGCCGCCGTCCCTTTCCAACCCGAGCGAGACCGCGACCATCGGGTAACCGTGGGCGAAGTTATTCGTCCCATCGAGCGGGTCGACGTACCACCGCCAGCCGCCGTCGCCCCCCCGCCGCGAGCCCTCCTCCGCCACGACGTCGTGGGAGGGGAACGTACCCCCGATAGCCTCGACGATGAGCGCCTCGGCCCGACGGTCCAGGTCCGTAACGAGGTTGGTCGCGCCCTTACGGTCGACGCCGAAAGTCCCGAGAAAATTCTCCTTTATCAAGGCCCCGGCTTCGGCGGCGACCCGCTTCGCGGAAGTCAGGTAGGGCTCGTACTCGGCCACGTTACTGAATGTATCCCACCGCGCGCATCTGGTCGCGGATAGCGTTGCTTACGCCGGCCCTTTTGAACTTCTTCGAGAACTCGAGATTGCCCTCCACCCAAGTCCTGAGCAACTTCTCCAGCTCGTCGCGCGGCGGGGCGAAAAGACCTACGGGGTCTTGTTCGCCCGGGTCTTCGGTCAAGTCAAAGTACTTCGCTTTGGACCAGCCGTCCCAGTGACCTATTATGAGCTTCCGGCCCTTATAAATTACGCAATATTGCCTCTGGCCTTTCAGCATGCTCGAGCCGGCGAACGCCCGAACGTCCCCCTCGCCGCCCTGCGCCGCGACCCATACGTCGCGCCCCTGCACGGACGGCGGCACGTCGAGGCCGAGGAAACTCAGCACCGAGGGCGCCACGTCAACTAAGCCCACGGGAGCGTCCGAAGTGGCGCCGCGGCCGTCCGGTAAGCGGACTATCAACGGTACCCGGATAACCTCCTCGTACAGCGTCTTGCCGTGGTCGTAACCGCCGTGCTCCCAGAACTCTTCGCCGTGGTCGCTGGAGATAATGAGCAGGGCGTTTTCGGGCAAAGAGGCCAAAACGCGCGCGAACTCGTCGTCGACGTAGCGGACCTCGCCCTCGTACAGGCGCCTTAGGATGTCGGCCTTCTTCTTGTCGCCGTGCGCGACCTTATCGATAAACGGCCGGTCTTCGGGCGCCACGTATTGCGGCGGCGGGCTGTAGGGACAGTGGGGGTCGAGGTAGTGCGCCCACAGAAAGAGGGGCCGGCGCCTTTTTTCGCCTATAATACGCACGAGGCGGTCCGTAATCACCGCGGTATGGTTGTCCTTGACGCCGACGCGCGTGTTGCGCTTCTCGTAGATCCTATTCTCGAGGTAATAAAAATAGGTCTCGTAATACCCGAGCTTCCGTATAAACTCGTTCTGGTCCCAATAGAGGTAATCGTCGAAGCCCCGCGCGAGGCCCGAGCTCCGATGACAGAGGCGGTTGGCGACCACGGCCTTCGTGTCGTAACCGACGTCGCGCAGAAGCTCGGCCAGCGTCGGCTGCGACGTCCCGAGCGGCCGGTGCGCGGTGGCGTAGTGAACCATCGGATATTGGCCCGTGTGGAGCGTCGCGAGCGCGGGCGACGTCCAACTCGCCTGCGAGCGGCAGCAGCTAAACACGCACGCGTCCTCGGCGAACCGCTCGAGGTGCGGGGTTAACGTCGTGCCGTCGGCCCGGGGCCCGAACCCGTCGGCGCGGAGCGCGTCAAACGTTATTATTATGACGTCGGGAAGGCCGGGGGGCGGCGACGGCCGCGCGACCGCCCAGACAACGCCGCCCGCCACGTATACCGCCGCGCCCGCGAAGCCGAGGACCGCGAACGCCACCCGCAACGTCGAACTAAGCCGTCGCGTTAGCCTCCCCAAGTGATATATTGCCGCCGTCGCCAGAACCAAGCATGCGAACCAAGCGAGGGCGATAACCGGGCCGGAAGTATCCGGCAATTCCACCGGCTTGTTGGCCAAAACGAGCCATATCGGCGTTCCGGCGAGGGAGGCCGCGAAAGCGCCGGCGTAAGCCGCCCGCGGCCGCCAAACAGAACTAACTCTTTTCGTCAGCTTACGCCAAACGGCGGCGAAACCGGCCGCGGCGAGCGTCATTACGCCCGCGGCCGCGGCGCCGAGCAACGCGTAAAACTTGGCCCGGTGGAAAAAAGACCAGAACCAATAAGAACCCGCCAGCGGTTCCGTAAGGCGAAGATACTTGTTGAGCAACAACTCCCACGCGGCGCCGAAGGCCCCCGCGGCCAGAAAGATGCCCAACGCGATTATTATTCTCGAAATAATATTCCTCATATTTGCGCCACTTCGCAGAACCCTACTCCACCAATACCGTGGCGCACAGCTTGTAGGGGTCGCCCGCGTCGCGGACGACGTCGAGCTTTACGCCGACGTTGGCTAAGGTCGCGAAGACGTCTATCCCGCAAGCTTCCATGGCAGGCCGCGGCTCGCCCGGCAGCTTACACGGTTTCGAAACGTCGCAAGAACGGCACAGGTTGCACGGGCCGGCGACGAACGCCAGCGCGCGGTGGAAGCCGTCGAGGAATATTTCGCGCTCGAGCGCCAGCACGTCCCGATGCACCTTTCTCCGTAGGGGCCGCTCCCCGCCCTTAGGGCCCGACTCGTACGTAAGGAGGATCGCCTTGCGGTAGCACTCGATAACCGCCGCGGTCTCTTCGGGGGTGGGCGTTTTCGGCGGGCACAAGTGCCTGGCGCCGTAGGAGCCGCAGCCGAACCGACATTTGTAACGCACCCACGGCGCGGTGACGACGTACGACGCCGGTACTACGCGAGCCCACGACGCGCCGCGCGCGAGCGCGCTGCGGCAGTACTTTCCCAATCCCGCTGTCCGCGCCTTCATTATATTATTTTAATAATAACATCCGGCCGCCTTAGCGTCAATCGGCCTTTACGCAGCGCTTCGCGTCACGGCCGCGGCTAAACGTTTTCGATAAGGCCTGAGCAGGGAAAAGGTAAGAACGAATTCCCGCTTCGCCCGACAACGGTTTCCTCGATTTCCCTTGACAGGCGGAGGGCTATTGCGTATAATTATTTTTGAATAAAAAGTAACGAGGACTTGCCGATATGGGCGTACCGAAGAGGAAAACGTCACGTTCGCGGCGGGGTAACCGCCGAAGCCATGACCGCGTCGCCGCGGCGAAGCCGGTACTGTGTCCGAACTGCGGCGAGGCGCGCCTTAGCCACCACGTGTGCCCGGAATGCGGCTACTACGACGGCGAAGAGATAATCAAACCGAAAGAAGAATGACGACGCCGCTGCCGTGAGCGGTTTCAAAATATAAGCCCCGCCTTGGCGGGCTTTATTTCGTAAAGTCAACCGCCGCATCGAGTAATGAAAATCGTCGTCGACGCCATGGGCAGCGATGCCGCCCCCGCGAACGAGGCCGCGGGTTGCGTTAAGGCGCTCAAAGTATCGCCCGACTTGGAAATCTTACTCGTGGGCGAGCCGAAGCGCGTGGCGCGGGAACTCGCGAAGTACTCCGTGCCGGGCGACCGCATCGAAGTAGTGCCGGCCTCGGAAACGATCGGCATGGACGAAAAGCCCGCGGAGGCGCTACGGAAGAAAAAGGACGCGTCCATCAGGGTGGGCGCGATTTGCGTCCGCGAGGGGCGGGGCGAGGCCCTCGTGTCCGCGGGCAACACCGGCGCGGCGACCATGGCGTCGCTGATCGCGATAGGCCGCGCGCGCGGCGTACGCCGGCCCGCCATCGCCGCGTTGTTCCCGTCGAGAGAAGGCCACTGCATCGTCCTCGACGTGGGCGCAAACGTGAGCTGCAAGGGCGTCCACTTACATCAATTCGCGATCATGGGCGAGGTTTACGCCCAGTGCATCTTCGACATCGACGAGCCTCGCGTCGGCCTGCTCTCCATCGGCGAAGAGGCGGCCAAGGGTTCCGAGTCGGTCTTCGAAGCCCACCGCCTGCTTTCTCACTCGCCCATAAATTACGTAGGCTACGTCGAGGGGGGCGACATCTTAAGGGGCAAAGCCGACGTCGTAGCTTGCGACGGCTTCATGGGAAACGTCCTCTTAAAATTCGCCGAGTCGGTGCCGGCGATAGTGTTCTCGGGTTTACGGAGCGAAGTGAAAAGGGATTTGATCGTACGGATCGGCGCCGGCCTGTCGCGCGCCGCCCTCCGGCGCGTGAAGAAACGTTGGGACTACGCCGAATACGGGGGCGCGCCTCTACTCGGCGTCAACGGCGGCGTTATTATCTGCCACGGTAAATCGTCGCCCAAAGCCATTATGAACGCTATCCTCGCCGCGGAGAAATTCATCCACTTCGGCGCCACCCAGCTAATAACCGAAAAAATCGGGAGGTGCGGTAATGGCCCGTAGCGGTCACCGCGCGGCCTTTCTAGGCGTAGGCCGTTACGCACCGGAAAAGGTGTTGACGAACTCCGATTTCGAGAAGATGGTCGACACCACCGACGAGTGGATCATAGAGCGAACGGGCATCCGCGAGCGCCGCATCGCGAGCGAGGACCAGGCGGCCTCGGACCTCGCCATTCCCGCGGCGCTAAACGCGCTCGAGATGGCGGCGGTTTCCCCGGAGGAACTCGACCTTATCATCCTCGGGACGGTCACGCCCGACTTTTTCTTCCCCAGCACCGCCTGCATCGTCCAGGATAAAATCGGCGCCAAGAACGCGGCCGCGTTGGATACCTCCGTCGGCTGCTCCGCCTTCATCTACGACTGCAACATCGCGAGCCAATTCATCGAGAACGGCCGCTACGAGCGGGTTCTGGTCATCGGCGTCGAAACGTTGAGCAAACTTACGGACTATACCGACCGCAACACCTGCGTCCTCTTCGGCGACGGCGCGGGCGCCGCGGTGCTCGGGCCCGCCAAAAGGGACGGCGGCATCCTCGCGACGCACATGAGAGCGGACGGGTCGTTGGGCTACCTGCTCGAGATGCCGGGCGGCGGCTCGCGCCAACCGCCAACCCACGAATCGCTCGAGCGGAGAATGCATTACATAAAAATGGCGGGACGCGAAGTCTTCAAACACGCGGTCCGCTCGATGGTCGAGGCGGGACGGTACGTACTCGAGGAGGCGGGCTACAAAGGCGAAGACGTCGACCTCGTAATACCACACCAGGCCAACTGGCGTATTATGAGCTCGGTCGCAGACAAGCTCAAAATACCGCACGAGAAAGTATTCGTGAACCTCGACAAATACGGCAATACCTCCGCGGCCTCCATCCCCATCGCGCTGTCGGAAGCGTTGGAGCAGGGTCGCGTAAAGGCCGGCGACCTGGTATTGAACGTCGCCTTCGGCGCGGGGTTCACGTGGGCGGCCAATCTGGTTAGATGGGAATAAGCCGGGCCGCGGCGGCGGCAAAAGCCGACAGTAGGACCGGGCGAACTCGTATTTCGAGCCTTGTTGCGTATAGAAAAACGCTGCTTGCCGCTTTTCCTCGTCTGGTTGGCCGGGACAATTTATTTTATCCTATGGGCGCCGAGGGGGTTGGATCTGGTGGACGAAGGGTTCACCGCGGCGTGTGCCGAGCGGATTCTCTCGGGCGCCGTCCCGCACCGCGACTTCTTCAGCCTCTGGCCCTGCGGTTCCTACTTGCTCACGGCGCTGCTCTTTAAAGTCGGCGGCGTCACCCTGCTTTGGGGGCGGATTTTAGTGGCCGCGACCGGCAGCCTGATGCTGGCCTTAGCGCTATTTTTAAGTTTCAGTTTAACCAAATCAATTTGGCTTGCCGCGTTGACGGGGGCGTTCTTCGTGGCGTGGGGGCCGCCCATGTTCAACCTTATGCAGCCGGCGTGGCTCGCGGTAGGAGTAGGGTTGTTATCGGCGGCCCTTGCAATAACGACGTTGGATAAACCTTCCTACAGCAAGTTCTTATGGGGAGGGTTGACGGTGGGCGTCGCGGCCCTCTTCAAACACAACGTCGCCGTCTACCTCGCGATAGCCTGGATAGCGTTGATCGTCTATTTGGCGAAAGTTAAGGAAATAAGGTTGGCAAAGAGCTTGGCGCTTTTCGTCGCGGCGTTATCGTTACCGGTGGTGCCGGTTCTGGCCTGGCTCGTCGCCTCGGGCGCGGGCGGCGCGGCGTTCCACGACCTCGTCATCTTCCCGCCGCGGCCTTACCGCGCCGGCATGGAAATCCCCCAACCGTGGCCGTCGGGGCCGGAGCTGTTGGCGGTTTTGGGGGTTACCGCTTTTTCCGTAGGGGTCGCGTTGAAAAGTTGGCGCAACAAGCTCGTCGTCGCAGGCGCGGCCGGCGCCGCGGCGATACCGCTCGCCTTGCTCGCCGGCCCGGCAAAGGTCGCGGCCGGCACGTGGACCTGGCCCTTCCACCTGCCGTGGGTCGGCTTCGCCGTCGCCGCGGCGCTCGCGATCTTCTTTTGGCGGGGCAAACGCCGGGCGTTGCTGGCCTTCTCGCTGCTGTTTCTCCTCGCCCTGCACCTACAGGTCTTCCCCCGCGCCGACCGGGCCCACCTCACCTTCTCGCTCGCCTGCACCACGCTGATATGGGCCGCGGTACTGAGCAACGGCGCGTGGTGGGGCCGATGGAAACGAGCCGCGTTCGGTGCGGTCTCCGGCCTGATGCTGGCCGCGATGCTTCCCGCGGCGGCTTGGCAGCTAAGCCAGTTCGTAGAATTGAAAAGCAGCGTCGAGGCGAAACGGGTCATCTTCGACGTGCGGGAGCGTTTTCCCAGCGTACGGGCGCCGTTCATCGTAAAGATGGCGGAGGTACAGGACGTACGCGACACCGTCAACTGCGTGGACCGGACGCTGAGGCGCGACGAACCGCTCGTGGTAGTCCCGGTGGAGGCGACGCTGCTCTTCCTCTCCGGCCACGATTTCCCGGGGCGCTACAACCATTTCATGCCCGGTTATCTAAGCGAGGAAGACCAGCTAGCCGAGGTCGCGCGATGGAAGGAGAAAGGGCTAAGGGTAATCGTAACTTCCACGACCAGCGTTGGGGGCCAAAGTTTCGACGACTATTGCCCGATCTTGGCTGAATACATAAGTAGTAATTTTAAACCGCTCGCGACCTTTGGAAGATTCATCGTTAATTTAAGAGGGCAAGAAGCTTAACGCGTTGGGGGTAACGGCTTATGACTATGGCTTTCGTATTCCCGGGGCAGGGCTCCGCGGCGGTCGGCATGGGCGCCGACTTGTTCGCGCGCGAGCCCGTAGCGGACGAGTACTTCGCCAAGGTATCCGCGGCGTTGGGCCGCGACCTCAAGGCGATAACGCTCGAGGGCCCGGAGGAGAAGCTCGTCGCGACGGAGAACGCCCAACCGGCGATCTTCGCTCTCTCCGCGGCCTGCCTCGACCTCTTCCGGGCGCGGTGCCCGCTTGCCGCGGACTACTACGCGGGCCACAGCCTGGGGGAATACACGGCGCTCTACGCCGCGGGCGCGCTGTCGTTCGACGACGCGGCGACCCTCGTCTGCCGACGCGGGCAATTCATCGCCGACGCCTGCGCCGAAAAGCCGGGGACGATGGCCGCGGTCATGGGCCTGGAGGACGCGGCCGTGGAAGAAATATGTACCGAGGCCGCCGCGGTGGCCCTGGTGGTGCCGGCGAACTACAACGTGCCGGGCCAGGTGGTGGTGTCGGGGACCGAGGCCGGCGTCGCGAAAGCGGGCGAACTGGCCCGGAAGCGCGGCGGCAAGTTCGTCCCCCTTAAAGTCTCGGGAGCATTCCACTCGCCGCTCGTCGCCGCCGCGGGAGAGCGGATGGTGGAGGCGCTCCGGCCCGTCATGATAAACCCGCCGACCGGCATATTTATCGCCAACGCGTCGGGCAAGGCCGCGAGCCAGCCGGAGGTCATAAGGGACCTTTTGTACAAACAGATCACGCGGCCGGTTCGGTGGAGCGAGACGTTGGAACGGATGGTGGCGGGCGACGTGGAGGCCGTCGTCGAGTTCGGCCACGGCCGCGTCCTGAGCGGCATGTTCAAGAAAGTAAAACCCGACGCGCAAACCTTCAACGTGAACGACGAGGCGAGCCTGGCGAGTGCGGCGGACGCGTGCCGGAGGTTCGCGCTCTAAGCTCCTCCGACGCGAGGAGGCCGAAAAGATGCCGGAATTCGAAGACAGAGTCGCCGTCGTGACGGGCTCGGCGCGGGGCATAGGGCGGGGCATCGCGGCGCGGCTGGCGCGCGGCGGCGCCGCGCTCGCGCTGTGCGACGTTCTCGCGGAAGAAGTCGAAGATGCCGCGGCGACGCTGGCTCAGGAATTCGACGTGCCGGCGCGCGGCTACGTGGTGGACGTCGCCGACTCCGCGCGCGTAAACGACTTCGTATCCGAAGTACACCGGGAGTTCGGGTCCATCGACATACTGGTGAACAACGCCGGCATCGCGCGCGACGCCCTGTTAATCCGAACGAGCGACGAGGACTTCGACCGCGTCCTCAAGGTCAACCTCCACGGGACCTTCTACTTCTGCCGCGCGGCGGCCCGGATAATGGCCAAACAGCGGTACGGAAAAATAATAAACGTATCGTCGGTTATCGGCGTGATGGGGAACGCGGGACAGGCCAATTACGCGGCGTCGAAGGGCGGCGTTATCGCGCTGACCAAAACCGTGGCCAAAGAGCTCGCCTCGCGCAACGTCAACGTCAACGCCGTAGCGCCCGGCTTCATCGAAACGGAAATGACGGCGAAGCTAGCCGACGACGTCAAGGAAGAGTACCGAAAGTGGATCCCGACGGGGCGGTTCGGCACCCCCGAGGACGTGGCGGAGGTCGTCGCGTTCCTGGCCTCGGACGCCTCCTCCTACCTCACGGGCCAACTGATATTCGTGGACGGCGGTATGATGACCTAGCCGTCGCCGACTTAGTCTCTTTCGAAACTGTTTCATATATAATATCTCATCCGAGGAGGATACGCTAAATGGCCGATGTCACGGAAAAAATCAAGGAAATCATCGTCGAGCAATTGGGCGTAACGCCCGAACAGGTTACGCCGGAAGCGTCGTTCATCGAGGACTTGGGCGCCGACTCTTTGGACACGGTTGAACTCGTTATGGCGCTCGAGGAAGAATTCGACATACAGATACCGGACGAGGAAGCGGAGAAGATAACGACCGTTCAACAAGCGGTCGACTACATAATAGCCAAGAAAGGCCAATAGCGTAATCGGGTGCCGCGTACGGCGCACCTCCTTCGCGGAGGAGTTTGCGCCGGCCGCGCGTCAATCGGGGCAGCCCGGCGGGACCGCGGCGGCCACCGGCTTCCATTACGCCGTAGCGCGCGGGAGAAGCGAGAATGACGAAACGGCGGGTTGCGATAACCGGCTTAGGCGTGGTAGCGCCCAACGGCAACGACGTCGAAGAGTTTTGGGACAACCTCGTCGCCGGGCGAGGCGGCGCGGGTCGCGTGACACACTTCAACGTCGACGAGTTCTCAAGCCAGGTGGCTTGCGAAGTCAAGAACTTCGAACCCGAGCGGTATATAAAAGCCAAGGCGCTCCGGCGGATGGATACCTTCGTCCAATACGCGCTCGCGAGCGCCGTAATGGCGATGCGGGACGCCGGCTTGGAAGTAGGCCGCGACGACCTCGACGCCACCCGGATAGGCGTCATCGTCGGCTCCGGCATCGGCGGCATCGGCGTTATCGAAGAACAACATGCCATCTTGTTGGAGAAAGGGCCCCGGCGGGTGACGCCGCTGCTTATACCGATGTTAATTTCCAACATGGCGTCCGGCCAGCTTTCGATATACTTCAACGCCAAAGGTCCGAACAGCTGCGTCGTCACGGCGTGCGCGACCGCGGCCCACTGCATAGGCGACGCCTACCGCGTTATAGAACGCGGCGACGCCGACGTTATGATCGCGGGCGGGACCGAGGCCGCGATAACGCCGCTCGGCTTCGCGGGCTTCTGCATGATGAAGGCGATGTCCACCCGGAACGACGACCCGGAACACGCCTCTCGCCCGTTCGACCGGGAACGCGACGGCTTCGTAGTGGGGGAGGGCGCCGGGATACTCATACTCGAAGAATACGAACGAGCCAAGCGGCGGGGCGCGGACATACACGCCGAGGTGGTGGGTTACGGCATAACCGCCGACGCCTACCACATCACGGCCCCGGACCCGGACGGCGACGGCAGCGCCCGGGCGATGAAAATGGCCCTCGACCACGCGGGCCTGAACCCCGAGGAAGTGCATTACATCAACGCCCACGGGACCTCGACGCCGTTGAACGACGTAGCCGAGACGCTGGCCATCAAAAAGGTGTTCCGCGAGCACGCGTATAAGGTCCCGATCTCGTCAACCAAGTCCATGACCGGCCACCTCCTCGGCGCGGCGGGGGGCGCGGAAAGCGTCGCCACTATCCTGACCATTAAAAATGGAATAATCCACCCGACCATAAACTACGAATATCCCGACCCGGAGTGCGACCTCGACTACGTCCCCAACGACGCCCGGGAGGCGGGCGTAAAGACCGCCATCACAAACTCCTTCGCCTTCGGCGGCCAAAACGCAACGCTGGTATTCAAGCGCGTATAAAACCGTTCCTTCCAACCGACCACTTATGGCGAAAATTTTAGGAAAACTATTCGGTAAGTCCGGCCGGTTGGAAGGCTACCTCTTCGACGACGAGCTCCCGGAGGAACGCCTTCGGGAGCTCAAGCATTTCTGCAAAGAGCACGGCATTCACCTCGCAGACCTTTCCCTCCTCGACCAGGCGTTAACCCATACCTCCTTCGCCCACGAGACCGAGGAAGGCACGCAAGATTACGAGCGCCTCGAGTTTTTGGGCGATTCCGTAATCAGCCTCTTCGTCGTGGAATCCCTGTACAACACTTTCCCGGGTATGGACGAGGGCGACATGACGAAGATCAAGAGCGAGGTCGTGAGCCAAACCACGTTGTCGGAGGTGGCGATCGAGCTGGGCTTGAACCGTCTCCTGCACTTAGGGAAGGGCGAGGTATTGAGTCGCGGCCGGCGCAAGCCGTCCATATTGTCGGACACGTTCGAGGCTTTGGTGGGAGCGCTTTACCTCTCCGCGCCGCTTGAGGAGGCGAAAGAGTTCGTTATAAATCAACTCGACGACCGTATCCAACGGGTGGTAGCGCGCGGTAACCTCGAGAACTACAAATCGCTTTTGCAGCGCGTCGTGCTCGAGCGTTTCGGCGAAAACCCCAACTACACCGTACTTTCGCGGCGGGGGCCGCAGCACAACGCCGTGTTCGTAGCCGGGGTGGAGATAAAGGGGAAACTCTACGGCAAGGGAAGGGGCCGCTCGAAGAAAGACGCGGAAATGAGGGCCGCCCACAACACCCTTCAAATGCTCAAACCGAAAAGGCGTCGACGGCCTTCGCCTTAAAGGAATCGGCGCGCACGGGCCCGGCGACATGGAGTACTTACTAACGGACGAACAACGGGAGCTCCAACGGCTAAGCCGCGACATTGCGCGGCGCACCGTCGCCCCCAAGGCGGAATACTATGACCGCCACGACGAGTTCCCGTGGGAAGTAGTAAAGGTCTTCGCGCAAGCGGACCTGTTCCGCGTTTTCATTCCCGACGCGTACGGGGGTTTGGGTATGGGCGTGCTCGAGCTGTGCATAGTTGCCGAGGAGCTATCCCGCGCCTGCGCCGGCATCGCGCTCGCGCTCCTGGGCACGGCGCTGGGCGTCGAGCCGATACTCATAACGGGAAACGCCGAGCAAAAAGAAAAGTACCTCCCGCGCGTCGCCGCGGGCGAGGCGCTCGCGGCGTTCGCACTCACCGAGGCCGAGGCCGGCTCGGATGCGTCGGCGGTCCGCACGCGAGCGTGGCGCGACGGCGACGACTACGTCTTGAACGGGACCAAACAGTGGATAACGAACGGCGGCGAAGCGGAGCTCTACGTCGTCATCGCCTCCACCGACGCGGCGCGGGGCGCCCGCGGCCTTAGCGCCTTCATAGTTGAGAAGGGTACGCCCGGCTTCGAATTCGGCAAAAAGGAAGACAAACTCGGCATCCGGGCCTCCGCGACGCGGGAGTTGATATTCGCCGATTGTAAGGTCCCGGCCGAGAACTTGCTCGGGAAAGAGGGCGCGGGTTTCGTCACGGCCATGCGGACCTTCGACCGGACGAGGCCGGGCGTCGCGGCGCAGGCCGTAGGGATTGCCCAGGGTGCGCTCGAGCACGCGTTGGCCTACGCCAAAACCCGGCGCCAGTTTGGCCAGCCGATCTCGAGTTTCCAGGGCCTGCAGTTCATGCTCGCGGACATGGCGACGAAAATCGAGGCGGCACGGGCCTTCACCTACTCGGTGGCGCGGATGATAGACGCCGGCGCCCGCGACGTGAACCGTTATTCCGCCGCTTGCAAAGCGTTTGCCTCCGACGTCGCCGTGGAAGTCGCGACCGACGCCCTGCAGATATTCGGCGGGTACGGTTATATGCGAGAGTACCCCATCGAGAAGTACTTCCGCGACGCCAAAATCACGCAACTGTACGAAGGGACGAACCAGATACAGCGCCAAATAATCGCGCTCGACCTTATCCGGACGGCGGGCCGCGAATCTTAGCGGCCGCAGCTAGGCCCCCGGGCGGGGGCTTTTTTTAACGCTATGGCGAAGCCCTTTACGACGGTCAGATCCTGGGCCGGTTCGCTGTATTCCGCGGCGACGCGGCGGCCGGGCGTCGTACGGGCCGGGGCGGCGATCGCGCTCCTCGCGCTCGCGCTGGCCCGGGCGGGCGTCGTCCTAAAACACACCCCCGAATACAACGAGATGTACTCGGAGTCACTGGTCCGTTTCCGGTACGCCGAGATGGTAATGAAGGGTGAGCCGCTGCCCCGTTCGGACCCGATGGTCCAGTGGCCCGAGGGCTTCCGGCGCGACGAGATGATAATGCCGCTGCCGGATTACCTGGTCGGCTTGAGTTACCGCCTCTACGGCGGCATCTTCGGGGCGCCGGACCGCTACGCGCACCTCCGATATTTTATGGCCGCATATGCCGCGGCCTACGTACCCGCGGCCTTCCTGTTGTTCTGGGTAGCGTTCCGCCGCTTCGGACCGGCGTGGGCCGCGACGGCGCTCTACGTTACCTGCCTCCCCACCTTCCTGCGCGCCGCGGGGAACTACCTGCGCGAGGATTTCGCCACGCCGGCGCTGCTCGTCGCGACGGCCGCGGTCTGGTTGTTTTTGGAAAAAGCGCCGGCGACGCGTCGCAATAGAGTCGCGTTGACCGTGGCGTTGGGCCTATGCGTCGTTTACGCGCTTAGCTGCTGGCATATGGCCCAATTCTACCTGAACGTACTCCTGGGCGTGGTATTCGTCGCGGCACTCGCGGCCAAGCGCGGCTCTTACGGGGACTTAGGCGTCGCGTTCCTGCTGGGCACGGCGGCCGCCGCCGTCCTGAACAAACCGCTGTTTGTGAAAGGCGTCTTATGGTCGCCCACGGTCGCGGCCGCGGCGGCCCTCACGGCGTGGGGGTTCTTGCGGCGGCTGCCCACGCCGCGGTGGAGGTTGGCGCTTGCCGCTTCTGCGGCGGCGTTAGTAAGCGTATCGCTGCTGGCCGTCGGCTCGGGCGCTTACGGCCACGCGTACGCGTTGATCTGGTCCAAGCTGCGCTTCGCCGGCGTCCACCCCGACGACCCTACGCGCCTCCCGATAGACGCACGCATTTTTTGGATGGGCCCGTACGACACCACGTCGCTCAGGCGGGCGTTCTTCGAGTACGGGCCGCTGCTCCCGGCCGCGGCGTTCGCGTTCTTCTGGGCGTGCGGCCGGTATGTGATGCGGCGGCAAACCGGTCCCCCCGCCCTCACGCTATTCCCGGCGGCGATGACCGCGGTAGCCGCGGTGCTGTATTGGCTTTTGGTCAGGCTGACTATATTCTTCGCTCCCTGGGCCGCGCTATGGGGGACGCTGCCCGCCGCCCGGGCGCGGGGGTGGTGGAAGATTATTTCGACCGCGCTCGTAGCGGGGCTGCTCGCGTTCCAATTCTACTGGGCGTTCAACTACGCCCGCCCCGGCTTAGTCCGCCGCCTCCTCGAGCTGTTCCCCGCGGAGGAACAGCCGCTTTGGGATTACGGCGCGCGCGACAACGACGTCTTCTTATGGTTAAAAGAAAAAACGCCCGAGGGGTCCCCCGTCCTCGCCCAGTTCGGCGTGAGCGCCTCCGTGATGTATTGGGGCGAAAGACCGGTGGCGCTCCACCCCATGTTCGAAGTGCCCGACATCAGGACCAAGATCGTCCGCGTCTCGCGCGCCTTCATGGGAACCGAGGACGATTTTTACGAATTGTGCCGGCGTTGGCGAATTGCGTACGTCGTCTTCAACGCGTCCGTATTCCTCGTCTACGAACCGCCGGGCGACCGGTACTTCGCGGCTACACCCAATCCGCGGGCCGGCGCCGTCGGCATGAAGATGCAGTTTAACCCCGAGGAATTAACGCGCTTTCGCCTGAGCTACGAAACTTATTCCTTCCGCGTCTTCGAAGTAGGCCGGCCCTACGCCGGCTACGCGGCCAAGCGCTATCACCCTTATTTCGACGCGTCGTTGTTCGGAGAACTACCCACGCGCGAACACTACCGAGAAGTTGCGGAAGCTATCAGGCGGGCGGGCGAACATTACGCGCGCGCGCTGGCCCACGAAATGAGGGGGCGTTGGTCGGCCGCGGCGGCGCAATACAGCCTGGCGCTGAACTTGCACCCCGACTACGAGGACGCGGAAATGCACCTGGGATATTGCCTGGCGCAAATGAAACGTTACCACGAGGCCGAACGACACTTCCGGCGCGCGGTCGCGGTAGACCCGAACAACGCCCAAGCTCACACTTATATGGGCTCCTACTACCTCTCTACGGGTGCGTACGCCGCGGCGCTCGCCGAATACCGGCGCGCCCACGAGCTCGCGCCCGACGACCCCCAAAATTTAGAGAGGATTCGATTGCTGGAAAAGATAATGGCCGGCTCCTAAGCCGGCCTCTCGCCTCGCCGCAAATTTTCACACTTACCCTTCGCCGCGCGGCTTCGCCACCTGCTCGTAGATCCCCCAACCTAACTTCTCCTGAAGTAACCTGTAGAAATCCTTCTCTTCCAGACGTATAAGCCGGAGCCGCTTCTTTGCACGCGTAACGAATACGCAGTCGCCCTCGCCCAAGGCGTAGATGGCCTGTCCGTCCACCGTCATGACGGCCTCTTCCTTGCCGCGGGTCGCGAGGTCGATGCCGACCTCGAGATTGGGGGGGATAATAAGAGGCCGGACGGTAAGCGAATGGGCGCATATGGGCGTGAGGAGTAAAAGGTCTACGCGCGGGTCCACGATGGGCCCGCCCGCGGACAACGAGTACGCCGTCGACCCCGTAGGAGTAGCCGCGATGATGCCGTCGCCGCGGTAAGTAAAGAGCCGCTCGCGGTGAATGTAGGCGTTGACGATTACGATTCGCGATATGGCCTTGGGTCCCAGAACGACGTCGTTGACCGCCAAGATGTCCCGTTCGACTTCGCCGCTTGCCCGCTCGAGCCGAACCGAAAGCAGCATGCGGCTTTCCACCAGGAAACGATCCGTCAGAATCGCGTCGACCGCGGTTTCCATTAACCCGATGTCCATCTCGGAGAGGAAGCCGAGGCCGCCGAGGTTCACGGCGAGGATCGGTACCTCGTTCGCCGCGACCAGTCGCCCTACCGACAACAGCGTCCCGTCGCCGCCGAACGAGACGACCAGGTCGCAGGCCTTCCCTATTTCCGTCAACGCGACGCGGTCTCCCTTGAGGTTTCCCCACACCGCGGTCCGCTCCTCGATCACGTAGCGTTGGCCGCGCTTCTTGAGCGCGTCCAAACAAGAGGCAACGCCGTCCACGGCGCCCTTCTGTTTCCAATTGGCTACGATGCCGAAGATGTAGCTATCGGTGACCGCCACGGGAGGTTCCCACCTCAGCGACCCGCTCTGATCGACCGCAAGAGTTGCTGCGACTGGTCGAGGTAAGTACGCCCTTTCTCGAGGTCGCCCGTCTTCGTATACAAAAGCCCGAGTGCGTTCAGCGTCTCGGCGACGTGGAGCTGAGCGCCCACGCTCTTGTAAAGCGCAAGGGCCTCTTCGTACTTAGCCAAAGCTTCTTTCAGTTGTTGAGTATTCTCTTTAAGTTGCCCGAGGTAGTAGAGCGAATCGGCCCGGCCGCGCTCGTCCCTCAGGCCCTGGTAGGTAGTCAACGCCTCGTTGTACTTCGCCTCCGCGGCGTCGAATTTCCCGAGGCGGGCGTCCGTCAAGCCCTGTTTATTCGCGGAGAGGGCGATACCCTCTTTGTCGTCGACGCGCGTATAAGTCGCGTACGCGTTTTTGTACGCCGCTCCCGCGGCCTGGAGGTTGCCCGTATCGTACTCCACGTCGCCCAGCGCGCGGTAACAATAAGCGAGGTCGCGCTCGAATTTTTTCAAAGGCTTGTAAGCCTCGATCGCTTGAGTATAGCTGGGCCTCGCTTTATCGTACTGGCGTTGAGCCATATATATGTCGCCGAGCTTACGCAGGCACCGCGCCTGGCCGTCCTCGTCTTCGGCGGCGGCGAAGGCCTGTTTGGCTTTATTGTAGGACTGGTCGGCTTCCCCGTATTCGCCCAAAGCCTCGTGGTAAACGCCGGCGTCATAATTCGTCTCGCCGATCTCCTTCTGATTCTTGGCCTCGCTCAGGAGGGGCAGCGCGTCGTCGCAATACTTCAGCGCGCTGCGGTAGTTCTCCTGCGCGCCCAACGCCACGCCGATCATCCTCAGCGTTACGCCCTCCTCGTTTTTCTTGGCCTCGCGCCGCCAGATGCGGAGCGCCTCCGTCAGCACCTTGTTGGACTCTTTGTAATTACCCAGGTCGTAGTTGACGGCGCCGAGGTAAACCAGCGACCGGGCGACGTTCTCCTGGCGTCTGAGCTCCCGCCAAAGCCCCAACGCCTCGCCCTGGCTCGTCTTGGCGGCCTCGGCCTCGCCGAGCCGCGCCTGGACGGAACCTAAGTGATTGAG
>CAZWAM010000016.1:0-7628 GCA_964631855.1 uncultured bacterium | reverse complement strand
TCCCCCTGCCGCAACGCGAGTTGGCCGAGGTCGACGTAGAGCCTCGCTACGGCGGGCGTGTTCTGGATCTTTTTCTGGACGCCTATCGCCTCGTCGAACGACTTGGCCGCGGCGTCGTATTGCCCGAGCTCGGCCTGCGCCAGGCCCCTCGCGCGAAGCGTATCTCCCTCCGCCATAGGCCGGAGGGTGGCGCGGAAGACCTCGAGCGCGTTGTCGTACCGCTGGACCGCGCCGGCGTTGTCGCCCTGGGCCGCGAGCGTCTGACCGAGATTGTAATAAAAGTCGCCCTTGCCCGCGGAGATCTTACCGCCGCGGTATATCGCCTCCGCCTCGCCGAAGTACTTCCCCGCGGTCGCGGTATCGCCCTGGGCGAGGAAGACCTCACCCAGGCCCACGAGCGCCTGCGCTTTGCCGGTCTCGTCGTTCAAGGCGTTGAATATACGAAGGGCTTCGTTAAACTCTCGAGCCGCGGTGCGGATGTCGCCCGACGCCAGGCGCGCGTGCGCCAACTGACGCTGGGAGTCACCGATGCCCGCCTGGTCGTGGAGCTCGCGGTAGGTCTCGAGCGCTTCGTTGTGGGCCGCGAGCGCCGCCTCGGCGTTGCCCTTCCGGCGTTCCGCCCGCCCCAACGCGTTCAACGCCTGCGCGACGTACGTCTTCGCGTCGCCGCGCTCCGCGAGGTCGCGGGCCTTCTTGGCGTCCTCGATCGCCCGGTCGAAGAGCAACTCGTTTTCGAACAAGGTCGAACGGCGCACGAGCACGCGGCTTTGTCCTACCTCGTCGCCCGCGGCCTGGTACAACGAGAGGCCGAGGTCGAAGTTCTTTTCCGCCGTTTTGTAATCGTAGCCGTCGTAGGCTATTATGCCCATCTGGAGCTCGCAGAAGCCCTGGCCGGCGTTGTCGTTTAGCTTTTTATAGACCGCCTCCGCCTTCTTGTAACTTGAGACCGCGTCGGCGGCGTTGCCCGCGCGATACTGGACGTAGGCTAGGTCTACGGCCGTCGCCGCGGTGGAGGGGTCGTCCTTCGTCCCCCCGAAGCCCTCGAGCGCCTGTTGGTATTCGGCCTGCGATTGGCTTAGGTTCCCCTGTTTTTCGTACGTGGCGCCGAGGCGGCGGTGGGCACGCGCGGCCCAGTGCGTTTCGCCCAGGCCGTTGAACCCGCCGAGGCTCAATTTATAAGCGGAAAGCGCCTCGTCCAGGACCCCTTTAGTCTCCTGAGCCTCGCCGACGTAATATTGGGTCTCGGCGACGCCCATCTTGTCCTGCACCTGCTGATAAAGCGCCAGCGCGTCGTTGTGATATTTTAGGCCGCTGTCGGGTTGTTTGAGCGCGACGTATACGCGGCCTATCCAGTTCATCGCGAGCGCCGCTCCCTTCTCGACGTTCCGCGTCCGGTATATGCGGAGCGACTCGCTGAAGGACCGGATGGCCTCTTTGTACCGCTCTTGCTCGAACTGGATGGCGCCTATCTCGATGCCC
Organism: uncultured bacterium; assembly: GCA_964631855.1. GTDB lineage: Bacteria > RBG-13-66-14 > B26-G2 > WVWN01 > WVWN01 > WVWN01. The sequence continues at coordinate 6,149 of CAZWAM010000016.1, read as the reverse complement.
ACGTCCGCGGTGCGGATCTGGTTGCGGGCGGCCCGGAATAGCTCAAGCGACGCCTCGAAATCCCTCAACGCCTCTTCGTCTTTGCCTTGGGCCCGCTCCCCCTTGGCTTTGCCGAACGTTGCTTCGGCCTGGCCGCTCTGGTCGCCGAGCGAGGTGTAGGTGCTGAGGGCTTCGCCGAAGCTTTGACCCGCCAGGTCGTATTCGCCCAGCTCGAGGTGCGCCTGGCCTTTATATACGGAGGTCTCGGCGATCTCCGCCTTGGTATTCGCCGCGCGCTCGTACTCGAGGGCTTTATCGAACTGCGCGAGCGCTTTCTTCTGGTCGCCGGCGGCGACGAAGGCGACGCCCATTCTATTGTAGACCGACGGCACGTCCTTCGTATTGCCCGCCTTGTTCATCGCGCTCAGCGCGACCTTATAGTCGTCCTGGGCGCCGTCGTAATTCTCCTGGTTGTATTTGACGTCGCCCAACGCCGCGGCCGCGGCCCCCTCGCCCGCGGGGTTCTTCACCGTTCGATAAATGTTCAGCGCCTCCGAGAACTTGGCGAGGGCGTTCTGGTAGTCGCGCTTCGCCATATAGGCGGCGCCGAGGTTCATAAGGGTCCGCGCTTTGCCCGGTTGGTCGTTGATCGCGGAATAGGCGGCGAGCGCGTCGTCGAAGTAGCGAAGCGCCGTATCGTAATCCTCCTTGGCCACGTACGTCCGCCCCAAGTCGTTCTCCACCTCCGCGACGCCGAGCTTATAGTCCTGCGCGCGGTTTATGCGGAGCGCCTCGTCGAAGTAGCGGGCCGCGGAGTTGTAGTCGCCCTTGGCGTAATGCATCCGGCCCACGTTGGCCATCGTTTGGGCGACGCCGAGTTCGTTCTGGAGCGCGCGGTTGGTGGCCAAAGCCTCGGTGAAGGCGCCGTTGGCCCGGTCGAAGTCACCCTGCGCCGTATTCACCCGGCCCACGGCGTTCAGCGCCAGCGCGACGTTCGTGCGGTCCTCGGTGCGGCGGAAGGTATCGAGCGCGCCTTGGTAATTGCTGAGGGCTTCGCCGTACTGGCCGCGGTCGAACTTGACGTCGCCCACCTTCATTTGCGAGAGTGCTTTGCCCGTTTCGTCGCCCTCGCGGCCGAAGTTCTCGACCGACTGCTCGAAGAGTGCGAGCGCGCCGTCCTGCTCGCCCAGCATTTGAAGCACGACGCCGAGGTCGCGTTGGACGCCGGCGACCTCGACCACCATATTCTCGTCCTCGTAGATGGAGAGCGCGCGCTCGAGCGATTTGCGCGCGTCCTCGAGTTGCCCCTGGCGCCGCTGGATCGTCCCGATCTCCCAGGTGACCTTGGCGAGGCGGGCGTTGTCCTTGAGCCCTTTGACGATATCCAGCGCCTGTTCGTAGTTCTGCAACGCTTTCGGGTATTCGCCGGTGGTCTTGTAGACGCGGGCGATGGCGATCGTGGAGTCGGCTATTTTCCCTTTGTGCCCCAGCGCCTGGCGGATACGCAGCGCCTCGTTGTACGACTCGAGCGCGGACCTGTAGTCGGCCTGCATCTCGTAGGCGTAGCCGACGTTGTGGGCCGCGTCGGACTGGCCGGTTTGGTTATTGATCTCACGGTACTGCTTGATGGCGTCGTTAAAATAAATCGCGGCCTTCCGGTAATTCTTCATCGACAGCGAATACACAAGGCCCATCGAGTTGAGTATTTCCGCGGTCCCCTCCCAATCGGCGAGGCGCCGCGTAATGACCAACGCCTGCTCGTAGTAGCGGAGCGAATTGGCGGCGTCGCCCTGCGCGCGGAGCGCGTCCGCGGTGTACTTCAGGCAGCGCGCGATGCCGTCCTGCTTGCCGAGCTTGGTATAGAGCTCGCGCGTTTTCTCGAGCTGCGTTTGCGCGCCCGCGTAGTCCTTCTTCTCCAGGTAGACGCGGCCGATGAGCATCTCGCCCTCGGCCTCGCCCTCGCGCTCGCCGAGTCTGGAGTAGACGGTCAGGCCTTTGCGGAAATAATCCAGCGCGCGGTCGATCTCGCCCTTGTCGAGGATGATCTGGCCGGCCTCGAGGTACATCCGGCCCTTCATCTTCTCGTCCGCGGCGCCGGCGTACTTGGCGGCGGCCTCGTCGTAGGCCTTCAACGCCGCGTCGTACTCGCCGCGCGCGAAGTAAACCGAACCGATGGCGGCCTGCGCCCGCGCTTGCCCCGTGATGTCGCCCGCCTTCTTGTAGAGGCCGTACGACTCCTCGTAGTAAGTCAGCGCCTGGTCGTATACCTCTTTCGCCTGGTAGGTGGAGCCGAGATTCTTGTTGACGAGCGCCAGGCCCGCGGTGTCCTTCAGCGCCGCGAAGTCGTTCAGGGCCTTCTGGTAATAGCCGACGGCCTTGTCGAATTCGCCCTGGACCTCGTACACCGAGCCGAGGATGTTGTTGGCGCGGGCGACGCCTTCCACGTCGCCGATGGAGTCGAAGAGCTCGAGCGCCTCCTCGAACACGGCCACGGCGCGCGCGAACTTGCTCCCCTCGAAGAGCTTCATCCCCTCCTCGAAGGACTCGAGCGCGCGGTTGCGAATTTCCGTCTCGGTTTGGCCGTAGGCCGGCCCGGCGGCCCAGGCCGCGGCGAGCGCGACGCCCAACGCGAGTATCGTTACTTTCCTCGATACCTTCATAGCAGCCCTCTTCGTTGATAGGCTCCGGCTTAGTTTCCGCTTAATATATTATTCCGGCTAACGTAAAAGGATACCAGAGTGTAGTAGCGTTGTCAAGGTATTACTGGCCGCGAGTTCATAGACTACGTTATATTATTTAACGAAAACGGCGCCGGCTCGTGGGGCAATCAGGCCGGACGAAAGTGAAAAGTCAAAGCCGCCCGGGGAGGGCGGCTCTTTCATCGTAAATCAACGGGGCTTATCTCGCGACGACGAGCTTCTTCACGGCGACATCGTCGCCGGCCCGGAGGCGTTAAAAGATTCTTACTACTTTCCGCCAAAACCCTTGAAATGGATTATATTGCCCCGCGTTCCGCCCGCCCACACGTCGTTCTCGCTTAAGCAAAATATGCAATAACAGAAAAAACCTTTCCCGTCCTTGCCGGAATACGGCATGTCGTACCTTTTCCACCCCTTACCATCCCAATGAAAAGTACCCTCGCCCGCGGCCCAGCCGTAGTCCGAACTTAGGAATTGAATATCGTTCATCAGTAAAGTAGTTCTGTCCGGTAACTTAAAAGCCGGCGTTTCTTCCCACCGGACGCCGTTCCAACGCCACGCGTTCACTCCGAAGCCGCTCATAGGAGCCTCTTCGCCCACAGCCCAACCCTTCGTCGGCTTTGCAAACCCAATCGAATGAAGCCGCGTATAGCCACCCACGTATATAACCGGCGTCCAAGTAACCCCATCCCATCTGTAAATACTATAATGGCTATTTGCCCAACCGTCGTTGGCGTTCCAGAAAAAACATCCGGTCCAATAAAGGGAAGGGAACTCCGTCATATACCACCTCTCGCCGTCGTAACGAAGCGCGTAGTCGCCGCCGAACGCCCAGCCGTCGTCCGGCGCGTTGAAGTGGATCTTGTATATGAACCGTACGTCCGGTATCTCAACCTCTTTGAAACCCGCGCCGTCGTAATGCCACATCTTGCTATGCCACTCCCCCCTACGGTACTTCCCCGGCCTTAACTCGTAGCCGCCGAACCAACCGTCGTTCGGGCCGTTAAACCACACCTCCGTTATGCCGTAATCATATAAAGGGTTTTCCGGCGTCAACTTAGTTACGTACTTCCACCTCGAGCCGTCGTAGTGCCAAATATGCCCCCACCCCGCGACGGCCCAACCGTCGCTAGGACTTACAAAATATATGTCGCTTACCGAGCTCTCACACTTAGGCGTCGGTACCCATTCCCAAACGCCGTCGTAAGGCTTCGGTTCCGGCCCTAGGCCGCCGTCGTCGTCGCAGTTGGGCAAATATAATGCGGCCCCGGCGAGCGCCACGAGGCCGCAGTATCGAAGTAGTTTTTTCATATCCCTACACCCGGCGAATGCTATAACGCGCGTCCCTTCCCGTCAAGTTTTTATTTACTTAAATTAACGAACGAAAAAGGCGGCCCTCAACGCCGCCCTGGAATTCTCTTCGACGCCGCGGCTTAGTCGAAGCCGAGCTGCTTCTTGGCCTTGTCGCTCATCATGTCCGGGTTCCACGGCGGCTCGAAGACCACGTCGACGTTGGCCTCCTCGACGCCCTCGATCTTCTCGGCGGCCTGCTTAGCCATCTGCGCCATAAAGTGGGCCATCGGGCAGCCGGGCGCCGTCACCGTCATCTTTACGTTAACCTTGCCGCCCTCGACGTCGACGCCGTAGACCAGGCCCAGGTCGACGATGCTCAGGCCGGGAATTTCCGGGTCGTTCACCGTACCCAACGCGTTCAGAACGTCTTCTTTGGTTACAGCCACTAACGGACCTCCAGGTCGTACCGGGCGGGAAAACTTCCGCCGGCGCCGCTAGCCGCCGCCGACGATTTCCACCAGCTCTAAAAAATCGCCTTCCGCCACCGGCGTCGCGTCGTAACGTTCGCGGGGCAACACTTCGCGGTTGCGCTCCACGACCACGCGCGACGCGTCGACGCTTAGGCGCTCGAGCAGCTCGCTAACGTTTATGCCGGCGGGAAGCTTGCGCCTCTCGCCGTTAATCGTGACTTCCATGCGGGTCTTCGACCCGGGCCTTCCGCTTCTCGCGCCCCTCCTCGATCAACTTGACCAGGTCGGGGCGGAGGTTGTTCTTGGTGAGGTAGTCGTATATCGCGGCGTCGAGCGCCTCTTCCCCCAGGACGGAACAGTGCATCTTCTGCTTGGGGAGGCCGCCGAGGGCCTCGGCGACCGTTCTATTCGAAATCCTCAGCGCTTCCTCGAGCGTCTTCCCCTTGACGAGCTCCGTGACCATACTCGACGTCGCGATCGCCGCGCCGCAACCGAAAGTACGGAACTTTATGTCCTCGATAACGTCGCCCTCGACCTTGATGAAGAGCTCCATCATGTCGCCGCACACGGGGTTGCCGACTTTGCCGACGCCGTCCGCGTCCTCGATTACGCCCACGTTGCGAGGCCGGTAAAAGTGGTCCATTACTTTCTCGCTGTACATATATTTTCCTCGGGCGTCCCGCGACTAAACGGGAACGCGTTGTAGGCGTTGCGCGTCGGTCAATACCTGCCTCAGGTTCGTGCTGTCGAGCACCCTTTCTATCTCCGCGCTCAAATTTTCCCAAACGATCCTGGCGGCGCAACGGTCCCGCCTCGGGCAGAGCCGTTGCAAAGAGCGCCGGGTCCGGCCTCCGTAACACGATTCGGGAGCGACGCAAGGCGCGACCCCAATCGGCCCTTCGACCGCGCGTACGACGTCGCCGACCGTGATCTTCCCGGCCGGGCGTGAAAGCCTGAACCCGCCCCGGGGCCCGCGCACGCTCTTGACCAGGCCCGCGCGCCTGAGCTTGACGAATAGCTGCATCAGATAATCGGCCGAAACCGCCATTTCCCTGGCAAGCATCGATACTGACATCGGCGAACTATCCCCGTTCTCGGCGAGATGCAAAAGAGCCCGTAGGCCAAAACGGCCCCGCGTCGACATACGCATAAAGAACCTCTTAGATTTAAAAGTGTTTAAATTTACAAGGTCCTTATATAAAAATCCATTTTCCCTATTGGTAAAGTCTACCATATACCCCTCCGCCCGTCAACGCTTAAAATAATCTGATTACGGCCCGACGCCGGGCCCGGCGCCTTAGCCGCCAACCCGGGGACGCACCACCCCTCCTACGCCGCGGCCACAAGCCGCCGCGCCTCGGCCAGCACCTCCTCCACCGTCATCGCCTCCATACAATTAAAATGTTCACAACGTTCGCCCGTGCACTTCGCGCACGCGTAGCCGGAGGGCACCACGACCGCGGACACGTTTCCCCTCGGACCCCACCGCGTGGGCGAGCCGGAACGAAGCGGCGAGAAAAGTGATAACGTACGCGTCCCCACCGCCGCGGCCACGTGCATCGGCCCGGTATTGGCGGATACGAAAAGCCGCGCGCCCTCCAGCAAACCCAAAAGCGTTCCGAACGGCGTATCGCCCGCGACGGCCACGCGGCCGGCCCTCTCCCCCGCGACGTAGGAGGCGAGGTCCGCTTCCTCGCCCGTCCCCGTG
>CAZWAM010000015.1:32429-33709 GCA_964631855.1 uncultured bacterium | reverse complement strand
CTCCTTTCTAAGCGGCATTTTATTATATCTCGAGCCGAACTGCCACGCTTTTTTTGCCGTATTTAGCGTTACCGCCCCCCGGCCTCTCTTTTTTCTTTCCTCCTTTAGCGATGCGGTAGGCCGTACGGCTCGAGCGGCTCGAGCGACGGTCCCCTCCCGCGCCTCGGGGCCGGCATCTTAGTGGAGAGAGTTTAACTTCGGCGGAACGTCGACGCCCGTGTTGGGGGCAGAATAACTTGAACCGGCCGTTTTCTTATGGGATAATTTTAACTCGTGAAGGTTCATTAAAAACGTAAGAGGAGGTAATCGTGTTGCAAACCAAAAAAGACGGAACCGTGTGCTTGACCGTCTCTCCCTTCCTAAAAGTCGTCCTCGCCGTGATCGCCGCGGCCCTTTGTATAATCGCGCTGCGCGGCCTCATCGGCCCGGAGCCCCTTTACGCGCAGGCGGGGTCGGGTACCATGGACGTCTACGTCAAATCCTTACCCGGCGACATCGACGTAACCGTGTCCCCGCAGTGGACCGCGTTTCCCGTTAAAGTAGAGGGCCGCGTCGAGGTTAAGGACTAATAGAGGGTAACTTAGGTAGCGGCAAAAACGACGTCATTTAACGGGGCGTTGCCGCGGCGAGGCCGAAAGAGCAACGGTTAACTTAGCCGCCGCCTTTTAAACTTGACCCTCCCGTAAAATCGCGTACGCCTATTCTCGGGCGCCCCGCCTAAGCGGGCGCCTTTTCGTAATAGGCTTATTTACAAAACTCTCAAATTATGCTAATAATAGTAATGTAAATTAAGAGTGCCACGCAGGCCCGGGAGGCCCGTATGGTAAAACGCAAAGAATATACGCGCGTAAATCTCTGGCGCTTAGCCGACATCGACCGCCTCATCGACAGGCTCTACTCGGTATCGCCGCCGCTCGCGTCGGGCGCGGCGCGCCAATGGATTCCCGACGCCGACGTCTTCGAGACCAAAAACGACCTCGTGATCAGGATGGACGTCGCGGGCGTCAGCCGGGACGCCGTCAAGGTCGTATTGGACGAGGACACGATTATTATTACCGGCTTGCGGAAAGAAGAATACCACGAGGAGTGTGAGTACTACCACCAGCTCGAGGTGGAGTACGGATATTTCCGTAGAGTAATCCACCTGCCGCGCGCCGTCGACGGCGACAAGAGCCGGGCTTTATACCGTGACGGCTTCCTCTTCGTGGTCCTCCCCAAGGTAGAAAGGCCCGTCACGATTCATACGACCGTAGAAATCCTTTGACGAATGTCGTCGCTGC
>CAZWAM010000015.1:4611-32419 GCA_964631855.1 uncultured bacterium | reverse complement strand
CCGGTCGCGGCCGGGCAGCGCTTCAAGGTGGTGCCAAGCCGTGCCCGAAGAAGAGAGCCTCGAAACGGTAGAGCTTCCCGAAGTCATGCCGATATTGCCGCTGCGCGGGACCGTCATCTTTCCCTTTATGATCGTCCCCCTCGTCGTAGGCCGGAAGTCGAGCATCAAACTCATAGACGACGCCATCCGCGGCAACCGCATCATCGGCCTCTTCGCGCAAAAAGACCCCGAAACCGAGGACCCTACGACCGACGATATTTACGGCGTAGGAACCGCGGGCATGATACTCAAAATGCTCCGCATGCCGGACGGCTCGGCCCGGATCATGGTCCAGGGAATAACCCGCCTTGCGGTCGAAGAATTCGTCGACGTTGCGCCGTACTTCAAGGCTAAGACCAAAAGGCTTGAAAGTCCGGAAGCGAAGACCACGAAGATAGAAGCTCTCCAACGCAACGCCCTCAACCTCTTTCAAAAGATCGTAGAACTCGCGCCCAACCTCCCGGAGGACGCCTACATCGCCGCGATGAACATCGAAGACGCGGGCAAGCTCGCCGATTTCATATCCTCCAACATAAACGTGGAGCTGACGGAGCGCCAACAGATCCTCGAGGCCGTCGACATAGGGGCCCGCCTCGAGCAACTCACCTCCCTCCTGAACCGCGAGGCCGACCTGTTGGAGCTCGGCTCCAAAATCCAGTCCGAGGCCAAGAGCGAAATGGACAAGGCCCACCGGGACTACTACCTGCGCCAGCAGCTCAAGGCCATCCGCAAGGAGCTGGGGGAAGAGGACCAATACGCCGTAGAAATAGACGAGGTGGAAGAGAAGTTGCTCGAGAAGGCGCTCCCGGACGAGGTCCGGGAGGAAGCGACGCGCGAGCTAAGTCGCCTCAAAACCATACCGCCCCAGGCCGCGGAGTACGTCGTCGCGCGCACGTACCTGGACTGGATCCTCGTGCTGCCGTGGCTCGAGGGTTCCGAGGATAACCTGGACATCTCCCACGCGCGAAAGGTCCTGGACGAGGACCACTACGACCTCGACAACGTCAAGGAACGCATCCTCGAATACCTCTCGGTGCGCAAACTCAAGGAGGAGATGAAGGGCCCGATACTCTGCTTCGTGGGGCCGCCGGGCGTGGGCAAAACCTCCGTCGGCAAGTCCATCGCCCGCGCCGTAGGCCGGAAGTTTATCCGCATGTCCTTGGGGGGCGTGCGGGACGAGGCCGAGATACGGGGTCATCGGCGGACGTACGTCGGCGCGCTCCCGGGCCGGATTATCCAGGGGATGCGAAAAGCCGGTACGAACAACCCGGTCTTCATGTTGGACGAGGTGGACAAGCTGGGCATGGACTTCCGCGGCGACCCGGCCGCGGCGCTGCTCGAGGTCCTCGACCCGGAACAGAACTTCTCCTTCTCCGACCACTACCTCGACCTCCCCTTCGACTTGTCCAAGGTGATGTTCATAACCACGGCCAACATCCTCGACCCCATACCGCCGGCGCTGAAGGACCGGATGGAAATAATTCGCCTCCCTGGTTACACTTTGCCCGAAAAGTTGGCGATCGCAAAACAATTCCTAATTCCGAAGCAATTCGCCGAGCACGGCTTAGGGAAAAGGCGATTGAGAATAGGTGCCTCGGCGTTGAAAGAAATAATAAGTCGGTACACGCGCGAGGCCGGCGTCCGCAACCTCGAGCGCGCCATCGCCACGATATGCCGCAAGACCGCGCGCCAAATCGTCGAAGAGAAGGTCAAAAAGATCGCGGTCACGAAGAAGAACCTCGTCGACTACCTCAAGGCGCCGCCCTTCTACCCGGAGACGGCGGGCCGCAAAAGCGAGGTCGGCATCGCGACCGCCATGGCCTGGACCGCGGTCGGCGGCGTAATTCTTTTCATCGAGGCTTTGAAGATGCCCGGGAAAGGCGAGCTCATACTGACGGGCCAACTCGGCGACGTAATGCAGGAGTCGGCTCGAGCCGCCTACTCCTACGTCAAGGCGCACGCCAAAGAACTGGGCATCGACCCCGAGGCCTTCGACAGATACAACATCCACATCCACGTTCCCGCGGGCGCCACACCCAAGGACGGCCCTTCCGCCGGCGTCGCGATGGCGACGGCCCTCGCCTCCGTCCTCTCGGGCCGGCCGGTACGCCACGACCTGGCGATGACGGGCGAGATAACGCTGCGCGGCAAGGTCATGCCCATCGGCGGCGTCAAGGAGAAGCTGTTGGCCGCGGTGCGCGCCGGCATCCCCAGCGTTTTATTCCCGGAGGAGAACGAGAGCGACGTCCTCGAAATAGAACCGGAACACCGCGACAAGGTCGCCGTCACGTACGCGAGTACCATCGGCGACGTACTGAAGGAAGCGCTGGCAGACGGCAAGCCGGCACAAAAAGCCGAAAAGCCGCCGGCGCCAAAGCGTAAGCCGCGCAAAAAAGAACGGGAACCGGTCGCCGCGGAACGAAAACGTTAAATGCCGGAAGGGACAAAAAAACGCCTCGCTCGAGCGGGGCGTTTCGCATATTTAAAAACCGTCAAGCGGCGCGAAAATTTCCGTCGCCGCTCTCCTCCCCTCGTCGCGATACTACCACCACCGGGCCCTACTCCCCCGCGCCGTCGCGCATTTTTACTACCTCGAACAATTCTATTTTCTCGCGCCTTCCCTTCAGCTCGGCGGGCCCCAGCGTATTGGCCTCGACGTGGTCCTCGACGCGGCGGTACGCTCCCTCCGCCAGGATGATCTGGCCGCCTTCGGTGTACGTCTGTATCCGCTGGGCGACGTTCACCATATCGCCGATGACCGTATAGTCCATCCGCTCGCGCGAGCCGATATTCCCCACGACGGCGTCGCCGTAGTTGATGCCGATGCCGACGAGCACGGGCTCCTCGCCCCCCATCTCCCGCGCGAGGTTGAACTTGCGGAGGCGCTCGCGCATATCGACCCCGGCGCGCACGGCGTTCAGCGTGCTGTTCGGCTGCTCGAGCGGCGCGCCGAAGACGGCCATCAGGCCGTCGCCCAGGAACTTATCGAGCGTTCCCTCGTGGCGGAAGACCACTTCCGTCATATAGGTAAGGTAGACGTTGAGCATCGTAACGACTTGCTCCGGGGCGAGCGTCTCGGCGATCCGCGTAAAACCGCGAATGTCGGCGAAGAGCACCGTGACCTCTTTCCGCTGCCCTTTGAGCGTCGAGATATATTTCTCGGGGTCGTTAAGTATCAGCTCGGCGACCTGGCGGGATACGTAGCGGCTGAACGCGTCCGCTATGAGCTCCTTCTCGCCGAGGGACGTCGCCATCTCGTTGAACGCTCGCGTGAGATGGCCTACTTCGTCGCGGGTAGTAACGCGAACCTGCGTCGCATAGCCGTTGCCCGCCCGGATCTTACGCACGCCGTCCATTAGGCGCTCGATGGGCCGCGTGATAAAGCCGGCCAAAACGAACGACCCCAAAAGGCCGACGAGTAAGGCCCCGGCGAAGATTAGACCGATCGTTATCCTCGTCCGGTTTACGGCCTCCGTAACGGCCTTCTGCGATATGCCTACGTGGACCTCGCCTATGGCCTTTTGGCCGGCGAGCATAATGGCGACGCCGACGTCGTACAACGGGCCCCACCTGGCTGCGTCGTAGGTCTGGCTAAAAAATCCGCGGCCGCCCAAAGGCTCGACGCCCGGGGGCGGCTCGTACCGCTTACCGAGAAAGGGCGTGAACTCCTCGTGCGCCGCGTCGCGGTAACCGACGATGCGGCCCTCCTCGCCCACGACCACCGCGTAAACCACGCCCGCGTTCGCCATAGCGTCGGTCGTGAACCGCGCTATGTAAAGGTCGTCGCCCTGAGACACGGGGTCCTCGACGTTCGCGGCGAGGTTGCGCGCGAGCGCCTCGCCCCGTATCTCGATCTCCCTCCGGAGGGAGGTCTCCATACGACTGGTAATAACGAAACCCGCGCCGACGGTAACTATAAACGTCAACAGGACGACGAAAAGCGCGATCTTAAATTTAAGGGGCATAAAGCCTCCAGCGTCGCGCGCGGCCTTACTTTAGGACCGCCAACTTCTTCGTCACCGACGCCACCTCGCCCGTCGCGACCGCGCGCGCCGTTAACGTGAAGAAATAGACGTCGGCCCCAACGTCCGAGACGCCCCACGGCAAGCCTCGTTTCCCGGAATAAGCCCGGGCGTAACTATTAATTTCGTCCACCAGCCGGCCCCGCATATCGTATACGCGCACGCTGATTTCGCTATCGCGCGTGACGAGATAATGGAAATACCCCGTGTCGTCCCGACAGGGATTGGGATAAAAGTAAACGTATTCCTTCGGCAAGAACTCGGGAGGCCGGACGAAGATCGGCGCCGCGGTAGCGTCGCCCCAGTTGCCGAACGAGTCCTGCGCCCGCACGTAGACGATGAGCCGCGTTTCGCGCCCGGGTTGGCCGGCTATATCGGTTTCCGCGAAAACGGTCACCTTCGGCGATTTGAACTCGCCCTCCATCGGTCCGCCTTGCCCGGGAGCCGCCGGCTCCCTCCCGACCGAGAATTCCGCGGCCGCTATATTGGAATTGCCCCTCTTGGTGTCGTCCGCGGTCGCCGTGATACGGACCTTGGTTTCACCGTAGGTGGGATTGGGCTCGACCGTCACGTCGTAAACGACCGGCCCTTCGCGTTCACCCTCGAACGGCTCGCCAACAATAGGGCCGCGGCCGGAGCCGACGGTAAACGAAAACTTGTACAGGCCGCCGGGTTTGCCGTCGCCGTCCGGGTCTATTTGGTAGCCGCGCGAATCGAGTATCTTACGCCTGTCCGTGCTCTCCAACTTCACGGTTATCTCGTCGTTGACCTCGAATTCGTCGTGGTAGACCGTAAACGCGAAGTTGTCCTTGCGATAGTACCATTCAGGCCAATTGTATTGGCGTTTTTTACCTTTTATGACGACGTTCTCTTTTTTTATGGTCTCGGGTCTAACGGCCTTCGAAAACCAAAACGTAATAGGCACGCCGACGCTTTGTTTTTCGGCCTTGTTCGCCGGGTACGTCTCGACGACCTTGCCATAGGGGGACAGCATCGTGAGGCGCACTTTCTTGACTACCGGCGGGAACTTTAGGCCGTTCGGAACGTCGAGGCGGATCCTATACTGAACGAACCTCTTGTTATCGAGTTCGCCGGGCAGAGGCTGGCCGGGCGTTACCGCGTACCAGGCGGGCTCGCCGGCCTGCGAGCCATCCGGGGTTTTGAAGGCGTCGTAGTCGTCGGCCGCGCGCAACCAGAACTTCGCGCCCCCGGAAGCCATCGCGCCCTCGAACTCCAGCTTTTGATATCGGACCAATTTATCCCCGGCGTCATACACGGACGAGTACAGCTCGCCGCCCGACTTGAACCCGGCGAATTTTCGCGTGTAAACTAAGCCACCTTTTTCGTACGCGACGAAGTTGCCCCAAAAATCGGTACCCGACGTTACGCCGACGACGTCCCGGCCGACGCCGGCGTCGCCTTTGACTACGCCCCATTCGCCGGTCCCGGGATACCGGGCGACGTAGATTTGATTGAAGTTATCTCCCAACGCCGCGACGGCCCCTTCGTCGCCGAACTCGTCGACCGCGACGAACGCGTTGAGGGCCCCCGACCCCGCGGCCACGGGCGTCACGTCCTCCCAGTAGATATAATCCTTGCTCCGGAAAAGGCGCGCCTTGGGGCCCGGCGAACACCCGCCCGCGGCCGCGTAGATATAATCCCCCACCTTGGCGAGGTCGTTGATGCCCCCGGCGACGAGGTTGCCGACGCGCCGCGCGTACCACCGCTGCTCGCCTTTATTCCATTCGTAGGCCATGCCCATAGGCTCGGTGCCGGCCAGAACCCCGGCGTCGGTCGCGTAAAGCGAAACTACCCCCTTGGCCTCCGCAAGCTTGCCGCCTAAAAGGTCCCACCCGCCGGGATGCCGACGATAAACTTCGGCCTCGCCGACCCTGGTACCCGTAACCCCAACGTAAACTTCGGCTTCCGACGGAACGGGCCCCGCGGCAACCGCGCTGAACCCCTTGAGTTGCATAGGCGGAACCCGCGGGTTCTCGTCGGGGGGTACGGAAACCCACGGGGACGTGGGCACCGCCCCGGCGTGGTAAAACAACGGCGTCTTTTGTAACAGTTGATTTTGCACGAAGGTCGAGGCGTATACGTATCCCGACGTCGCCGTACGTAACCAGCACGACCCCGTAACCTCGACCGAGCGGAACCCTCCGCTATCTCGGACGGGCGATACCTTCCAACTCGAGCCGCCGCGGTCCTCGGCGTAACAAACGACGCCCGTGCCGGCTTGCGCGCCTTTACCGACGCCGCCGCACAAAATAGCGGTCTTACCTTCCAACGACGAAACGGCGAAGCGGCCGGCGCGGGTCATGGACAATTCGCGGGGCGGCGCCCAGGCGCTCGCCGGGCTTAGCCAAGGCGGCATAAACTCCAAATCGACGCCCGCCGTCTTCCCCCAATAGGAGTCCTTACCGTTCCAAAGCTTCTGGGTCGGGCCGTCCCAACGGTCCTGCATCCAAGCGACGTCGTAACCGCCCTCCGCCGCGGCGGTCGGACGGGAGCTCTCGTTCGCCGCGGGTGCGCCGGCGATACGCCCTCTCGCCGCGTCGGTCCCAAGTCCCCCGGGCCACCTCGCGTTCGGCGCGCCGCTACCCGACTCCGCGGCGCCGTGCCACACGCTCAAGCCGGCCAGCAACGAGGCCACCGCTAACTTCTCGAACATTATACCCCCTTCTAAAACCCGCGTCCGCGCCGGTCGCCGCCTCGCACCCGGTAACCGGCCCGACGTGACAATTAAAAAACCCCCCGGGGCGCGACCGAACGCCGACGCCGTTCCTTATCGCTTAGACATTAGTCGGGGCCGCGGCCGCACGGTGGCCGGTTTACGGCGGCTAAGTCGCCTACCCCTACCCCGGCGGTAAACGTCACCTCAAGACCGCCAATTTCTTTGTAACCGACGCCTGCTCGCCGTCCTCTCGCGCGCGGGCCGTCAGCCGGAAGACGTAGACGTCGGCGCCGACGCCCGAGATGTCCCACCTCAAACTGTCGCTGGAAAACGCCTGGACTTCGGCCTCTATTTCGTCAACCAGCCGGCCGCGCATATCGTAGACGCGGACCTTAACGTTGCTCTTTTTAGTAACTAAGTAATGGAAATACCCAACGTCGCCGCGACACGGATTGGGATAAAAATAAACGTACTCCTTCGGCAAGAACTCGGGAGGTCGAACGAAGATAGGGGCCGCGGTCGGGTCTCCCCAATTCCCGGCCACATCCTTTGCCCGGACGTAAACCATTAGCCGCTCCTCGCCCTGGGCTAAGCCGCCTATGTCGGCCGTGGCCCAAACGGTTATCTTCGGGTGATGCCCGAAATCGCCCTCCATCGGTTCGCCCATCCCCGCGGGGGCCGGGTTGCGGCCGAACGAGTACTCCGCGGCCACGATGTTCGAGCGGCCGGTCTCGGTGTCGTCCGCGGTGGCGGTAATTTCTACGTCTTTTGCGCCGTACGTGGGGTTCGGCTCGACGGCCACGTCGTAGACCTTGGGCCCTTCGGTCTCGCCGCCTCCGTCTTTGCCTACGCTAAAGGAAAATTTATAAACGCCCCCTCGCTCGCCGTCGCCGTCGGGGTCGATCTCTTCGCCCCAGTAGTCGAGGATCTCGCGGTCTTTGATACTCTCCAAGACCACGGTGATTTCGTCGTAGGCTTTGAATTTCTCGTGGTTGATAACGAACTCGTCGGTATACGGCGGATTCTCGTCCCACCAAGCGTATTCTTCGCCTTCCTTACCTTTAATTTTCAGATTATAGCGAGTTATTGTTTCCCGTCTAACGTCTTTCGAAAACACGAACTTGATAGCTACGTCGATTTTTTGGTTGGTCGCGCTATTGACCGGGGACGTCCCGGTAACTTTGCCGTAGGTCTGAAACGTCACCAACCGGACCTTCTTGACGACGGGAGGGAACTTCTTACCGTCCGGCACGTCGAGTTGGACCTTATACTGGATATACCTCTTGCCGCTTAGTTCGCCGGGCAAAGGTTGCCCGGGCGAAACATCAACCCAGGGTGGTTCGCCCGACCCCCCACCCTCGGCGTTTTTGAGGGCGTCGTAATCGCGGGCCGCGCGCAACCAGAACCGCGCGCCGCCGGAAGCCAGCGCTCCCTCGAACTCGAGCTTTTTATACTCGACGAGTTTATCCCGCGAGTCGAATACCGACGAGTAAAGTACGCCGCCGCTTTTGAACCCCTGAAATTTCCGAGCGTAGACGCCGTCCTTTTCACAAGCGACGAAATTGCCCCAGAAATCGGTCCCCGCCATCACGTGGACCAGGTCCTTCCCGCTTCCGCCGTCGCCTTTAACCAGGCCCCAACCGGCCGGCCCCGGCGCCCGGGCTACGAAAACCTGTTCAAACGAATCCCCCAACGCGCCGACGGCGCCGTCCTTGCCGAACGCGGCCACGGCCCGGAATCCTTTCAGCGCGGCCACGGCCGAGCCCTTGGGAGTTACGTCCTCCCACTGAGCGTAATTGTCTTTGGCCCGGAACAAGCGGGCCTTGGGCTCGGGCGAGGAGTTGCCCACGGCGGCGTACACGTAGCCGCCCACTTTGGCGAGGTCAAGTACGTCGCCAGCCACGAGGGTCCCTACGGACCTTGGCGTCAATTTCTCCTGGGTCTTGTTCCACTCGTAAACTAAGGCTTTCGGCCCGGTCCCGGCCAAGAACCCTGTATCGATCGTACACAACGAATGTACGTCCTTAGCTTCGATGAGCTTGCCAATATCCTTCCAAGTGCGCGGTTGGTCGCGATAACCATAAAGCCGTGCCGTGCCGATACTCCCGCCCGAGTAACCCAAGTAAACCTCGCCGCCCGTGCCCGCCCGTTCGGGCGCAATCGCATTAAAATTGTATACCGTCCGAGGCGGGATGGACGAAGATTCGACGGCCGAAACCCATTGGGACATGGGCACGGGCCCGGGGTAATAAAACAAAGGAGTCTTAGGTGTGCTCAGGCTCTGCATACTCGTCGCGGCGCAGATATTCCCGGACGTAGACTTAGGCGCCCAGCACAGGTCAAATACTCCTTTGGCCTTAAACCCGCCGCTCTCGCTGACGGGCGACGTTTTCCAATTTGCGCCTTCCCTATCCTCCGCGTAAGAGACTACGCCGGTACCGGCATATGGGGTCGTACCGACGCCGCCGCATAGGATACAGGTTTTCCCCGCGGCGGAGGAAACGGCAAAACGGTTTGCCGTGGTCAAGGGGAGGTCCCGGCGCGCCGCCCACGCGTACGCCGGGGCTACCCACGGCTCCATGAAGGTCAGGTTGACGTCGTCGGTCTTTTTCCAATAGGAATTTTTGCCATTCCACTGCTTCTGTGGGCGCCCGCCCCAACTACTTTGTTCCCACGATTCCTCGTAGCCGCCGTCGGCGGCGAAAGCCGGCAACGGTCCCTGCGTCGCCAAGGCCAAGCCCGCGGCGCGAGCCTTCGCCGCTTTCGCCCGAAGCCCCTCGGCCAACTTTATTTTCCGAGCCTCGTCGTTCGGCGCCGCGGCGCCCCCCCAAAAAAACAAGGCGCACAACGCCGACGCCGTAACCACTCTCCTAAGCACGTGCGTCCCCTTCGCGCAACCCGCTACGTCCTTGTTCCATCGCTTACTCCAGCTCCTTGAGCACGGCCTTCGCGCGCTTGATATTCGTCTGCGCCTTACGGTAGAGGGGATCTTTGGACGGTATCTGTTGCCAATAAGCGATCGCCGCGCGGTATTGGTGATTAGTATACGCTTCGATACCCTTCATATATATGGCCGTATAGTCCGCGGCGGCCCTTTTTCCCGCGGTCCGCTTCTGTTTGATCTTCGCGAGATAAGCGTTAGCGCGGGCGTTATCGGGTTGGAGGTTCAAGGCGGTTATCATCTTCGCTTCGGCGCCGTTTAAATCGCCGCGCTCGTATAACGACACGCCGGCCTTGACCAGGGCTTGCGCCTCGCGGGCCAAGACCGCGCGCGCTTTGGTCGCGCCCGCCGTCGCTTCGTCGTCGTCGGGAGCGAGGCGGAGCGCACGTCTCCAATTAGACAGCGCCGCGGCCCAATCGCCCGTTGTGCTAAAGCGCCTGGCGCTCGCCTTGTATCTGGCAACGATATCGCTAACGCGGGCGCGGGCGTCTTCGAGGTTAGCGGTCGCCTCGGCGTTTTCCGGCTCGAGCCCGAGAACGGCCTCCCACCTGGCGATTGCCGTCAGGTACTCGCCCCGGCTGTACGCCGCACGCGCTTGCTCCAACAGCTTGGCGACTTCCTCTTTCTGGCGCGCTTCTTCTCTCGCCAGTTCTTCTTCGGCCCGGCTGAGGCCGCTCAGGGCGGCGGTATTCGTCGGGTCTATCTTCTGAGCCAAGGCGTATTCCAGCGCCGCTTCGCTGTATTTACGCTCGGCGAAGAACGCCTCCGCATTCGCGACGTGTTCCGCCACGAGCTCCTCGTTCAACCGCTCGCGCGCGTCCTCCAACTTCGCCACGGCCTCCGCGTTCTCCGGGTCCCAAACTAATATCAAGTCCCAAGTATCCACGGCCCCCCGGTAATTCCCCTCCCGGTAGTAACTCTCGGCCTTGGCCGACAGCGACGCTATCACGGCCTGCTTTCGCTTCTCGAACTCCGCGGCAACCTCTTCCGTGATGCGCCGCCTCTCCCGGCCGAACACGTACGTGAAGCCCGCGCGGTACGTATTGCCCAATTCGCCGTACGGCGCCATCGCGAAATCGAACGAGAACCCGGCGACGTTTACGCCCAAGCCGCTCGTCAGGCCGGTACTTCCGCCCACGTCGAGGCCGTAAATATAACCGACCCGGCCCGAGAGGAAAGCGAACGGGTTGTACTCGACGCCACCTTTGTACAGGAAGTCGTCCTTGAAGGGTTTCTCCGTCGCCGCACTCAAAATTACCATACGGTCCAAAAGTCGGTAACCGAGGCCGATTTCCGCGGCCATCGGGAGCGGGCTTGACTTTTCCTCAAAGGTAACCGGCGGGCCGAGGTTTCTCGCCGCCAAGCCGGCGCTCAACGACGCGTCCGGCGTCCAATATAGGCCCAAGTCGCCCGCTACCCCCACGGCGGAAGAATTGTATATTTTTTGACTTATTAACCTGGCGCCGGCGCCGAACCCGAGCGAACGCCGCAACGGCCTGGCGTAGTTCAAACCGACCGCGACGTCCGTAGCGCTAAAAAACCCTTCGGGTTCCTCGCTCGGGTTGGCGGGGTCGGTGCGGAGCTCGAGCTCGCCCATCGTCAGCGCGCGGATGTCGGCGCCGAGCGTGCCCCACGGCACGGGGTAGACGAACGCGACGTACTCGTACCGGACCCCTTCCACCCACTCCGCGTGCATCGCGGAGACCTCGGCCGCATCCAGATTCGCGACCCCCGCGGGGTTATACGCCAGCGCGTTGACCCCCTCAGCCAAGCCCGCGTACGCTTCCCCCATCGCCGAAGGCCTACCGCCGACGCCGAGCGTCAGGAACGTCGCCGTCGTCTCGCCGCTCTTGGCAAACGCGAACGAGGCGGGAAAAACGATTAATAAAGCCGGAGGTAGTAGTTTCTTAAACCCCATATTGCGTCGCGCGCCCCAAGGTTTACAACTTCCTATTAACTGAATGACGTTGAATATTAACGAGTTATAAGTATATAGTCAAGCAAAATAAACGTCACGCTGTCCCCGTTAACCTGCCGTCAAACTGAACCCCGTCGCTCGAGCTGGGCCGACAACCCCCTCGCTGCATCTTTAAATAAAGGCAGGTCATCCTCGAGTACGCTCCGCATATCGACGAAAACGGCATCGCCCGTCGCCCGCGCCAAAATCGGCGGCTCGAGGCGCCTCAGCGCGGCGCTGAGCGCGTGCGGCCGGACACGTTCGTGCCTCAAGGCGACGACCGCCGTAGGCAAGCGGACGTACGGCAGCGTCCCACCGCCCGCGTAGGATTCCGCCTTAACTATAGACACTTCCAGGCCCGCGACTTCGGCCCCTCGGAAATAGTCGGCGACCACGGCCGCGAGCCTTTCCAAATCGTCCCGCGGGCGCTTGAGCAACCTATAAGTAGGTATATCCTCCAGCGCGCCGTCACCCTCGAGATAAGCCTCGAGCACCGCGGCCAACAGCGCGTACGTCTCCTTCCCCGCCCGGAGCGCACGGTACAAGCTGTCGCGGCGCAACTCCTCGAGCGCCTCCGCCTTCCCCACGACGACGCCGGCCTGCGGGCCGCCGAGCAACTTGTCGCCGGAGAAAGACACGACGTCTACGCCCGCGTCGAGCAAATTCTCGAGCGAGGGCTCGTCGGCGGAGACGAACTCCGGGTAAAGCGACGCGCTGAGCAAGCCGCTGCCCAAATCGTACAACACGCGCTTGCCGTATTCCGCGGCGAGGGCCACGACCTCGTCAGGGCGCGGGTCCTCGTACCGCCCGCGAAAGTAAAAATTGCTGCGGTGGGCCAAGACGATCAGAGACGCGCCGGCGTCGAGTGCCCGCCGGAAATCCTCCAGCCGCGTTACGTTTACCGTTCCTACGGGCAAAAGCTCGACGCCGCCCGAGGCCATAACTTCGGGCAACCGGAAAGCGCCGCCGATCTCCACGAGTTGGCCCCGACTCGCCGCGGCCGGCCGGCCGTCGCCCAGCGCGTGAAGCGCCAGCAGCACCGCGCCCGCGTTGTTATTGACGACTAAGGCGTCTTCGGCGCCGGTCAACGCGCGCAGCGGCTCCGCGACCAACGAGTCGCGTCGGCCGCGCTCGCCGCTCTCCAGGTCCACCTCGAGGTTACTATAACCCTCGAGTATGCGCCCCGCGCGCTCGAGGAGGGCGGACCCAAACGGCGCCCGGCCCGCGCCCGTATGTAAAATTACGCCCGTGGCGTTGACGAGCCGCCTCATCAACATACCGGCGGAGTATAATAAACTTGACCCAAAATGTCAAATTAAATAGCGCCCCAAACGTGTTGATTAATATGCCCGCAGATATTATGGTAATGGCGTATGCGGCGCGAGCTGATCGCCGTCGTAGGCCCTACGTGCACCGGGAAAGGCGCGCTGGCCTTGGCGTTGGCCGACGCGCTCGGCGGCCCTGCGGCCGTTTCGATCGTCGTTTGCGATTCGGCTAAGGTTTACCGCGGGGCCGACGTCGGGACCGCTAAAATAACCGGCGCCGCTAGGCACGGCTACGAATTCTTTATGGTGGACGTCGTCGAGCCGGGCGTACCTTACAGCGCGGGCCGTTACATGTCCGAGGGGCGCGCGGCGTGCGAAGAGTTATGGCGCCGCGGCAAATTGCCCCTGGTCGTCGGCGGCACGGGCCTTTACTTTCGCGCTCTCCTCGACGGAATCTGCGAAGCCCCTCCCGCGGACGCCGCGATTCGCGCCGCCTTGCGCGCCCGCGAAGCCGGGGGCGAAGACCTCCACAGATACCTAAGCGAAGTCGACGCCGAAGCCGCGGCACACATCTCGCCCGCCGATAAGAAGCGCATCGTTCGCGCCCTCGAGGTATTCGAGCTGACCGGCGAACCCTTAACGAAAATACATAAAAAAGGGAATAGGCCGCTCGAGGCCGACAAAGTCGTCGTCGCGCTCGACGGCCCGCGGCCTTGGCTTCTCGAGCGCATCGAGCTACGCGCGCGCCGCATGCTCGCCGCCGGCCTCCTCGCCGAGACGCGGAGGCTTCTGGCGCAAGTCGAACGGCCCGAGGCGCCGCCGCTCAACGCGATCGGCTACCGGCAAATGGTTCAACTCCTGCGGGGCGAACTGGACGAGGAGACGGCCGCGGCGCACGTCGTCGGCGAGACGCGGAGGCTCGCAAAGAGACAACGCACGTGGTTCAAGCGCGAACCGCGCGCAAAGTGGTTGGATGCCGCTCGAGGAACCGACGCGCTCGTCGACGAGGCCGCTAAGCTCGTACATACGCAATTGAAAAAATAATATTTTTATGGTAATATATACGAAACTTAACTACCGGAGGAGGTCACGAAATGAGGTATCCAACAGTCGTTGCTATCATCGTTACGATTCTCGCGCTTACGGCCGTTCTCTACGGTTGTAAGAAGAAGGAAGAAGTAGCCCCAACCGCCGAAACCGCCGCCGAGACGGGAGCGGCCGTACTCGAGGAAGAGATCGTCTGCCCCGCTCCCGGCGAAGAACTCATCTGCGAAGAGTGCGGGATCCTGTTCCAGGGCCCCAAGAAGGAAGCGGAGTACGCGGCCCACATGGAGGGGAACCACCCGGAAAAGTGGGTCGTAATAAAAGAAGAATTTTACGAAATGCGTAAGGGCGAGGAGGGCGTGGAAACAACGCAGTAGCCGATACGTTCGGCACTTAACGTCGGGGGCCGTCGCCTTTTCCCGGGGGCGGACCGGCCGAACCGGTAGGTCGCCGCCCAGAGCCCAAAACAAACCGGGAAGGGCGGGGGAGGTCCGCTTAAAAAGTGCCGATCTACGAATATAAATGCGAAGAGTGCGGCGCCGTATTCGAACGGCTCTGCCGAAATTATGAAGATACGGGGGCGCGTTGTCCCGATTGCAATTCCGAGAAGTGCCGTCGGCTGATATCGCGCGTCGCGGCGTCGACGTCGAAGCCCGACGCCTGCAGAATATGTAACGTCGAACCCGGTTGAGGCGGATAACGTGCCGGGCGGCGCGTTTCGAATATTCAAACACTTAGGCCCGTAAAAAACGGCGTTTGAGCGTTATTTTTGAACTTATTATAAATAAAAACAGCGCATAACCATCCGTGGGGCCCGTTTGCGCGGCGAGGTCCTTTACCGTCTTTTGGGTCGCTACCGCGGGGGAAAAACCGCGCGGCCGCGCCCGGAGCGACCCGCTCAAACCACATGCCGTATCACGGAAATCTCCCTTGGGAGCAGTGATTCATGGCCGAAGAACAGTTCGAAGAGTTTCAAAACCCTCCCAACGAGCGGTTGGAGGAACTCCTCAAAAAGTATAAAAACGTCGCCGTGGCAGGTCTGACGCCCAAGCAGGAATCGAGCGCCAACCGCGTCGCACGGTTCCTGAAACGCCACAGGTTCCGCATCTATCCGGTCAACCCTCGCTACGAGTCGATACTGGGCGAAGTCACCTGGCCTTACCTCCGAAACATAACGGACCCGGTCGACATCGTGGAAGTCTTCCGCAGGCCCGAACACCTCGGCGGCATCATAGAGGACGCCATCAAGGTAAACGCGAAAGTGATTTGGCTCCAACTCGGCGTAGTAGACGAAGAGTTCGCACGCCGGGCGAAGGAGGCCGGCTTCGAGGTCGTCATGGACCGCTGCATGAAGAAAGAATACGAGCGACTGGTCTTGAAGCGGCGGGTAAGATAGCCGTGGCCGTTATCGAACACGCGCTAGCCATCGTGGGTGGCGGCCCGGCCGGTTTAACCGCCGGCATTTACGCGGCTCGCGACCGGCTGGACGCGGTCCTGCTGGAAGCTAAGCCCTTGACCGGCGGACAGATCATACTTACCGATATAATCGAGAACTACCCCGGCTTCCCGGAACCGCTCTCCGGCGCGGAACTGATGGACAAGATGCGCAAGCAAGCCGAGCGCTTCGACCTGCAAATCGCTACCGCGGATATAGGGGCCGTCCGGGCGCAAGATGATAAATACCTCCTGGCAAGCGATAAGGCCGACTACTTGGCCCAAGCCGTCATCGTCGCCACCGGAACCGAAAGCCGGAAGCTCGGCGTCCCGGGCGAAGGGCAGTTCTGGGGTATGGGCGTTAGTACCTGCGCCACGTGCGACGGCCCGCTGTATCGGGATAAGCCGGTCGCGGTCGTGGGCGGCGGCGACAGCGCCGTCAAAGAAGCCGTATACCTTACTAAGTTCGCGAGCAAGGTTTACGTCATCCACCGCCGCGACAGGTTGCGCGCCGAGAAGATTATCCAAGAGGTCGCGTTCGCCAACGAAAAAATCGAATTCGTATGGGACACGGTCGTCACCGAGATCCTGGGAAAAGACGGCCTCGAAGCGCTGAAGCTAAAACACGTCAAGACCGAAGCCGAGAGCGAGCTGGCCGTGGACTGCGTCTTCCTATACGTCGGCGTCCGGCCGAATACCGAGCTGGTAAAGGGTTTGGCCGAACTCGACGACCGCGGCCTCATAATCACCGACGACGACATGCGCACGAGCGCGCCCGGCATCTTCGCCGCGGGGGATTGCCGTTCCAAAAAGCTCAAGCAGGTCGCGACCGCGGTAGGGGAAGGGGCCGTGGCGGCTTACTCGGCCCAGGAGTACATCACGGGGGGCCCGTATGGCGCCAGCCGTTAAAACTCTAACGTGGATATTGGGCGGCGGCGGCGCCGGCTTAGGCTGGGGCTATCTCGTGCAGTGTGCCGGCTCGAGTTGAGCGGCGGCTTCGAGCCCGTGGCTCGCGGGCGTTTTAGGTAGCGTCGTAGGCTTGCTATTCGCCACTATTGGCTGGCGGTGACATGCTCAAACTCGGCATCGCGGTACTGTTGGGCGGCGCCGGTTTCGCCGCGGGGTACTTTTTACACCAGCTCGCGCTTGCGCCGCGCGGCCTTACGACTTGAGCGAGCCAAGGCTCGCCCTGGGTTACCGGGGCGATCGTCGCGGCCGTCGGCGTCCTCGTCGCGCTGATGATAAGGACGAAATAAATGCTAAAAAGAAGCCGGCCCCGGGCCGGCGTTTTTATTAAGGGTTACTTAAACTACGTAAGCAAATAACGGGCTCCCGGGCAAGGATTTCGCGCAGAGGGCGTAAATCCGGTAAACCTAACAATTCGGAAAATAATTCGTCTATCTTCGCCCTAACCGGGTCGTCCGCCATATCCGGTAGACTACGGAGATTTTCTTCTGATATAGAATCGAAACGCTGGTTTATAAATTCTAATTGGGTTTTTGAAAAGGCCGCAAAATCGGCAACCGGTAAAACGGAAAGATACGGCTTTTTAAAATCGACCCAAGCTCCACGGGTTTCCTCTCTATTACTAATTAATAATAGGATGCCTAAAGACGAATTTAACCAAAGGGTTAACGGCTTTAGAGCTTTTACTTGCTTATAAATCGGGGAAAAAGTCCACCAAACATTAGATAAGACTTTTTCGTCGGTAAAAACAGCCATTGCTTTGTGCGTATTCAACCACAGTCTTTCTGCGATTAAAAGGTTACCAGCACTACCCCATAATAGATCTGCGTCCCTCAAATTCCTACGAGGCTTTGGTTCGGTTAGTGGTTCGAGGTACGC
This sequence comes from uncultured bacterium, assembly GCA_964631855.1. Taxonomy (GTDB): domain Bacteria; phylum RBG-13-66-14; class B26-G2; order WVWN01; family WVWN01; genus WVWN01. The sequence goes on along the minus strand of CAZWAM010000015.1, from coordinate 15,195 downwards.
GTTCGGGCTCTGAGCAAAAGTTACAACCTCTTCACTATCATGCCCCCAAAATGCTTTATAAGGGGTAGGACCGGCCGAGAGTTCGAACCCATCGTGGATGTCTCTACGGTCAAAACCCAAATCCCCGAATTCGCGAAGAGGCCGTAGCGGCAAACTAACGGGCCTTTCGCCCGGCAAAGATAAGCAGCTCTCGCGCAACCCCCATAATATTCTTATAAGGTCCGATTGGGCGAAAGCCGCGGGAAGGATCCAGTGGCGGTCGGCTTTCAAATCGTCCCACCGGACCGAAATAGCTTCGCCGAATTTTTTATCGCCGACCACTAGCGACAACGCCCCTTGGTCTTGGGGCTCGTCTAACGAAGGGACCGTTTTCGCCGCGACGCCACGCGCTACCGCTAAGGCCTCGAAAGTCGTCCCGGGGTTCTTCCAAAGATTTACGAAAACCGTTCGCCCGGGGTTTTCGACGTTGGCCGTCACCTTCTTCGCCACTAATAACGTCTCGCTTAAACTCGTATTCTCGGAGAAGTTCCACCGTCCGGGGTCGTGGCTGACGATTACGTATTCAAGCTCGTAACCGGCTTTTATCAACTCGCGCGACTTAGACCACGCTACCCCCGACAAAAACGCTTTCGGGAGTACTAAAGCTAGCTTACCGCCAACCTTCAAAGCCTTATCCGCAACCGCTATGAAAGGCGAGCCTAAACCCGCCGTTAAATCCGTGTAGTCATCGTATTTAGATTTGCGCAAAACGTTTTTAAGTTGCTTTTGTAACTTCTTCCTCTCCTCCGTAAGAAAAGAACCGAAGAGTAGGTTACCGCCAACGGACCTCGTGAAAGGCGGGTTCATCACGCAGACGTGTAACTCCGGTAACCTAACTGCGGTTTCTTCGGTATTGTTAGGCCCTACCGCAATCGCGTTTCCGCCGGTACCGAATAAATCTTGGCCGGCTGTAATTACCGGCGACTTAATAAAATCCAGCGACCCCAAAGCTTCCGTCTCTCCCCCGAGCGGCAAAGTATATAACCCCATTTTATCAACCGTCGTCCCAGGCGACCTCATAGCCAGCGACGACGCCGTTAAATGTAACGCGGAAGTTAGAACGTCAAAACCTTTTATTACGTCTTCAATTAATAACTTATGTAGATTATCTAAGTCGGGTCGTTCAGCACGTAACGGTGCATATCGGGCGTAATTATCGGCGATACTTTCGGCCGCGGCCATAAGTAAAGTCCCGGTACCGCACGCGAAATCCCCTACCCGTAGGGCCCCAACCGTTTCGTCGTCCGACCAATCGAAAGGCCATTTCGCCGGGTCTAAGGCGAGTTTTAGCAGCAACGTCGCCGCGGCTACGGACGTATAAAACGCGCCGAGATATTTCGCGTCTTCTAGTAGGAGATGGTAAACCCTTCCCATTAAGTCGTGTCTTAGCGCAGCGCGTTTTTGTATTATCTGCCTAACTACTTCGACGTGATACTTCAATAACCGTTCCAGATTTCTACTCGCCGGTATTTTCCTTAATATGCGCCCCGCGATGTAATAGATGGGATGGTAATTTATTTCCTCGACAATATATTGCCAATGTTCCACCAACGCTAATTGGACGTCCCTACTTTCTACGAATTCTAGCAAAGAGGTTACTCTCTCGTCGCGCTCGGCTAGAATTTCTTGAAAAAGGACCGCGTTAAAAATCACGAGGGCGGCTACCCCCGCGGTAGCCTCGTCCACCCGTTTTTTATCTCCAACCTTCTTGGGTTTTACCGGGTGGATATCTAAAGCTGTCGCCACGCGTTTTAAAACCGCGGGTCGGTCCGAAAGATGCTTTGCTAATTCGGCGTTAGCTTGCCTTATGTAATCAACAGCTTCGCTTACTACGTCCTCCTTTACTAATTCCTCATGTGTTCTCCTTAATAGATTATCTATAAAGGATAAGTCCCCTTCGGCGAAACCGGTCTCTCCCGCCTCGGTTACAACCGCGATTTTTAAAGGTGTAGTTGCCATCTCGCTTTTTAATTCTTTGAGGTTACCGGCTACTCTTAATCCCGCCGGGTAGTCAACGGCAATAGCTATATGCGCTAAGCCCTGTTCTATCCTTCTCCTTGCGTCTTCTATTACCAGACTACTCTCGATTTTACCTTCAATAGCGACCGTTAACCCTTCGTAATCTACCCATACGTCGGGTAGCCGCCTTTTCTTCCGTCTGATATCTTTTATTATTTGCTCCGGTAACGACGCGATGCCCCTCTCGTTGAGGAGCTCCGCCAAAACGACGTTAATAACTTCTTCTCGGTAACGGGCGTCCATATATCACCTCAAATAATTAACTTTTAATCGTCCTACTTATTTTTCCAAGCCGTACCGCGCGGCCTCCAGCACCACCATCTTGTCCCAAGGCCCGAGCCTCTCTTCCGCGGCCGTCATAACGGCGCGCGCGCTTACGTCCAGGCCGAAGAGGGCCGCGGCGAAGGCGTCCGCCTCCGCGGCCTTCGCGCCGGCCACGACGATACCCAAATCCTCGACGTCGTCGTAACGGTCCCCCCAAGCGGTATCGTGTACGCCGCCTTCGCGCACGCGCACGGCGTGGAATATGCCCTCGCACACGCCCACTAAGCGAAAAAACGCGCCGTACAGGAGGCAGGCGTCCGTTATCGCCTCCGGGAGGCGCTCGTGGTAAGCGCCGCGGTTCGGCTCCGGTATCAAGCCGAACATGTTCTTCAGCGAAAGGCTGAAGCCGGGAGTCCCACGCTTCGGGTCCGAGACCTTAATACGGGCGAGGCTGATGAGCGGCCGGCCGCGCCACGCCAAAAGTTTCTCGGGCAGCGCGCCGTATAGTTCCTCGAGCGCGAGTTTCGCGCCACCGGCCTCGAGCGCCGCGCGAACCTCCGCGGCCCCAACCGCGCGCCCCTCCCACACTTCGTCCGTAACGTTGACGTACGTAACGTCGTCGCGCGCCAGGACCGCGTCGAGGCCGAAGCGCGCGAAGTAGGCCGCCTCCTGCTCGCGAATCCAATCCCAATTCTCGCGGCAGTTGGTCGGCGTTATCTCGCGCGAGCCGTCGTTTCGCTCCGCGGCGTGCCCCTCGACGACGATTTTCTCACCCTCAATAGCGTCGCACGCCAGCGTCAACGTCGCCGCGTCCGTGAACTGGCCGGGGTAGGGGCTGAACCAATTTACCTTTATTATAGCCGGGCCCTCGTCCACGGCGAGCATCCGGAAGAGCTCCCGCAGCGGCGCGGCGTCGCGGATGCCCCTCGCGAAATAAAGGTCGTCCCGGACCTCGTAAACGCGCAGGCCGTCGTAGACCGGCACCGCTAACTCTCTCCCTTCTTTTTGGGCCGGCGACCCCTCTTGGCCTTTTTCTTTTTTGGCCGCTCCGGCGCCCCCTCGTCCCCCTCGGCCTCCGCGGTTACTTTTTCTTTTTCCTCCTCGGCTCCAACCTCCTCAGGCGCGGGCGCCGCCGTTTCCGCTTCCTCGGCCCCGGGTCGCGGCCCGACTTCGGCCTTTTCTTCCGGCGCGCGCTCCTTCTCTTCCGCGACCGCGGCCTGCCGGCTCTCGTCCACGAAATTCAGCTGAAGTTCGGTTACCAGGTTGTTCAAAGTTCGCCGCTCGCGGTCCTTCAAGTTGCCCTCGGTCTTCTTTTGGAACATTACGAGTACATCTATCGTGCCGTGGGCGGCGTCCAGGTCCCGCTCAACTTTTCCCGTAAGCGGGTTGGCGATCTTGCCCATCTGCTGCATCGCCGCGGCGTGGAAAGAATACATTATCGAAAGGAAAAGGGCCTCGTCCTTATCGAAATTGTCCTCGCCGTTCATAGCTACCTCCCGGCATCGTACGCATTTACGTTACACGGACCGTTCGGCGACCGCGTCGAGTTACTCACGGAGAGGGATAGCTTTTACCGCGCCCGGGTCGCACGGAATAAATTACGCGCGCGGGCGAAGAGGCAGCCTCCATCAACCGGCCTATTAAATTATAACAGAAAATTACGCCCTCACGCGTAGAACCTCGACGGCGGGCAAACGCGAAAGGGCCGCCGTCGCGGCCCCTCGCGGTCCGTCGTAGTCGCCGTTCAGTTCAAGGCGTGACCCGTAAACCCGACCTCTGAGCTGAACCAAGCGTCTGAGGTACGGACTACTTCTTTCTCGTGGCGGCCTTCTTTCTGGTTGTAGCTTTCTTCCTGGTTGTGGTTTTCTTCCTGGTTGCCGCCTTCTTCTTCGTAGCCGCCTTCCTCTTGGGAGCGGCCTTCTTCTTAGCTGGCGACTTCTTCTTCGCGGTTGTCTTCTTGGTGGTCTTCCTCTTAGGGGTGGCCCTCTTCGTGACCATCCTCTCACCCCCTTCCGCTTTAGACGGCGGAGCCGTTTACGCGAGCAAGGCGCAAACGTCGCCTTTTGGTCCTGGGAGTGCGGCGCCCCGCGCGAGAGCTACCGCCGCGGGCAGCCCGCCTTTCCCGTTAGGAATTTTCTTCCTTACCACTCTCCTTAGCAGTCGTTCTCTCCTTTTCGTCCTTCTTCTCAGCCGCCGCGGCCTCGTTTCCCTCTTTTCGCGCGGCGACGCCCCTCGCCTTAGCCGCACCTCGTAAACCCGCAGGAACGACACGTCAAACAACCCTCGGCGATCTCCAGGATGCCGGAGCACTCGGGGCACTGGGGGCCGACGTTGGCGAGCTCTTTCAACATGCGTTCCCGCCGCATGGCCTCCAGCTCCTCCTGGACCGGCTCGGCGTCAAACAGGGGAGTCGTCTTCACCCCCATATGACGTTCAATAACGATGCCGATGGCGTCGGGGCAGCTCAGGATAGCTTCACCGTTCTGCCACGTCGGCATCGGGCAACGGATCCCGCGAAGTTGCTTCACTATGGACTTGACGGTTACGCCGGCGCGAAGCGCGAGCGATATCAGGCGGGAGGAGGCCTCGGAATGGGACGAAATGCAGCCGCCGGACTTCCCCATCTTGGCGAAGACCTCGCACAAACCCTCCTCGTCCCAATTCAACGTCACGTAGAGGTTGCCGCAACCGGTGGCCACCTTCTCGGTTATGCCGTGGGTCACGTCGGGCCGGGGCCTGGGCGCCACCCCCACGGGGCGCGCCGGCGCGGCGACCGCGCGCTCCGCTCCCTCGTCGGCCCGGCCCAAATTCAACACCTGCACCGCGCGCGAGCCGTCGCGGTAGATGGTCACGCCCTTGCACCCCAACTCGTACGCCAACTGGTACGCCTTCTCCACGTCCTCAAAGGTAGCCGAGTTGGGGAAGTTGATCGTCTTGGAAACGGCGTTGTCGGTGTGTTCTTGAAAGGCGGCCTGGATGCGGACGTGCCACTCCGGCGAGACGTCGTGTGCGGTAACGAAAATACGTTTGAGCTCTTCGGGTACGTCGTCGCGCCTCTGGATCGACTCGCCGCGCGCGAGGCACTCGAACAAGTCCTCGCTCGCGATGCCCGCCGCCTCCGCGGCCTCCGCGAAGAGCGGGTTCACCTCGACGAGCCTGTCGTCGTCGAGGACGCGGCGGTAAAAACACAGCGCGAAGATGGGCTCGATGCCGCTGGAGGAGCCGGCGATGATACTTATGGTGCCGGTGGGGGCGACGGTCGTCGTCGTGGCGTTACGCAGGCGGGCCCCGCCCGGGCGGTCGTAGATGCTTCCGCGGAAGTTGGGAAAGACACCCCGCTCCTCGGCGAGCCGCGCCGAGGCCCGCTTCGACTCGAGGTCGATAAATTCCATAACTTGCTGCGCAACGTCCACGGCCTCCTCGGAATCGTACGATATCCCCAGCTTGACGAGGAGGTCCGCGAAGCCCATAACGCCGAGGCCTACTTTCCGGTTAGCCTTCGTATTTTCCTCGATCTTGGGGAGCGGGTACCGGTTGACGTCGATAACGTTGTCGAGGAAGTGGATCGCGGTATGAACGGCCGGCGCGAGCCGCTCCCAATCGACGACCGTGCGGCCTTTCTCCTCCCGCACCATCAGGCCCAGGTTGATGGAACCGAGGTTGCACGATTCGTAGGGCAGGAGCGGTTGTTCGCCGCAGGGATTAGTAGACTCGATATCGCCGACGTGCGGCGTGGCGTTGCCGGCGTTGATACGGTCGATGAAAATTATGCCGGGCTCGCCGTTGCCGTGGGCCATTTCGACGATCTTGTGAAAAACCCTCGCCGCGGGCAGCCGGCCCACCTCCTCGCCCGTCCGGGGATTGACGAGGGGGTAGGTATCCTCCGCGGCCAAGGAACGCATAAACGCGTCCGTCAGCGCGACCGAAACATTGAAGTTGTTGAGGCGGTTCTCCTCGGCCTTGCAGGTAACGAAGTCCATAACGTCGGGGTGGTCGACGCGCAGGATGCCCATATTGGCGCCGCGCCGCGTCCCCCCCTGCTTGATGGCCTCGGTCGCCGCGTCGAAGACTTGCATGAAGGAGATGGGGCCGCTCGAGATGCCCTTGGTGGACATGACGACGTCGTTCCTGGGGCGAAGGCGCGAGAAGGAGAAGCCCGTACCGCCGCCGCTCTTGTGGATGAGCGCCGTATCCTTTATGGCCTCGAAGATGGAATCCATCGAATCCTCGACGGGCAAAACGAAACAAGCCGATAGCTGGCCCAGCTCGCGGCCCGCGTTCATCAACGTGGGCGAGTTAGGCAAAAACTCGCGCCGGGCCATAACGCCGAAGAACTCACGCGCCACCGCCTCGAGCTGTGCCATAGGATTGTAAATGCGCTCCGCCTCCGCCACGGCCCACGCTACGCGCCAGAACATCTCGCGCGGCTCCTCGAGCGGGTTCCCCTCTTCGTCGCGGCGCAGGTAGCGGCGCTTTAAAACCTCGAGCGCGTTACCCGTCAACTCCACCGCGGGCTCTTCCCAATCGTCGCCCTCCGCCGACGGTACGTTGCGCTCCCACCCTACGTCCGCCTCTTTGACCTTCGCCCTGACGACGCTCTCCAACGCCTCGTCCCCGAAATCGCCCAGGTCCTCGAGTTCGTCCAACGTCTCGATAATTATTTTTTCCGCTTGCGATCCGCGGACGCCCATTTCGTTCAAAAGCGCCCGCGCGCTAAGCCGCGCTCTCGCGCGCGCCGACTTCCTTCCCGCTCCTACGACCATAACGTTACTGCTTCCTTTATCCCGCGCGTCCTTGTCGGTGTCCTGAGTCGGCGCCGTTTGAACTCCGTGGAACAAACCCTACAATAGATCGCGACAATACCGCCTAAACCGCCTTAATCCCATATATCGTATGCTTATCTATTTTACACCACAATATATTGGGTGTCAAGTAAAAAATTTAGGGCGCGGGGGGCGCCGGCCGTATTTTCGGCCGAGGCGCACCGAGCCCCTTCCCCGACGGCCCCAATGTATAACCACTATAACAATTTGCATAAAGCTAATAACACCCCTCACTGCCTTCCCGCGCCGCGCCGGCCTTACGGTCGAAAGCGCCGCCCCTATCTTTTACCGCACGCCTCAGGCCGTTGAGCCAAATTTGCACCTAGAAAGCGCGCCAAACCTACGGCCCGCCGGCGGCGCCTCCTTTTGCGGCATCCCACTTCGCCTCGGCGTCTATGGCCAGATAGAGCGAGCTCATGTCCCCCTGCGCCGTACGAAGGCTTTCGACGTGGAGGCCCATGGCCCCCGCGGCCAGCCGGCACCGCCCCGCTAACTCCTCGTCGCCGCTCGCTTTGGCCGCGAGGTCTTCGAAATCTTTTTGGAACCCCTCGTGCTTTGCCGCAAGCTCTTCGTGCGGGGTGTTCGTCACGTCGTGGGTTTTCCGATACTCGTCCACCTCCGCGGCCTTGGCCTCGAACGCGGCGCGGAAATCTTCCGCCGGCGCCGCGGTTTCCGCAGCCTCGGCGGGCATCCCGGTTTCCTCCGCGGTCGCCGGCTCCTCCCCCTTCTTGCCGCACCCTGCCCAGAGGAAAACCGCTACGAAAAACAAAACGAGGCCGGTCGATCCGTGGAACTTATTCACCTCGCACCTCCTGGGGTTGTTTAGGTCGGCCATTTTTAACATAACGGTTACCGCTTTACAAGACACAAACGTTGCGACACGAATTAAGGCGTTACGCCGGCCGAGAGTATTTGTTATAATCGGGCGTAACGTGCGAGGAAAGAAGCCCGGCTTGATCCCTCGGAACATATTTCGCGAATACGACATCCGCGGCACCGTCGGCGACGAGTTGACCGACGACGCCGTGGCCGCCATAGGCCGCGGCATCGGAACGTACCTCGCGCGACGCGGGAAAAAAACCGCGCTCATCTGCCGCGACAACCGCTCCTCGAGCGAAGGCTTCGCCGCGCTCGTGTCGGAGGCGTGCCGGGCATCCGGCGTCGACGTCGTCGACCTCGGTATGGCGCCGACGCCCGCTTTTTACTACGCGACGCGCCACTATGCACCGGGCGAGGGCGGCGTGATGGTCACGGGCAGCCACAACCCGCCCGAGTTTAACGGTTTCAAAATAAGCTGCGACGAAGGGACCATTTACGGCCGCGAGATCGGCCGCATCGCCGAGATCGTAGAGGAAGGCGACTTCGCGACCGGAAGAGGGACCTACCACGAACGCGACGTACTCGACGACTACCGCCGCGCGCTTTTGGCGCGGGTCGAAATCACGCGCGCCGTAAAGGTCGTGGCCGACGCCGGCAACGGCACCGCGGGCCTCCTCGTACCGGACCTCTTAAACGACGCCGGCTGCGAGGCCGAGGGCCTGTTCTGCGAGCTGGACGGCACGTTCCCCAACCACTGGCCGGACCCGACGATTCCCGAAAACGTGGAGGCGCTGATAGGCCGCGTCCGCGAGACGGGGGCCGCGGCCGGCGTAGCGTTCGACGGCGACGCCGACCGCATCGGCGCGGTCGACGACCGCGGCCGCATCATATGGGGCGATAAACTGCTGGCCCTATACGCCGCGCCCGTACTTGCGGCCCATCCCGGCGCCAAAATAATTTTCGAAGTAAAATGCTCGCAGGCGTTGGGCGAGGAGATTTCGGCGCGCGGCGGCACGCCCATAATGTGGAAGACGGGCCACTCGTTGATCGAGGCGAAAATACGCGAAGAGGACGCCTTGCTCGCGGGCGAGATGAGCGGCCACATCTACTTCGCGGACCGGTACTTCGGCTACGACGACGCCCTTTACGCCGCGCTGCGCCTCGCCGAACTTATCGCCCGCGCGGACGTGCCCCTCAGCGAAATGGCGGACCGGATCCCCCCCTATTACGCCACGCCCGAGATCCGCGTCGACTGCCCTGACGACTTAAAGTTCCGCGCCGTAGAGGGGATAAAAAAGCGCTTCGCCGACCACGAGATAATCGACGTCGACGGCGCCCGTATCATCTTCGACGAGGGTTGGGGTTTGGTCCGGGCCTCCAATACGCAACCCGCGCTCGTGCTCCGTTTCGAGGCGAAAACGGAAGCGGCGCGGGACCGAATCCGGGCCGAGGTCGAAAACGCGCTCGCCGAAATTTTGGCCTCGCCGTGAGAGTATGCCGCGCAAAATTTTAACTTGACACGGACCTCAATAACGTATATTATATAAAAAGTTTCATTGGCGGCAAGCAATCCGCCGCTATAAAAAAGGTCTTCCCTATTGAAGGCGAAATAACATAAACGAAGGGGAGAAAGCCCATGAGAAAATCGTTAACGTTGCTGGCAGGCTTTGCGATTATAGCCTGCTCCTTCGCGTCAGCGGAAACGGTAACCCTCGCCGGGACCGGGTCGCCGACGCCCGCGGCGAGAGTCGTCTCGAATACAGCGACCGAGACGGTGATAACCTTCTCGCTAAGCGGCTTCGTACGCGAGAGGGAAACGGCCGAGGGGGTCACGTACGACCGCATCAAGCTCGAGGGCCGGGGCACCACGTACGAAATAGGGCTCCCGGAACTCCCCGCGGTCCACGAGACGGTAATGATCCCGGGCGACCGAAAGGCGCGCGTGGAAATCGTCAAATGGGAAGAGGCGACGCTGGGCGGATATAAAATCTGGCCGTTCCAGACGCCGACTACGGACCTCGACTACGAGCTGCCGTTCGTCCGCAACGAAGGATACTATGCGGGCGCGGCCACCTACCCCGCGGAAAAGGTGGAACTCGGGACGCCCGCGGTATTCCGCGACATCCGCGTGATTCCGCTGAGCGTATACCCGTTCCGGTGGAACCCGGCTAGCAAGAAACTCACGGTCGCGACGAAAATAACGGTCAAACTCCGCTACTACGGCCAGGACGACGTCAACACGCTGAACGTCACCGGCTATCGCGACCCCGACTTCGAACCCCTCTACCGGTCAACGGTAATCAATTATAAACCCGGCCTCCCGAGAGATGGCGACGTCAACCTGGAGCACCCGGAACACCTCTTCATCTGCTACCCGGACTACAAAGACGAGGCCGAGCCGTTGGCCGAGTTCTACAACAAGATGGGTATCTACACCGTAGTAGTTACTACGACCGAAACGGGGACGAGCAAAGAGAACATCAAGGCTTATATCCAGAAGATATACGATGAGGTGAAGCCGGCGGTCCTCAAGTACGTTCTGCTCGTGGGCGACATCGACTACGTCGCCGCGGGGTACTGGCCCGGCTACAGTATGGTGGCGGACTACTGGTACTCCTGC
>CAZWAM010000015.1:0-4511 GCA_964631855.1 uncultured bacterium | reverse complement strand
TTACACGACCGGCAACGTGCACGCGCTCGCCAACGGCGACAAGACGTCCATCTGGCTCAACCTCGCCTGCCACAACGGCGATTTCGCGAACTACAGCGAGTGCTTCATCGAGTCGAACCTGAACGCCACCGGCAAGGCCGGCGTTGCTTCCAACGGCGCCTCCGACCCCTCCTTCACCATCCCCAATCACGACTACATGAAAGAGATGTACAAGGCCATCTACGACCAGGGCATCCTGAACGTCGGCCGCGTCTCCAACTACGGCAACGTCAGGCTCATCCAGATCTACGGGCCCTACCACACGTACATGAAGAACGTCTATATGTACACGTGGAACGGCGACCCGTTCACCAAGATCTGGATGAAAAAACCGGATAAAAAGTTGGCGGCCACTCATCCGAGCGAGTTCATTCCCGAGCCTGGGAAAAAGTTCGTAGTTGCGGTTTCCGACACGACGAGGGCGCCGGTGGAAGGCGCGTTGGTCGGCCTTTACAAAAAGGACGACGTCTACTGCGCGGGTACAACCGACAGCGAGGGCAATGTCGAGCTCGAGCCGACGCGGAAACTCACCGGCGAGGGCAAGATGTACGTCACGGCCACGAAGGACGGCTGCCTCGGCTATTGGGGCGAATGCACCCTACTGTCGGGCGAAGACGTCAAAATATCGGACTTCGTAGCTCGTAGAGCCGACGGCGGCGTACGGCTTTCGTGGAGCGCGCAGCACGACGGCGAGCTCATCGGCTTCAACCTCTTCCGCCTCGAGGTAAAGGAGGAAGCGGGCGAAGACTCCGCAGCCGCCGGCGGCGGCGTTGCCGTGGCTGAGGACGCGTCTTGGGTAAAAATTAACGACGAGTTGATCGTAGGCCGCGGGCCGTACGAATACATAGACGGCGTCGACGACGGCAGCTATCGCTATAAATTGGAAGCGGTCACGCGCGGCGACTCGATAATGGTCGGGCCTATCAGCATCGACGTCAAAGTGGCCCCGAAGGCTTTCGTCTTGACGCAAAATTATCCCAACCCGGCCAACGTATCGACCAGCATCAGCTTCGGCCTCCCCGTAACCACCAACAATATTAGGTTAAGCATCTACGACCTCGCCGGCCGCGAAATCAAAACGTTCGACCTCGGCACACATTCACCCGGCGTCGAAACGATAGCCTGGGACCTCACCGACAACGTCGGCCGGCACGTCCCCGCGGGCGTCTACATCTACCGCCTCGAGACGCCGAAATTCTCCGCGACGAAGCGTATGGTCGTCGTCCGCTAGTAGAACCCACACCTAGACAAAAAGCCCCGGCTGCCGCCGGGGCTTTTCATTCTCCCTACTTCGAACCCTATGCCGCAAGCGCCGGGTTCGGCGGCGCGGCGAGCCGCCTGCCCTTGACGACGACGCTGCCCCCCACGACCGTCAGGGCCGGCCACCCCTGCGCCTCCAAGGCGGCGAAGGGCGTATTCTTGCCCCGCGAGAAAAACGTCGTCGCGTTCACCGGCGCTACCTTTTCCACGTCGAGCACTACGACGTCGGCCGGCGCCCCCACCGCAAGCGTCCCCCCGGGTATGCCGAAAACCTTAGCCGGGCCCGTCGATACGAGCCGAACGAAGTCCCGCGGAGACACGCCCCCGCCGGATACCAACGTAGTATAGCTGAGCGCAAGGTAGCTCTCAATTCCGGAAATGCCGAAAGCGGCGTCGTTAAACTCCACGTCCTTATCTACGATGGACAGCGGCACGTGATGCGAGGCGACGGCGTCTATCGTCCCGTCCGCCAAAGCCTCCTTGATCGCCGCGACGTCCCGTTCGCTGCGCAAGGGCGGCGAGACCTTGGCGAACGTATCGTAACCCTCCACCGCTCGCTCCGTCAGCCGGAAGTAATGGGGCGAGGTGTCGCACGTGACCTTTATGCCATCCGCCTTGGCGCGGCGAATCAGCTCCACCGCACCCGCGACCGTAACGGGCGAGATGTGCACGTGCCACCGCGTCATGCGGGCCAATATTATGTCGCGGATTACCATAACCTCTTCCGCGGACCACGGAACGCCCTTTAGGCCGAGGGTCGTCGAAACGAAACCCTCGTTCATCACGCCGCCCGCCGCCAGCGATTCGTCCTGCGGAAAAGATACCACGGGGACGCCGAAACTCCTGGCGTACTCGAGGCCGCGGCGCATAACCTGCGAATTCATAACCGCGCGGTCGTCGCCCAACGCGACCGCGCCGCCCGTAACGAGGTCGCCCACGTCGGTGAGGGTTTCGCCCTCGAGGCCGCGCGTCAACGCCGCCACCGGCTTGAGCCGCACCAATCCCTCCCGCCGGTTCTTGCTGAGCAGGAACTCGGCGAGGGTGATATTATCCAACGGCAAGTCGGCGCAGGGACGGCAAACCGCGGTCGTGACGCCGCCGGCCGCGGCCGCGCGCGACAAACTCGCCACCGTCTCCCGGTCCGCGCGCGCAGGCTCGGAAAGGTGGACGTGGAGGTCGACGGCGCCGGGGATAACCCACTTAGCCGTCGCGTCGTAGACGACGGTACCTTTGGACGCCCGCAAATCCGCCTCGCTCGCCGCGACCACGCCGTCCGCGAGCAATAGGTCGCGAACCCCGTCCAAGTCCTGGGAGGGGTCGATCACGCGGCCGTTTTTTATGAGCAACTTCATTCGCGCTCGCCGGCCAGGAGGTAGAGCACGGCCATACGGGCCGCGATGCCGTTCGTCACCTGTTGGACCATAAGGGGGAACGCGTAGTCCGCCACCTCCGGGGAAATCTCGACGCCGCGGTTCATCGAGCCCGAGTGCAATACTAACGCGTCTTCCGCGGCCAACGCCAGCCGCCGCGCCGTCACGCAGTAGAAGCGGGAGTACTCCCGGAGCGAAGGGATCTGCAGGCGATTGGCGTCGGTAATTTCTACGCGGGATAAAAGGATTACGTCGGCGCCGGCGATACCGTCCTCGACGCGCGTAGCTACGCGCACGCCGAACTGGTCGATACCGGGCGGTATTAGCGTAGACGGCCCGACGAGTGTCACCTCGGCGCCCATCTTCTTTAGGCCGTAGATGTTCGACATGGTTACGGGGCTCCGCGGGTGGTCGCCCAAGATCGCGACCCTAAGCCCCTCGAAGCGCTTTTTATGCTCCCATATCGTAAAGAGGTCCACCAACGTTTGCGTGGGATGCTCGTGGGGACCGTCGCCGGCGTTGATGACGGAACACTGAACCTGCCGCGCGAGCTGGTGCGCGGCGCCGGCCATGGAGTGGCGCACCACCAGGAAGTCGACCTGCATAGCCTCGACGGTCTTGGCGGTATCCGTGAGGGTCTCGCCCGTAGCGGCCGAGGAAGTCGCCGCGGTGATATTGATGAAATCCGCGGAGAGGCGCTTGGCCGCCAACTCGAACGAGATGCGCGTCCTCGTGGACGGTTCGTAAAACAGATTGGCTACCGTCTTCCCGCGGAGGGCGGGTACTTTCTTAACGGGCCGCGCGGCCACCGTCGCGAAGTTGGCGGCGGTGTCCAGTATGACGCGAAGTTCGCCCTCGCTCAGCGACTGTATGCCCAAAAGATCTTTCGATTGCAGAGCCACGTTTGCCCCTAAAAAACGCCGGCCTTAACGTCGGCCGGCGCCGCAGAGATACGTTATCACGCGGTCGCCTTCGTCGCCGTAGACGACCTCTATAATACGCTCGCGCCCCACGTCCAATCGCTTTCCCACGAAGTCGGGTTGGATGGGGAGCTCCCGACCACCGCGGTCGATGAGGACCGCCAACTCTATGCGCCGCGGCCTCCCCAGGTCCATTAGGTTATCGATGGCCGCGCGCACGGTCCGGCCCGTAAAGATCACGTCGTCTACGAGTACTACCGTCATGCCGGCGACGTCGAACGCGATATCGGTCGAACGCACGACCGGTGCCGGCCCGATCTGCGAGAGGTCGTCGCGGTAGAGGGTTATGTCGACGGTCCCGGTACCGGCCGGTTTCCCGCCCAACTGCTCGAGGGCGGCTACGAGCCGCTCGGCAAGGGGCACGCCGCCCGTATGTATGCCGACCAGCGCCAGCTCGTCCGCGCCGGCGTTCTCCTCGATAATTTCGCTCGCTATCCGCGTAATGGCGTGCGCCGTGTCCGCGGCGGAAAGGATCTCCTTAACGTCGCTCCTTTCTTCAATCATCAACGACCCCTTACGGACGCCTAAAAAATCCCGTACCCTAAGCACTTACGTTTTCGATATAGGTAGCGACGATCCTAATGCGTTAATCTCTCCACGTCAACGCAATATAACACCTACACGCCGGTCACGCCAAAATTACCACCCGACGCGGCATATTTCAAGGTAAAAAAAATCCCCCGGGCGCCTGAACGCCGTCATTTCTACGACCGCCTTTCCGCGGCGCGGGCGATCCACCTAGCAACCGCCCGGTCCCCCCGCCCCAAATCCGCCTGCAACTTGGCCTCGCGCCAACTTCCACCTACTACGTTGACGCCGCGCGCGCGGGCCTTGATCGAGCGAAGGCACTCGCGATATTCGC
>CAZWAM010000014.1:30941-36096 GCA_964631855.1 uncultured bacterium | reverse complement strand
GCCGCGGGCTCGGCGGGCAACCCGGGCATTCGGATGATCTCGCCCGTCAACGGCACAAGGAAGCCGGCGCCGGCGTTTATGATTATCCGGCGCACCGTTACGAGAAAGTCCTTGGGCCGGCCCAAGAGGTCCGGGTCGTCCGACAGCGACTTCTGCGTCTTGGCGATGCACACGGCTAGCTTGTCGTAACCTAGTTTATAGATACGTTTCAAATCTTTTTTGGCCTGCAGCGTATAGTCCACCGCCTCCGCGCCGTATACCTTGCGCGCGACGGCGAAGATCTTATCCTCGACGCTGTCGTCCGGCCTGTACATCGGCTCGAATAGAACGTGCGGCCTGCAGCCGACATCGCTTACCACCTCCGCCAACTCGACGGCCCCCTCGCCGCCCCGCGCCCAACCGTCGAAGACGGCGAACGGGTGACTCACGCTCTCGCAGAAGCGGCGGACGACGTTTATCTCGTCGTCGGCGTCGCCGGTGAATTTATTCAAAGCTACGACCGGCGATTCCTTGAAGAAGCTGATACTCTCGAGGTGCTTTACGAGGTTCGGCAGGCCGAGCTCCACCGCCGCGGCGTCGGCCTCCTTCAAATCGTCGAGCGCCTTGCCGCCGTGCATCTTGAGGGCGCGAACCGTCGCCACAAGCACCACCGCGCACGGGTCCAACCCCGCGGAGACGCACTTGATGTCGAAGAATTTTTCCGCGCCCAGGTCGAAGCCGAAGCCGGCCTCGGTGATGCACCAGTCGCTTAGCGCCAGCGCCATCTTGGTAGCGACGACCGAGTTGGTTCCCTGAGCGATGTTGGCGAAGGGGCCGCCGTGTACGAAGGCCGGCGTCCCCTCGATGGTCTGGACGAGGTTGGGCTTGAGCGCGTCGCGCAGCAGGACCGTCATCGCGCCCGCGGCGCCGAGGTCGCGTGCGTACACCGGCTCGCGCTTATACGTGAAGCCGACGAGGATATTGCCGAGGCGGCGTTTGAGGTCGTCCAAATTTTCGGCCAGGCAGAGGATAGCCATAACCTCCGACGCCGCGGTGATGTCGAAGAAGGACTCGTGCGGCACGCCGTCGGTGGGCTTGCCGAGGCCGACGACGACGTCGCGGAGCTCGCGGTCGTTGACGTCGAGGACCCTGCCCCACCTCACGCGCCGCGGGTCGAGCATAGGCTCGAGGCGCCGGTAGATGTGGTTGTCGACCATCGCGGCGAGAAGGTTATGCGCCGCGCCGACGGCGTGGATGTCGCCCGTGAAGTGAAGGTTGATATCCTGCATCGGCAGGACCTGGCTTCGGCCGCCGCCGGTGGCGCCGCCCTTCATCCCGAGCGCCGGCCCCAGGCTCGGCTCGCGGAGCGCGAGGCAGGCGCGCTCGCCCAATCGCGCGAGGCCCATCGCCAGGCCGATGGAGGTCGTCGTCTTCCCCTCCCCCGCCGGCGTGGGCGTAATGGCCGAGACGAGGACGAGCCTATCGCTCAATTTACCCCGTCGCGCGTCGAGAACGTCGAGCTTCACCTTGGCCTTGTAGCGGCCATAAAGCTCTAAGTCGTTCTCGGCCAAACCTAAATCCGCGGCGACGTCCGTAATAGGCCGCATCGTCGCCGCGCGCGCGATCTCAAGATCGGTAGCCATATAGGCTCCTCAAAATAAAATCGACTCACAAAAAACTTTTCTCATCTTCGTCTTCAACCACCATTATAATTTCCTTACGCGTATCAATCAAGATAAACGGCTGGAACCCTGATAACAGCCGCCTCTCCGCATCTCAATAAATAGGAAAACGGGAATCGGCTTGACTTTTATATAATAATTTAATAAACTTATCGTAGCGGAGATGATTCCCCTATGACGCAGCTCAAGGCGGCCTTCGACGGCCGCATAACTACTGAAATGAAGCGGGCCGCGGTGGCCGAAAGCGTACCGGCCGAAGCCCTGCGCGCCGCCGTCGCGGAGGGCGTTACGGTCCTTCCTTTCAACAAAAAATTGGACGAGCGCGTTCGCGCCGTCGCCATCGGCAAAGGTTTGCGCACCAAGGTTAACGCCAACATCGGCTCGAGCCGCGACCACGCCGACGTACGGCTCGAGCTGTGCAAGGCCCGCGTCGCCGAAGAGGCGGGCGCCGACGCGTTGATGGACCTGTCCACCGGCGGCGACCTCCACGCGATCCGCGAAGCCATCCTCGCCGAGACGTCGCTGCCGTTGGGCACGGTGCCCGTTTACGAGGTGGCGGCTCGAGCCGAGGACGAAGGCCGCGAATTCGAAGACGCCTCCGTCGACGAGATGTTCGACGTAGTCGAAGAACACGCTCAGGACGGCGTATCGTTCATGACGCTCCACGCCGGCGTAACGCGCTACGCCGTGGAGCGACTTAAGAGCCAAGGTAGAGAGCTCGATATCGTTTCGCGCGGCGGCGCCCTTATGGCCGGGTGGATGGCGCGCCGCAAGGCCGAAAACCCGTTCTACGAGTTCTTCGACCGCCTTATCGAACTCGCGCTCGAATACGACTTTACGTTCTCGCTCGGCGACGGCCTAAGGCCCGGCTGCCTCGCGGACGCGAACGACCGCGCCCAGATTACGGAACTCCTCGCGTTGGCCGAACTCGCTAAGCGCGCGCGCCAACGCGGCGCCCAGGTTATGCTCGAGGGCCCGGGGCACGTACCGCTCAACGCGGTCGCCGAGCACGTCCGCCTCCAGAAAGCAGTCAGCGACGGCGCGCCCTTCTACACGCTCGGGCCGCTGGTTACGGACGTCGCGCCGGGATACGACCACATAACCGCGGCCATCGGCGGCGCCGTTGCCGCGGCCGCGGGCGTCGACTTCCTCTGCTACGTTACCCCCGCCGAGCACCTAAGCCTCCCCGGGCCGGAAGACGTACGCTTGGGCGTGATCGCTTCCCGCATCGCGGCGCACGCCGGCGACGTCGCGAAGGGCGTAGTCGGCGCCGCGGACTGGGACCTCAAGATGTCGCGGGCGCGGCGAAGCTTGGATTGGAAGCGGCAGGCGGAGCTTGCCGTCGACCCGGCCGAGGCGGCGCGACGGCGCAGCGAAAACGCGCCCAAAGTCGAAGCCGAGACGTGTACAATGTGTTCCAATATGTGCGCGATAAAACTCTCCGAAAAAGCGTTGGCAGACTAGCCACCGAACGTCCGCGCTAAAAAGCCGGCCCCAGGCCGGCCATTTTTACGCCATCAAAACGTTTAACCTGGCCGGTTCGCAACCCCGGTGCCAGCAATTTCACCATTGGTCGCCGCGGCGCTTGAATACCATCAGGTGGGTCGTGCCGTGGACCAGCTCGTACGCCGATAGTATGGCCTGCATGCCGCCACAAAACGGGTTCACCTTCCAGCACACGAGGTAATCGGCATATCTACGAACGGCCTCGGCTTCGTATATGGGCGTGCCGCGCGATTCCCCCACCCGCTCGCCCACCGGCGCGCCGTGGCGCCAATTTACCGGGAAGTAACTGAAGTCGGCCTCGTAATTCAAGAGGTTGACGCCTTGGTTCGTCATGACGTAATAACTCGCGGCGTTGCACATATAGTCCGCTTTATTATTTCTGCCGGTGGCGTAGATATAATGCACCGGCAGGACCGTCGCGCCTTCGGTCACGTAGGGAAGGCCAGTATTGTATTCGCTGAGGTCGTGCTTAGCCTTAACGTACCCCAGGACCACACCGTAAAGGTTTATGGCCGCCAAAGCCGGCGCCAGTATAAACAAAGCGCGGCCGACGATGCGCCCAGGCACCGTCGATAGCCACACCGCGATTGCCAAAAACGGGATCAACGCTAGCCGAGGGCTTACGTAACTCCCGCCCGCGGGCCCGCCCCAGGGACATAAGAAATAAAAAGCCGCCAAGCCAAATACCATGACCCAAATCGCGTCCTTCGCCGCCCACCCTCCCGGTACCCTAAGCGACCGGCAAAGCAACGTTACGTAAACCTTATAGGCGACGATCGAGAGGACCAGAGCGCCTAAAGACGTAGCCGTAACGTACGCCGCCGCGCGCTGCCATACGTTAAAGGAAATTAACCACTCCAGGCGCAAGAGGTTTCGTGTCAACTCGGGAAAGGGTGTGCGCGAAACGGGATAATCGCCGGGGTACGTAACCCAATACGCGAGCCCTACCGCCACGGCCGGCGCGATATATGCGACGACGGCGACCTTGGACCGTAGGACGCGGAACGCTTCCCGGCCGCCAATACCGTTACGCTTGGCCTTAGCCCAGCGCCATACGCCTTCCGACAAAGCAAGGGCAACGACCGCGCCCACGAATATCGCCCACCCCAAAAGGTGAGCGAAGTAGATAGCGAACCCCAAGGCGTTTAGCGCTATCACCGCGCGGACGTTTAACCCGTCCCGCCGCCGCCAATAGTAACCCACCCCCAACGTAGCCAGCGCTAGAGATATAGCCCACCCGAAGAAACCTAGGTTGAAAGAGAAGCCGAATACGAAAGGAAAGACGAGGAGCGCCGCGGGCCCGGGCCGCCCGTTAACGGCGACTACGAGGTACCGAAACGCCGCCGCGAATAAAACTACGTATAGCGTTAAGAGAACTTTCTCCGCAATTAAAGGCGGGAAGACGTACAACAGACCTACCAAGCTCAGGTGGTACAGAAGGTTCGGCGAAGGCCTCCGGCTTATGACGTAGTACTCGCGGAGGTTTGTCGCGGCGGGGTCGCGGTAATCCTTAATTATTACCGCGTTGGCGAGATGTGACGGGCCGTCGGCGGTGGGTACATAACGGAACGCCCACAACGGCGCAATATACAAGCATACCAATAGCGAAAATAGTATTCGCTCTCCGTTTCGCCCTTTAAATAATGACGTTCCCCGTCGCCGGCCCAAAACGGATCCTCCCAAAGCGTAAAAGCACCCTTGTTAATTCGTGATCTTCGCTAGTCTTTGCGGCCGTTCCCCGGTTCGGCCTCAAGCCAGCCCGCGGCTACGACGGCTAAAAACGGTATTATAGGATAATGGTATCGATCGAAGCCGTGGAATACGAGATAAAAAGCAGTGAGGTACGCCGGCGTTACGAGAACCGTGGCAAGCGGCAACTTCCCCCCGACGACGCTGAAGATCCGTCGCCGGTGTTTAACCAAGGCTACTACTAAACCTAGCCAAAGTAACGCGTATAAGCCCTGGGCCAGTCGCGCCGGGAAACGGCG
>CAZWAM010000014.1:20854-30841 GCA_964631855.1 uncultured bacterium | reverse complement strand
AGACGCGCCAATTACGGTACGTCCAAGGGGCGACGACGGCCGCCGTTACTGCCGCGGCCACTAAAGCCCGCGTCAGCGCCCGTTTCCAGCTCCGCCCCGTAAGGAGGTCGATTACGAAAAACGCGCCGGGCACCGGTAAAAGTACGGGCGCCGCCAGCGCGCCAGCTCCCGTTAAAAACCCGGCACCGGCGGCGGCGACGGTCCTACCGTATTTTATTATGACGTACGACGCGACGACTACCACGAATCCGAAGATTACCGCCGGAAATAACCGCGCCGCGTACGCGACCTGGCTCGGTAGCACGGCAACGATCAAGCCGGCCGCGCGCGCCGAACTCTCATTTAAAAACAACGACGCGAGCCGCCACGTCAGCGCGGCCGTTGCCGCGCCCAAAACGCATTGGAAGATTATTATGGGGAGATAATGAAAGCCGAATGCGACGTAGAAAGCGGCGATCAGCGCCGGGTAACCGACCGGCCAATAGGCGGTGGCGACGCCGTCCTCGACGTACCCCCCGCCGGCCGCTAAACTCCGCGCCAGGACGTCGTAGTGCATCTCGTCCGAAATAGGCGGCGGTGGCGCTACCAACGCGTACGCGAGCCGGACCGCCAACGCCACGCCGATAATAACCAGCAGCCACCGTTTACGGCCGCCCCGTCCCAAAAGCGACATAGGGCGGCGGAACAACGGCAAACGAAAAACGCCGAAAGCGCGCAAGGCGAGAAATGCCGCGGCCACGCCCGCCCCCCAACGCACCTGTTCCTCGATTATCGAAACCTCTCCCGCCGCCTCGACGTACGGCGTTAGCTCCGCTAAAAACGCCGGGATATTGATGCACCCTGCCGCGACGACGGCCAGCGCCGCGGCGCCGACGCCGTTATACAATAGAGCACGCCAATCGAAATCTCTCAAAGGACGCCTCCCAGGGGCCGTCGAGGCGACTCTCTCCCCAATTGAATCAAAAGGTATCCGCGCTAAACCTTAGCGCGGGCGTCATTCACCGTCTTTGCCGGATAAAAGCGCGGCCGCGGCCACGACGGCGATAAAGGGCAACATCGGAAAATGAAACCTGTCCTGGCCGAAAAAGATGAGGTATACGAAAGTCAAAGCAACCGGCCACGCGAGAAGCGCCGCGAGCGGCGCGCGGCCGTAAGTCCCCTCGCCGACGATATCGCGCCGGCATTTCAATAGGCCGATTATAAAGCCGGCCAGGACCAACGCGTAATACGTTTGCGCGACCCGAGCCGCGAAGCCACGAGCCGAATACGCCGGCTCGATACCGCGCGCGATGCCCTCGAGTTGGAAGGCGGAAACGTCAGCGCCGTACGTGTAAACGAACTTCGGGACGGTCAGCATTAAAAATTGGGCCCGCTCATTTCGGATAAAATACCAGGAAAGCTCACGCCCGAGCCGGTCCCTTCGCAACTCTCCTTCGGTCATAAAGAGCGGGTTAATGGACGAGGTCGGGTAATAATAAGTGCCGGTGGCATTCGGATTGTTCCCGACCCATAGGCTCAAGCCGCCGTTCGTGGAGACCGGTACGAAGGCGCGGAAAACGCGCCAATTGCGGTAGGTCCACGGCGCCACCGCCAACGCCGCGACGCCCGCGACGACCGCCCCCCGCGCCAAAGCCCTTTTTAACCCTGCGCCGCGGAACAAATCACAGGCGAAGGCCGCGGCGGGCAGTACCATCAAAACCGGCGCAACCAGCGTGGCGGCCGCCGTCAAAAGGCCGGCACCTAACGCCCCCCATAGCCCTCTTGCCTTTACGAATACAAAAGCCGCCGCCACGACCAGGAAAACCAATAAAACGGCCGGGAAGAGGCGGGCCGCGTACGCGACCTGGCTCGGGCATAGGGCGATTACCGCGCCCGCGACGCGCGCCGGGGCGTCGGTTACAAACTCCCGCGCCAAAAGCGTCAAAAACAAAGCCGTCGCCGCGCCCAATATAGATTGGAATATTATTATTGGGAAATAACGGGGTCCAAAAAATAGGTAAAAGTACGCAATCGCCGCCGGGTACCCGACGGGACGGTACGCGGTTGGGACGCCGTCCTCGGCGTAACCCCGGCCCGCTACTAAGTTACGGGCGAGGCGGTCGTAATGAATGCCGTCGGATATGGGAGGCGGTTCGGCGAAAGCCGCGTACGCGAGGCGCAGCGCGAGGGCGACGACGAAAACGCCGAGGGCCCAGCTGACGGTGCCCCCGCGGCCGAACGGCGACAATAAGTTGCGTATAACATCTAATTTGAAAAGGCCGGCCGCGCGCAAAACGAGGAACGCCGCGGCGACGCCCGCACCCCACCTTATTTGACCGGCGACGACGAACGCGGCGCCCGTGGCCCCGGCCCGCGGCGTGAAAACCGCCAAAATGGCCGGGATATCGAAAAGACCGGCCGCGACTAAGCCAAGGCCGCCGGCCGCGACGATGCTCCACGCCGCGCTACGCCAATCCCACCTTCGCAACGCCGCCTCCGGCAAACTTGCCCCTTCAAGAACGAAAATCCGTGCCCTTCTAAAGGGCGCCCTCGCGGACGGCTTCAGAACGTACTGCCGATGTTGAAGTGGATCTGGCCCGAGCCGGCTTCGATGCCGTAGCCGTAATCTATGCCCAAAAGGCCCATCATGGGAATATTGATCCGAAGGCCCGCGCCCACGCCCGACTGGATATCTTGTAAGTTGATGTCTCGCAACTCCCGCCAACAATAGCCCGAGTCCCAAAAGGCGATCAGGTGGAAGAACTCCTTGGAAATGGGTATGCGGTATTCGAAGTTGGCATAGAACATCGTTTTACCGCCCTCGGGGTTCCCGAATCTATCCCGCGGCCCCACCTCCCACTCGTCGTAGCCCCGGACCGTATTGGCACCGCCCAAATAAAATCGCTCGTAAAGCGGAACGACCCTGGTCGAACCGTAACGGTCCACGTAACCGCCGCGCACGCGTATCGCGAGGACCGTCTCCCACACGTGCTTGAAAAACCAACTCGAGCCCGCGATGACGCGCCAGAATTCGACGTCGCCGCCGATAACGGACCCGGCCACTTCCGTAGAGATTTCCATATCTGAGCCGGCCTGGGGAAAGAAAACATTATCGCGGCTGTCGCGCTCCACGCCGAAGGAAACCGCGGACGTGTTCTTTCGCCCCACCTCGCCCGCGACCCACGGCGGTAGCTTAGCCGGGTCGTCGTACCTGGAGACGACGTCCACCGACTCGAACTTGTAAGTCGAACGGCCGCGCACGTATTCGGACAGCGGACGGCCGAAGGTAACGTTCCCGCCGAATCTCTTTTCGTTGTAATAGGGCCTGATACGGGTTATGTTGTAGACGTCGAAGGCGCCCAACGTCTTAGTATCGAATAAATGCGGTTCGGTGAAACCGAACGAGTACTGGGTCCGACGTCGGCCGAACTCCGTCGACAAGCGCAACTCCTGCCCCGCGCCCTTACATTTCCAAATCTTAGGCAGATACGATACGTCGAAGTTCGCCCACGATAAACTGAGCGTGCCGACCAGGCCGTCGAGGCTACTGTAGCCCGCGCCGAAGTTCACCTTGGCCGTGTTGGCTTTCTCGACGATGTCTATTTCGAGGTCGACCAAGCCGGTCTCGCGGTCGGCGATGCGAATGTCGGGCCTTATCTCGTCGAAATAACCGAGGTTATGAAGCCGCTGCACGGAACGTATCAATTTGTTCTCTTTGTATATCTGCCCCGGCTGAAGCCGCATCTCGCGCCGGATCACCTTATCCCTCGTAGACACGTTTCCGGAAATATTGACCAGGCGCACGTGTGCCGGCCGGTCCTCGTTTATGCGTACCGTCACGTTAACGACCCCGGCGTCATCCTCGACCTCCTCCGCGGCCTCGACCGCCGCGAACAAGTAACCGTTGTTCTTGTAGAGGGCCCTGATATTGTCAACGCCCTCATCCAATTTCTTCTCGGAGAAAGGTTTGGCCGGACGCCAGTCGACGCGTTCGTATAGCTCTTCGTCGTCGTATTTCTCGTTCCCTATGAACCGCAGCTCGCCCACCCGGTACAACTTGCCCTCCTCCACCTTAATCGTGACGTATATCGAGGAGCGCTTTTTACGATAATCGATTTCGTGGTCTACGACCTTGGCGCGCACGTAACCCCGGTTGGCGTACGCCCCCTCGATGCGACGAAAGTCTTCCCCCAATACCTCTTCATCAAGTATCTTAGTGTTGTAGAAACGGTCCACCTTGGTCTTCAATACTTTGTTCACGATGTACCAGTCGGATAATACGGCGTTACCCGCGACGGCAATTCCCCTGATTACCGCTTTCGGCCCTTCCGTAATAACGTACGTTACTTTAACGCCGCCGCGAACGTCTTCGATGCGGTACGATACGTCTGCGAAACGGTAACCCTTTTCGAAGTACGACTTCTTCATCGCTTCGACGTCGGCGCTTAGGCGCGAGAGCGAAAGGCGCTCCCCCGCTTTGGCCTTTACGACCTCCTCCAACGCCTTCCGCTTCATCTTGCGCCGCCCCTCGAAAACAACCTCCTTAACGCGCGGCCGCTCCCTTATATCGAAAATAACGTCAACGCGACCCGGCGCCTTCTCCTCGTAGTACGCGTCCACCCTGTCGAAGTACCCGAGGCGGTATATCCTCTTAATATCGTCCCGGACGATGGTCTTAAGCTCGGCTTCGCTCACCCTTAACCCCGGCGCAAGTCTTATCGCCGTCTTGACCGAGCCGCTATCTATGCTGGTCAACCCCTCGAATAAAACGTCGTCGACGACGATATATTCGGCGCCCTGGGCATAACTCACCTCTGCGGCGCCAAAAGCCCCCAAGGCGCACAAGGATAGTACGAAGGGTTTGATACTGCGATACTTTGGCAAGCTCACGATATAAAAACACGGAGGCGAGGCTCCTCCGCGAGGCTGAAAATGCTACCACAAGGGCCCGGGCAAGTCAAGGCGAAAGGGTTCAGCCCCCTCTCAGTAACGCTGACGGCCGGCGATGAGAGCGATTATAACTACTAACGCAAACAGGGCGAGGACGCCGATGAGAACCACCATGCCCGTATCGACTTCTCTCTCGGGCGGCGCCGCCGGTTCCTCGGGCGGCGGTTCCTCCGGCTTCCCGAATTCCTTCAGGGCGGCGACAATGGCGCTTTCCGTCTTCTGTTCGTCGCAGATCTTGCGGAATTCGGTTCTCGTGAGCGCTTTCTCCCCGCGTACGACGACTTCGACCACCACGGGCACCAATACCGTATACGTGACCGGTTTGAAATGGAGTTCCGCCGTTCGAGTCGTACCCGTAAGGAAATGCGTCGGCTTCTTGTCGTACTTGATCTCGACATCCAAGGCACGGACGCCGAGGATACAACGGTAAACGTTCCCCTTAGCCGGGTCCGAAGGGTCGGCAGGGCCAAGCAGCCATAGCTCCCGCACGTCGCGGGCCATGTCCGCGTCGGAACGCCAGTTCTCGAGCCACTCGTACGCGCGCGTTGCCGCGGCCGCACGGTCCGGGACCTCCCCATACCCCACCGCGGGCGTTATCCCCACGTCCGCGCACGACAGTAAATACAACCCAAAGAACAGTTCCCGCAAATCCGCCGCTTCCGCGGCGAGAGACGCCGCGGCCACACCACCCTCGCGCCGCCCGGCGACACTCTCCATTAGCGCCGGCGTGAGCGCGGCCCGTACGACTACCTCCAACCGGGCGTAAGCCCGAGCCATTCTTAAGTAATATTCGGGCAAAGGCTCGAGGCGGAATTCGGGGATTACGTCGACCGCCAAAACCTCGGCCGTGCCGACGGGCGGCGTCGCAGGGGCCCGGACGCGGACCTGGTCGAAACCGGTAACGTACGACTCCGCAAGGCGCTTCTTGTAACCGTCGTCCCAAATTATTTTCGCGATTTCCGGCGTCGCGTCCGGCGTCAACAACGCCGCCCACGCGTAGGCCATAAAGTCGAACCAGGCGCCGTCGCGGGCCGGCGCCGTCGCGGTCGTCCCTTCCCTTATCGCGGCCGCATAATCTTCGGCCCACGTACCCTCCCGCAAGCCGCCGCGGGACGCGAAACGCCACATTAACTCGACGTCGACCTGGCCGAGCGCGGGAAGGAAAACGAAGACGTCGCCCTTCTCTTTGGCCTCAAGTTGGATCTTTCGAATCGTCCCGACCTCTCTTAGGACCTCGACGCCGTCCCGCCCGCCCAGGAGCTTATAGTAGTCGGCCACGGATGCGCTCGCCGGCGGCAGGCCCGCCAACGCGTCACACAGATCGGCGAGTGCGCGGTACTGCCTCGCAAGCGCCGCGTCGCTCTCGACGGCCCATGCCAGGGCGACGGCCGCTTTGAATTCCTTCTCGTCCGTACGGTCGAAACCTCGAGCCAGCCATCGGCTCGTGAGGTAGACGCGTTGTAACTTCTCGTCCCAAAGGTATCTACCCGCCGGAACCTGCGCCCCGGTATCTTCCTTTAAAAAGCGCTCCCGGTCCTGAGCCGCTTTGCTCGCTACTTCACTCGAGAAGCCCAACTCCGCGGGTACGCTCCCGTCCGGCCTCGACAGCGCGAGCGCCGTTGCCACGAAAGCTTGGGCGTCGCCGAAGGCGACGCGGGAGGCGGGGTGGTCGTCCGCCTCGTATAATTGCTTCAACTTTAACGCAAGCGCGGTCAGGAAACCGCCCCGCCCCGACGTCAAAGGGCCCACGGCTTCCTCAAACTTGAGTTCTAACGCCGCTAAGACGCCCTCCTCGTAAGCGAGGCCGCGCCAACGGCAAAGCTCGAGCGAAGGCAGCAGCCGGCCTTGCGCCGCGGCAAAGGACGGATAAATGGTCGGCGAAATTGCTACCGCGGCGTCGGCCTTTACCGCGGATTGCGTCGGCGCGGAAACGGCGAACGTAGCGCCGCGATCATTTAAGTTGAGAACGAACTCGCCGCCTTCCGCCCGGACCGTCAATTTCCTCGTCGAGGAGAGCGAAGCGCCGCGTTCGCCGAACGCGACTGCGGCGACCGACGCGGATAATAATACTCCAAAAACCAGCCGCTTCCAAGCCGTACCATAACTCGTCGCCATTACGTTCCCTCGTTTAGATAACACTTTCGTAGAAGTTCCCTCTCGGCGCCTTTTAAGGCACCGTCAAAACGGGCTCGTTATAAGTTAACCCGGGCAAGCCGGGTACGGGCCGTTCTTCTCGACCCACCTTCACAAGTCCGTAGGCATCCAGCGCGGTGAGCACTAAGTCGAGCTCGACGACATCCGTCAATTCGAGGGATTCGACCACCGAAGCCACGGCCGCGCTGCCGCCCCTCTTGATAAGGAAATCGAAGATGGACGCCGTCGCCGCGGGCAAAGAACGACGGAACGCGGCGGACGCTTCCGCGGCGACTCGCTCCAGTTTATTCATATCGCCGCCGGCCCTCCAAAGCATCTCGGATAAACGCCGGGCGGGGCCTCCCTCGCGAGCCGCGATCGGGCACGACCCGGACGGCCAAACGCCGTCGTTCAACAGCTCGAGCGCCGCAAGGTTGGTACAAGCTCGCGCGAGCGCGCCCGCAGCATCCCCGGGGCTGTGAGCAGCCAACGCGGCTTCGGCGTCACGCAAAGCCGCGGCGACGCTCGCGGCGGCGGCCACCCGCGCTTTGGGCAAGGCGCGGCTTAGAAGGGGCTCCAGGGCACGTAGAGCATCGGTAAGGCGGCCGCGCGGGTCAAGCGCGACGAAAGCTTCCTTCAGAGATAATTGAAAGGGCGTTAAGACCCTGTCTTGCAATTCGCGGAGTAACGTCCTATAACTCGTTACGTGAACGCGGAGCCACGACCTTCCGGAAATAGCACGCACGTACGAGCGGGCCGCCGCGTATTCGTCCTTTGCGACAATCAGAACGTCCGCGTCGCCGTCGTCGGGGCGAAGGCCGGAAACCCCGCCCAGCAACAATATACCTTCGATTCGCTCGTCCCCGGCCCAACCCGCGAGTACTCCCCCGATGTCTTTCACATACTCCTCGGCAAGATTCGAGGGTAATTTCAACGTACGCGTCGCCATTGAAAATCGCCTTTCAACTTCCGACACTACTGTCCAGGCGGGGGGATGTAAAAAATTATATCAACGACATACCACGCCGCGACCGGTTTGCCGTTACGCTTCGCCGGCCTATAACGAATCGTGTAAGCGGCTCGCCGTGCCGCTTCCTCGAGAGCGAACCAACCGGGCGAATCCGCTATAATCGCGTCGCCCACGTCACCGCGTTCGTCCACGTGGACGACGACCTTTACTGTTCCCTGCGCACCGGCGCGGCCCGCTACTTCGGGGTAGAACGTCTCGGGTTCGGATACGGGTATGGGCGGTACGTCGAATTGCTTGTTTAACTCGGCCAGCAGGCGGTCGAAGTCGCGCGCCGCTATGGCCTCCCCGTACGCCGGGGGCAAATCCGCGGCCGCCGCCGCGGCCGCCGCGCACAACGCAATTGCAAAGACAATACCTATAGACCTCATTTCTTATTCCGCTTGGCGGAGCTCGCCGAGCTTGAGGTCGATAAACTTCTCGTCAGCTTCCCATACCCGGCTCGCCGGGAATTTAATAACCCGTGGGATAAAGATCACCGCCGCGGCGGCATAGGCGTCCTCGAAGGTCCAACTCCATTCCTTGCTCCTCGCGTTGTCGCGAAGCGGGAACTCGAATTCCCCCTCGCCCCGGAACAGCTCGTCACCCGCGGCGTTCCACACCAAGACATCAGCAATGAAGGAAGTAATGGGGTCGTCGCCCGCATTCTCGAATACGCCGAATAACCAGAGTTTCTCGGTACCTTCGGGGTTTATACTGGCGTAGTCCGTAGGTTTGTATTTCGCGCCCACGGGCCCGTAAACGGCAGCGAGCTTCGTCACCTTCACGGGGCAGGCTAGTTGGGCTATTACGTACGTATCGACGTCCGCGGCCTGGGGAGCGCCGGCAAATACGAAAAAGGCCAAAGAAATGAGTACCCACGGATAAACCCTTACGTTCATACGGCTCACCCCCTTCGCATCATTATAAATAGCGGCGTGCATTTTGTCAAAAATAAAAGGAGCGCGCCGTCACGACGGCACGCCCTTATAATCCGTAGGCAAAATAAAAAAGGCCGGGGTTTCCCCGGCCCGAGGTTACGCTAATGCCTCAGGCGGAACTCCATGACGATATTATACCAAACGCCGACGGGGATGCCTTGCTGCTTGGCCGGTTTGAATTTGCACTTCATAGCTGCTTTCTTGGCGGCTTCCTCCAGGGCGGGAAGGCCCGGCGACGCCTGGACGACCGCGTTACGTACGTTCCCCGATCCGTCTATGTAAACGAGCAGCGTCACGTCGCCCTCGACTTTCGAGTCCCGGGCTATGTCCGGGTATTTGGGACGTACCTCGTGAATGATAACCGGCGCTTCCGAGTATTCGATGTCGAAACGGGGCGTGACCCAATCGGGTACCTCCACCGTATCTTCGACCTCGATGTTCTCTTCGATGATTATCTCGGCGCCCTCGCCGAAACCTTCGCCCTCGCCCGTACCGACGGCGTCGGTAATGGTATCGGCGTCAGCTAACGCGTCAGGAACAGGGAGCGGTACTTCGCCCACGCTACCTTTGGCTTCCAAACCTTTGGGCGCCTGCACCGGCTCGGTCATCTCAATCGAAGGAGGCGGCGGCAACTCTTCGTACTTCCGCTTTTTCGGTGGTAATACGTCTACGTCCAACTTACCGTCGCCCATCTTGACGTCGCCGTGCTTCCCGAGGACATCCTTGGGCATTTCGATAATACCCCAGATGCCGAAGTGAAGGACGGCGGAAATGGTCAAAGTATAGCGAAAAAGGCCGCCCGCAAGCGTGCGTTTCAACTTTTCTTGAGGGTCTTTCTTTTTCTTCGCCACGGCTCAGCCTCCTATTTCCCGAAACCTTTTCTCCACCGTTTAAATAATAACCTAACGCGCCAGTTGTGTCAAGTTCAATCGTGGCCTCCAATAATTTAGACGTTTGGGCGAGCCGTTCGTTTAAAAG
>CAZWAM010000014.1:6477-20754 GCA_964631855.1 uncultured bacterium | reverse complement strand
TGGGACCGAGCGACCTCGATATTTACGAAAACGACCCTGCCCTCGACGACGTCAATATCGGTGATTGGTTGCACCGAACGGACGCGTTCGCCTTCGTCGGAAATGCCGTAAACTTCCAACAGGTAATAGCGCCCCCCCTCGAGTCGGGTGAAAACGTACTCGCCGTAACCGTCCGAGCGAGAGCGATGCGACGGGACGCCTTTAGCGTAGGTAGCTGCGTCGGCGTAGAGGTTGACCGCGGCGCCTCCCACGGGCCGGCCGTTCGACAGGACCTTCCCCATGATAATTCCCTTTTCGGCAGTAGTCAGCGCGTCCGCGTCGGGAAGAGCGTAACGCCCGCCCGAAAGCTTATCGAGTTTTATCGCCCCGATTACGTCTTGGGCCAACGGCAGAGCCACGTAAAAATCATCCCGCGCCGCGGCGACGGTCACGGTATAACCGACGCCACCGCCTATAACGTAAAAAACCAACCTCGTCGCCGGCTGACCTTCGGCCTCGTACAACCTCGTAGTCATTTGCGCCAAAAACTCTCGTTCCTCGGGCGCGGTCGTTCCCTCCGCGGGAAACTCGTGGATGTCGGCGGGCCTTTTCGCCTTGGCCTCCTCGCTTTCTCTTCTCGCCTCAGCCGTAAGGTCGGTGTCGTCGTAGACGAAAGCCCTCAAAACCTCCCGCTTCGCATCGGGGAACGCGGGTTCGGCCAAAAGCTTCGCCACGGCCGCTCCCTTTCCTTTAAGGCCCCACGTGCGCTCGACCTTGTCCGCGAATTCGCGGACATCTTTCCGCTTAGGCATTATCTGGGCCGTAACGCTTATTTGCAAAAGGCCGAGCGAATCGCAGAGAGAAATGAGGCCCTCCCTCGGCCTACGCTCGAGCGACCACCCCGCGGGGACGTCGAAATAAAGGCCGTACTCGCGGTTGGCGTAACTCTTCGCTTCCGATTGGCTAAAGGCGGCCTCCGCCGAGGCGAGAGCCAACGCTAAAGCGAACCTAATAAACGTGGCCATAACGCTATGATATATTATACGCACGCGACGACGCTTAGTCAATTGCCCGGAAGGAATCATAAAAGGTTAAATTTTCCGGGGTAACGAACGGCGTGCCGTAATTACTAACGTATGTGGGGAATTCGTAAAAATTATTCCCGAGCCGCGGAGGTTAAAATGAAGAGATTATTCGCTCCGAAAGCCGTTGCCCTCGCGAGCCTCGTCGCCGCGACGGCCCTCCTCTTCGAAAGCTGTGGCGAAGAGGATTCCACGACGCCGCCGGGTCGCTACGAGTTGACGGAGCCCAAATACGTACTCGCCAGCGTCGAGCTATCGTTCAACCGGGGGGACGCGGAGCTACTCGATAAGTGTCTTTCGGACGACTTCGTATTCCTCTTCGACGCCGACGACGTCGGCAAAAAAGTCAACGGCTACGTTATACCGGCTTCTTGGAACCGACGACAACTCCTCCGCGCGGCCCGGAACATGTTCGCGCGGGCCCACGGCGTTACGCTCGAAAACGGATGGCGCGAGATAGGCTCGCCCGAAATGGGTGAAACTACCTACAACGCGGCGAACGTACCGCTAAAACTCACCGTAATGTTGGACGCGGTCAACGGCTACCATTTGAGCGGCGCGAAGTGCAACTACGGATTTATAAAAAACGCCGGGGCCCGATGGCGACTCTCGAGATGGCGGGACCTCTCCCGCGAATGCGGCGGCTGCGTCGGGGAATGGAGCCTCGGCTCAGTATTGGCTCGGTATTACCCGTAACCTTTTTTACGTTCACCCCCGCCTTACCTCCGACCTTTACAAATCACGCCGTTTATGTTATAAACGCCGTCGTCGCGCGGCCCCGTCGTCTAGTCCGGTCCAGGACACCGCCCTTTCACGGCGGCGACGCGGGTTCGAATCCCGCCGGGGTCAAAATAATACCTGCCCGCCGGGTAGGTTTTTAGTTTAAAACGTCCCGGCCTTACTTCGTTGCCGGACGTAAATAAAGCCCTCAAGCCCTCGCGGCACAAATAAACGTAAAGGCGGCGTTCCCGCCACCTTCGTCAAATACAAACCTGCCAAGTCCGCTTACCCTCCCGGCATTCGGCGCGCGACGCGGCACGCAACGACCGCCCTACTACTTAATCTCCACGACTTTGCCCGAGGCACCTATCGTCACGTAGCCGGCCTCGTAATACCACCTCTTCGCGTTTCCTATCTTCTCGACGCGCTTGGGCGGGCCCCAAGCCTCGCGCACCATATCCTCGTTAAAGCCTTCGACGATTCCGCGGTCGGCTACCGCCTTACAAAATATCCAATCCCAATTGTACTTCTCGTGGAGGCGGCCTGCTCTGCTACACACGCCCGTCGGACAAGTTACCGGGACCTCGACCTCACGCTGGAGAGTATCGGCCAGTTTCCGCTCTATCTTAATTTCCCTCGTGACGGCGCCGCGGTCGGCTCCGCATACCGGGCATATCTGGTGCTGGATTTGTTCCACGGCGACGATCTCGCCGCCGCACGTCGGGCAATACCCTTCTACTACCTCGACGGCCACCTCGTCGGCAACGTCCTGTTGGACCTCTATTTCACGGGTATCGTCGCGGTAAATCTTGCCGCACTCCTTACATTTATGCTGCGTCCCCATGACGACTTTCTTCTTAGTCGAGCACGAGGCGCACAACGCCGCGACGGCCGCAATTATCACGATAATCGTAATATACTTTCTCATCGTCCGTCTCCTCGGTTAACTTTGCGGCTCCAGCCCCTTTACTACTTTAGTATATAAGACATGCTAAAAAATTGCAAGGCCGAAAAACGGGCGATTTCGTAACCCGAGGTTTTTTTAAAGGCCGCTACTCGTAGATTCCGGGATGGGTAGACTTGAAGCGGCGATGCATCCAGTAATAATGGTCCGGGTATTTCCGACAGTACCTCTCAAGGAGGTCCGTATATAGCTGCGTGACGTTTCGAATATCGGCCTGCAAATCCCCCGTCAACTCCGGCTCGATAACGTCCTCCATATAGAGCGTATTATGGCTATTGGAATCGCGTACCGTGAAACCGGCGCATATTGCCGCGTCCGTCTTGGCGACGAACGCCGCGGGCCCCTTAGGCGTGGACGCGCGTTTGCCGAAAAAATTTACGGTCACCCCTTCCGGCCCGGCGTCCTGGTCCGAGAGGAGCGCTACCATCCCGTTGGCTCGCAGGATTTTGAAAACGCTCTTGGTAGCGGCGCCTATGCGGATAATGCCGATGCCGGCCCCGGCGCGCGTTTTATTGATAAGTCTATCGACGCGCTTATTGTGTTGTTCGCCGACGAGGAAATTTATGGGATAACCGCGGAGGCGGATTGCGGCACCCGTCTGTTCCCAGGAGCCGAAGTGCCCCGTGAAGAGCAACGCTCCCCTTCCCCTTGCCAGCGCGTCGTCGAAGCATTCGGCGTTTACTATCGTGTTGTACTTGTCCACGTTGCGCGAGTTCAATCGCGGCAAGCGCCCGAAATCGACCATCGCCTTACCTAAGTTGGCGAAAGACCGACGGGCGATGTCGCGAACCCAACGCTCGTCCGCCTCCGGGAAGCATAGCCGCAAATTAGCTTTCGCGACCCGGCGCCGGTGCCCCCAAACTATATATATGAACCGCCCCAAGCAGCCTCCCAACGCGACGGCCCAAGAGGCGGGTAAAAGGTTCGCCCATACGCACGTGAACCGGATGAAGGCGAACTCGAGAAGGTGTTTTAGTTTCTTACTCTTCACCGCCGCGGTTTCCGCGAAGCCTTAGCGACGAAATTATTCGGTCCAGGAAGTCGTTAAGGACGTCGAATTCGGAAACTATCTCCACCGATTGTTCCAATACGTACGTGAGGACCGCGGGGCGCCAACCCTCCAGGCGAGCCTCGTCCTTGGCGGTGGTAACGAGGAAATCGCAGCCGGCTACGAGCGCCGTGCCTTCGGCGTCGGCGAGGTCCGCGTGCGTGAAGACGTGGTGGTCGGGAAACGGCCGGCGGCGGGCCACCACCGCGCCCGCCTCGGCTAAGTCCTCCGCGAAGTGGTCGAAGTCGGCGATGCCCGCGAAAGCAAGGACTTTCGCACCCTCGAGCTTCCCGAGCGAAAGGCGTTCGTCGCGATTCAGCGGCCGCAGGTAAGCGGGCGAAAATCGCACTTCGACTTGGGGCGCCGATGCGCTCAACTTTTGGAACAACTTCTTCCAGCCGTCGCGCTGGTCGCCGGCCCGGCATTTCGTAAATACGACCAAGTCCGCATTGCGCGCCGCGGCGGCGCCTTCGCGATAATCACCCGCCGGGAAAACGGGCCCCGGAGGCCGCCGCGCGTCGATTAACAAAACGTCCAAATCTTTTTTTATCTTATAATTTTGAAAGGCGTCGTCGAGGAGGATTATCTGGGCGCCCGAGGCCTTGATAGCCTCCTCGGCCGCGGCGACGCGGTCTTCGGCGACGATGACGGTAGCTTGCGGCAGCGCGCGCGCTATCATCAAAGCCTCGTCGCCGACGCTGCTCTCCCCCACCCTTATGACGTCGCCGCCCCGACGCACCACGACCCGGCCGCGCGACGCGCGGCCGTACCCGCGCGATACGATCGCCACGTGGACGCCGTGGTTAACCAGATATTGACCAAGGAATATCACGAAGGGCGTCTTGCCGGACCCCCCCAACGCGAGGTTGCCCACGCCTATGACCGGCCGGGGCAATTTATGCACGTTGAAGACTTTCTTACGATAAAGGTAACGACGGGCGGCCGCGGCCCCTTGCCACAGCCACGCGAACGGCATAAGCAAAAGCCTAGCCAACGCGTTCCGCGTCAACGCGCGGTGGGTCCGGTAGAAAGCCGGCGCTCGAGCCGTCAACGGACCGCCCCGCCCGCCAGCCGCCGTACCGCAGCCAACGTTCGCTTCGACGCGCCCATCATCTCCCGCGACACTAAGGTAACCTCCTCGCTCAATACGCTCCGGACCTGCTCATTTGCATATATCTCCTTTAAACCCTCAAAAAGTTCCTTCGCGTCCCGGACCCCAATACCGCCGCGGCCCGCCAAACGCGCCGTCTCTACCGGGAAGTTCTCGACGTGCGGCCCCCAAAACGTTACGCAACCGTGGTACGCCGCCTCCATCATATTTTGGCCGCCGCGAGGAACGAACGAGCCGCCGATAACCGCGACCGCGCCCAGCGGATAAAGGCCGCCCAACTCCCCCAAAGTATCCAGGACTACGGCATCCGCCCGCCCGGCCGCCGGGAGTTCGCTCCTCAAGGCCGCACTAATGCCCTTAACCTCCAACAGCCGTAAAACTTCTCGGGCCCGCTCGGGGTAACGCGGCGCGACGAACAATTTGAGGGCGGCCCGCTCCGCGCGCAAGCGAACGTATACCCCGGCGACGAGTTCCTCCTCGCCGCCGTGAGTACTGGCCGCCAGCAAAACGTCATCCCGCCGCGGCCGGCCGAGCGCATCTCTTATCAACTCAAGTACGTCGGCCTTTGTACCCACCTCGTAATTGTCGTACTTCAAATTGCCGGTTACGACTATGCGGCCGGCCTCGACGCCCATCGCCTCGTAGCGCGGCCCATATTCCTTCTCCGCGGTGCATACGAAACTCAGCGTCCGAAACAACGGCCCGAAGAGCCACCTCGCTTGTCTATACCCCCTCAAACTCCGGCCCGTGAATCGGCCGTTGACGACGGCCGCCGGGATACGCCGACGCGCAAGGGCAAACAGAAGGTTGGGCCAATAGTCTCCCTCCACGAACAATACGAGCGCCGGGTTAAAGGCCCGCACCGTGGCCGCTACGCTCGGGTAGAGGTCGTAGGGCAACGCCAGGTGGTGGTCGGCGGCTACCTGTTTGGCGACGTAACGACCCCCCGACGTGAACGTCGTAAGTACTATTTCGTATCCGGGGAACGCGCGCCGAAGCGCTTCTACGAACGCGCGTATCGCGAGTGCTTCCCCTACCGACGGCGCGTGAAGCCAAATGCACCGTCTAAAGCGCGGCAACCTGAAGCCGAGCCGTTTGAAAAAACGCCCCCGGAATTCACGGACGGCGAGCGCCGGCAGCCATAAGAGCGCGAATAAAAAATGGAGCAAGAAATTATAGAGGAGAAACGCCGACCAGAACCGTACGCCGAAGCGCGTCTCTTTTTTTTCGTCCCCCGCGGATTCGTTATGCCCGGCCACCTATTCCTCGCGATCGCCCGCGAGCTGCGCGTGTAGGAGACGGGCATAGACGCCGTTTTTTCTTATCAACTCGTAATGATTGCCTACTTCGACTATGCGGCCGCGCTCGAGCACGACGATGCGGTCGGCGCGCCGGACCGTCGATAGGCGGTGCGCGACGATAAAGGTCGTCCGCCCCGCCATTAACCGCTCAAGCGCTTCGCGGATCAGCGCCTCCGACTCGGCGTCGAGATGCGACGTGGCCTCGTCGAGGATTAGAATGCGCGGGTCCTTGATGAGCGCGCGGGCGATAGCGATTCGTTGCCTTTGACCGCCGGATACTTGGACGCCGCGCTCCCCGACGTAAGACTCGTAACCGTCGGGGAAAGCCCTTATAAAACCGTCGGCGTTCGCGGCGCAGGCCGCGGCCCGCACCTCCTCGATACTCGCGCCCAGCTTGCCGTATCTAATATTATTTAAAACCGTATCGGCAAACAACATAGATTCTTGCGGCACGAGGCTAATCTGGTCGCGCAAGGCGTCGAGGTCGTAGTCGCGGATATCGTAGTCGTCGACGGCCAAGGAACCGCTCGTGAAATCGTAGAAACGCGGGATGAGGCTTACGAGCGTCGTCTTCCCGGCCCCGGAGGGCCCCACGAGGGCTATAACTTCGCTCGGGCGAACGTCGAGCGTTAGCCCTTCGAGGATAAACGTTTTCCCGTCGTACGAGAACGAAACGTCGTCGAAGCTGACGGCGCCGTCGAGGCGTCGTTTCAGATCGCCCGTGCGCCATAGACAGCGCTCTTCCGGCTCGTCTACGATTTCGTAAACGCGCGTCGCGCCGGCGAGGGCGCGTTGGACCAAAGCCGTCACGCGGCCCAATACCTTGACCGGCTGGTAAAGGATGACTACGAGGCCGGTGAACCCCAGAAGGGTGCCCGTGGTCATGCGGCCCGACAGGACGAGGTGACACCCCACCCAGAAGAAACCGGCTATGCCCAAGCCGCTCACGACTTCCATCAAAGGGCGGAGGATGGATTCGATCTTGACGCCGTACATCCATGCCTTAAAGGTTTCCCAGTTGCGCCGCAGGAAACGTTCGCGTTCGAATCTCTCGCGCCGGAAGGATTTAATAAGTTTGACGTTTTGAAGCGTCTCGGACAAAAGGGCGGTCAAAGAACCGATTTCCGTCTGGAAACGCCGCCCGGCCTTGCGGCTTTTACTCCCCAAGGTGTTGATGATTACGCCGAGGGCGGGAAAGGAAATGAGGACGAGCAAAGTAAGCTTCCACGAGCGAGCGAACATGACGACGAGGACCACGGCGAGCGTCGTCAGCGCGGAGGTGATGTCCTTTAACGCGTTCGCGGTGTCTTGCAAGACGTTGACGTCGTTGGTTACGCGCGAAACTACGTCCCCCGACCGGCGCAAGTCGTAAAAGCGTAGGGGCAACATTACGAGGTGATTGAAAATCCGCTCGCGAATATTGAAAACCACGCGCTGGCCCGCGTAAGAAATGAAGTACGACCGTAGGAATATAAAAGCGCCGGAAAAGAGGATTACGACCAGAACCCACACCGGCAAAAAATTGACGACGGCCAGGCGCGGCTTCTCAAAGCCGAGGAGCAATAGGTTGAATAGAAGTTGGTCCTTTTTTCCCGCGAGTACGTCTATGACCTGGCCGATAATAACCGGCAGCGACGCCTCGAGAGAGGAAGCAAGCGCCGAGGCGACCATACCGACTATTAAGAGGTGCCAGTACCGGGCCGCGGCGACGAATAGCCGCCGCGCGACGCCGGGCCTTTTCGCCTGCTTCTCCTCTTGGCCTTTGTCCGTCAAGCTATAGCCTCGACGATTAGTCGTGCGGCACATTCCGCCGCCCCGAGGCCGTCGCGCGCAAGCGCCGCCGGCGGCCGAAGGGCCTCCCGGATCGCTGCGTATTCCACAACGATTTGCCGACGCAGCGAATCGTCTTTCAATAACCTAAGCGTTTCGTACGC
Organism: uncultured bacterium; assembly: GCA_964631855.1. Classification (GTDB taxonomy): domain Bacteria; phylum RBG-13-66-14; class B26-G2; order WVWN01; family WVWN01; genus WVWN01. The sequence goes on along the minus strand of CAZWAM010000014.1, from coordinate 12,615 downwards.
AATCGAATCCGGCTTGACGGCGCCCTGGAGCAACTCCGCCACGACCGGCTTACGGGCGATAACGTTAGGTAAGCCCAGGTGTTCTACGTATACGAGGCGGCGCCCCAACTCCCAAGTAAAGTAGTTCACTTTATATAGTATGACCGCGGGCGTACCCACTACAGCCAACTCCAGGGACGCCGTACCCGACGCCGCTATAGCCGCGTCCGCGGCCGCCATTAAATCAACGACCGGTTCGCCGGTTACGGATACGCCTTCCGGTAACGGCCCGTATTCTCTCAAAATATCCGCGCCAAGCGAACGCGCCGGCGCGACGAACGCGCGTACGTCGGGTAATCGCCCTACTATCGCCGACAACGCTTCGGCCACGGGGGGCCACAACGCCGCGACCTCCTGGCGGCGGCTGCCGGGTAGAACCAACAACAACTTCTCGCCCTCCCGTAAACCCAACGCCGCCCTCACGTCGCGCTTGGAAGGCTTCGTAATGTCGAGCAGAGGGTGGCCGACGAACGCGACGTTCGCGCCCGCGTCGCGCCAGTAGTCAACCTCAAAAGGGAAGACGGCCAAAACTAAGTCGAGGTCGCGAGCGAGCCGTTTTCCCCGGTGCCGGCCCCACGCCCATAACTTGGGGGGTATATAGTAAAAAGTTTTCAGGCCCGCGCGCTTGGCCCGGGCGACGAGGCGTGCGTTAAAGCCGCCGTAATCGATCGCGATTAACGCGTCGCCGTCCCGCGCCATGGCCCGGCTAAGGCCGTCGAGGTCTCGCCGGAACTCACGCAATCGGCCCAACACCTCGATAAAGCCGACGACGCCGTGGTTCTCGCTCGCGACCAACGCCTCGACGCCGGCGTCCCGCATACGGGCGCCGGCCATGCCCGCAAGCTCGACCTCGGGCGCGAGCCGCTTCAACGCCTCCGCAAGACGGGCGCCGTGAAGGTCGCCCGATTCTTCCCCCGCGGCGAGGTATATCTTCATTTCGCCGTCAGCTCGAGCGCGGCCTCGCGACCGCGTCCCCAAACGCTTTGAGCGCCCGTTCGATATCCGCGTCGTCGAGCTCGAGGTGGGTAACGGCGCGAAGGCGGCGCGGCCCGACCGCGTGTACCAATATGCCCTCTTCTTCCAGCAAAACGGCCAAGGCCGGGGCCGCAAACGCGTCGTCGGTCACGTCGGCCATCACGATGTTAGTCTCCGGCGGCTCGACGCTAAAGACGGGAATATCGGCGACGCCCTCGGCCAATGTACGCGCGCGCCGGTGGTCGTCGGCGAGCCGCTCCACGTTATGCTCGACGGCGTAGAGCGCCGCCGCGGCCAACACGCCGGCCTGCCGCATCGCGCCGCCGAACGAACGCCGCACCATAATCGCCTCTTCGACGAACTCGCGCGTACCGCAAAGACAAGACCCGACGGGCGCCCCCAGTCCTTTCGAGAAACACACGGAAACGCTATCGCCGGACGCGGCGTAAGCGGACAACGGCGTACCGGTCGCAACGGACGCGTTCCAGAGGCGGGCGCCGTCGAGGTGTACGGGGATGCCCCGCGCTCGCGCCTTAGCCGCTACGTCGGCCATAACGTCGGCGGGGTAGATGGAACCGCCCGCGCGGTTATGCGTATTCTCAAGGCATACTAAGCCGGTGCGCGGGAAGTAATCCGCGACGGGGCGGATGGCCGCCTCTATGTCGGCCCACGTCAAGACGCCGCGGTTTCCCGGGACGGGGACGAGCTGGATACCCGAGCGCGCCGCGGCCGCGGCCATCTCGTAATGAAAGGTGTGGGCATCGGCCTCGCATATCGCCTCGCTGCCCCGGCACGCCACCTTGACCGCGACCTGGTTGGACATCGTCCCCGACGGCATGAAGAGGGCGGCCTCTTTACCTAATAGCTCGGCCACCGCTTCTTGGAGGCGGTTAACGGTCGGGTCTTCGCGGTAGACGTCGTCGCCGACCTCGGCTCGAGCCATCTCCGCCCGCATCGCGGCCGAGGGCCTGGTTACGGTGTCGCTACGCAAATCAATTTGTTCGGAGACCATCGCGCTCTATTACAAATTAACATACTATCATATTAGAATAACGGCCGCAACTAAAGCGTAAAACCGGCCCGAAGGCCGGCCTACGAACGCCTTTAAATCTCCTAAGCAGAGGCTAATCCTCGACCCCAGGTCCCGCGCGCGATATCTTCCAAAACTCGCGTTGCAACGTTTTGACCAACGCGGCGATTTGGACGACGAAGCACGAAAAATTAGAAACTAACGCGCCAACGATAGATAAGGCCGTCGCCTGTTTGCCACGTACACCGCGGAAGCGATTCCGCGTTTTCTCGACGAGCGGTATGAAGGCCCGTATCCGGAAGTACCCCGTCGCCGCGGCCGTTTTGCCCCCTTCAATTTATACGGGCGCAAACTCGCCGTGGTTCACCGCTAGAACGTCAGTTTTTCGGCAATCATGCCGAAAAGCGGCAACTTTTGGTACTTCCCGCTGAACGCCGCGACCAGGCCCATTATCAGGCAAACGAGGAGGAAAACACCCCATAACCAACCGACGATCGGGATCCAAGCAAAGAACCAGCCTATAAAAAGCACCAAAGCTTGCTTGGCGTGGGCCTTGCAGAACTTGTTGTCGGGCTTAGCCAAGAGCGGTACGAGGAATAGTATCCACAAGTATCCGATCCCGGCGAGAGCTTTGCCTTCTTCTATTTCCTGCTCCGAAAACTCGATAGGTGTAGCTTCGACCATGGAAATCTACCTCCTGCGCGCCATATTTATTTCGAAACCAGTCGACAAGCGCAACTCGGTTTGCGAAACGAACCCGGTTAAAAATTCATCTTCTCGGCCAACGGCGCAATGACCGGCATCTTCCAGTATTCGCCCTTCGAGGCCATCACGATGCCCCAAATAGATAAGCCTAAGGCGCAGACCCAATAGGCGATCCACAGGAGCACGTTAACTATCCAACCGGCGCAAGGAACGAAGCCCACGATTATGCTCAATATTATTAATACTACGGCGCCGACGACCTCCAGGCCGAAAAGCACCGCGCCTTGTTTGCCGTGGTGTTGGCAAAACGCGTTCTCTTTTTTCCCGAGCAGTGGCACCAAGAAGAGGGGACCCAAATACCCTACGGCCGCCAACGCTTTACCTTCTTCCACCTCGGGCGGCAACGCTCTTTCTTCGCCGTTACCCATACCGCACCTCCATAGGATTAATCAACGCGTTATCACGTTCGTTCGGGCGCGGCCCCCACGAGGGCCCGCACGATCAAGATGCATTTAACTACGGCGACGACGCCCAGTACGGGGATGAATACCGCCGCCGGCCAACCGAGCCTAACGCGGACGACGTCGATCAATATTAACGCCACGACCTCCCATATAAATATTACAAAACCCCGGCGGCCGTGCCGGGCGACGTCGCCCCGGCCGTAAAGATGCACGAACAGACCCAGAAAAGCGACGTACGATAACGCTCGCCAAACGCCCTCTCTCATCCAGGCGGAATATTAACAAAGTCGGTGCGTAGGGGCAAGCTAATTATGTGAGTGCGTCCGTTTTCTACTGCGACCGACCTCGTCGTTTTCCGTCGACCAAGCGCTCAACTTTGCGACGACCTCTTCGATTACCCAATCCGGGGTGGAGGTTCCCGCGGTTACGCCCACCGCGGCCACCCCCTCGAGCCATTCCGCCCGGAGTTCGTTTGCGGTTTCGACGTGGTGCGTCTCGGCGCCCGCGCCCCGGCATATCTCGGCCAGGCGACCGGTGTTCGCGCTGTTCCGGCCGCCCACAACCACCATCACGTCAACCTCGGCCGCGAGTTGAAGGGCGGCCTTCTGGCTCTTGGCCGTCGCGTCACAAAGCGTATTAAAAATGCGTATTTCGTGGGCTTTATCGAGCAAGGCGGCTACGATACGAAGGCACGCCTCGGCCGTATGCGTCGTTTGCATTACGACGCCTATTTTCTCGGCGCGCGGGATGGCCGCGGCCTCCTCTTCCGAATTGACTATGACCGCGGCCGGGCCCGCGTAACCCGCTATCGCCTCGACCTCCGGGTGGTCCCCGTCGCCCACGATAACGACTTCGTAACCCTCGGAGGCCAACGCGGCGGCGCGTTGTTGCACGGCCTTGACCGTCGGGCAAGTCAGATCGAGGACATTTGCGCCCTGTGCCGCCAGCGCTTCGACGATGGCCCGCGGCAAACCGTGCGAACGTATTATGACCGTCGCCGTGCCGACGTCGGCGACGTCGCGCGCGGCGCGAACGCCCACCTCTTCTAAGCGGGCTACGACTTGTGGGTTGTGGATCAATTCCCCCAACGTATAGACCGGCCCCGCCGCGGAAGCCGCGGCCTCGAACGCCGCCTTCGTCGCCCGCTTTACGCCGTAACAAAAGCCGGCTTCAGATGCTACGAAAATCTTCATACCTTTTACTCGAGCCTGGCTTCCTTTTCCGCAAGCAATTTTTCGCGCAACGCCGCTACGCTCGCCATAATCTCAGCGGCGACCGCCGCGTACGTCTCCTTAGAGGGGGCCATCGCGCGATGGCGCCCTAAGTCGACGGGAGGGCCGAAGGACACCGTTATCTTGGCTAGCCGGGGCCCCTTCGCGCGCCGGGGTAGCGCCTTGAACGTCCCGTCCGTGTAAACCGGGACGACGGGCGCTTTCGCCAGATATGCCAACAGACCCGCGCCTGCCATCGGCCTACGGAGATTCCCGTCGTACGTGCGCGTCCCCTCGGGAAAATACATAACGAGTTTACCCTCGTCGAGTTTGCGGAGCGCCTCTTTCAACCCGCCCGCAGACCACATATCCCGTCGTATCGGGAACGCCCCCCAGGCTCTTATAAAAAGGCCGGAGAATTTACGGGCGAAAAGGTCGGCGCGGGCCATATAGTACATTACGCGGGGCGTCGCGTTACCCAATAGAGGCGGGTCGAGGTATGAGGCGTGGTTGGCCGCCGCTAAAACGCCCCCGCGCGTCGGTAAATGTTCCAAGCCGCGCGTCTCGAAATCGAACAATATCTTAGCCAACGGCCAGGCGATAAAGAAATGAGAAAAACGCCAGAGCACAGCTCGCAGAATATGTCCAACGTCGATGCGCATCACCGCTCCGCGCGCGCCTCCTCCGCATCAAAGACATAATTAACGATAAAAATCGCGACCTCGTTGAAAGCGACGTTAGTCGTATCGACGTAAACCGCGTCGTCCGCGCGCCGGAGAGGGGCCGCCTCGCGCGCCGCGTCCCGTTCGTCGCGCGCGGCCAAATCCCGCTCCACCTCGCCTACGTCGACGTTTTGTCCCGCCGCCGCGAAATCCCGCGCCCGGCGCCGCGCGCGCTCGGCGACGGACGCGTCGAGGTAGAACTTATACGTCGCGTCCGGGAAAACGACGGTCCCGACGTCACGGCCCTCCACGACGACGCCCGGCGCCCTCGCCAGCGCCCGCTGCAGCGGCAATAACACCTCCCGGACCTCGGCGAGAGCCGATATTGCCGACGCCGCCTCGGCCACTTCCGCCGCGGCGAGCTCGGCCGTGACGTCTTCGCCGTCCACCTCGACGACGGCCTTGCCGCCTCGAAACTCGTACGTTACCCGAGTACCGGCGAAGAGCTTAGCCAAAGCCGAGCCGCCGTCGAGGGACATCCCCTCGCGGAGTGCCTTCAGCGCCAAAGCACGGTAGAGCTTGCCCGTTTCGACGAAATTAAATTTCAAGCGGCGGGCCACCGCCAAACCGACCGAACTTTTACCGGAAGCGGCAGGGCCATCCAAGGCCACGACTACGGGTCGTTCGGCGACGTCAGGGGCCACGCAGCGCCGTCACTTCCTCCCGCGTAAGGTCCCGCCACTCAGCCGGGCGCAAGCCGCCAAGCGTCACCGGCCCGACGGCGACGCGCCGAAGCAAAACTATCTCTTTCCCCAACGCGGCGAACATTTGGCGGATCATGCGTTTGCGCCCATAGGCCACGCTCAGCGTAACGCTCGAGCCGCTGCCGCGGCGCCCTACCGAATCGACCTTCACCTTTCCTATGTGACCGTCCAACAGTTCGATGCCGCGCTCGAGCGCGGCGACCTCGTATTTAGTAATTCGGCCCTTTAAGGCCACGACGTATCGCTTTACGACGCCGAAAGAGGGATGGGCCACGCGATGGGCGAAGG
>CAZWAM010000014.1:0-6377 GCA_964631855.1 uncultured bacterium | reverse complement strand
TCGCGAGATAGCGGTTAATGCGGATGCCGGGCTTAGTATGACTCTTCTCTGAAATAATTTCCAAAAAAATTTAAACCCTAATACCCAATAGCGAACCTACCAATTCTAAAAACTCCTTACCTTCTTTAATCGTACGATCTTTAATCGTTTCGAGATTGAAAAACCTCGTTGTAGTAGGAGATTCGCTTTTCGCTTTAGCTAAGTCGACGTCGATATTTAAAACGGTCCAGAATTGAGGATAACCAAGGTTCTTTGCTTTCAGATGGCTCTTCTCGGCCTCGCCTAAGCGATTATGTATGTTGGAAACGTCGGTCCCGCCTTTTATTTCGATAGACAAAATTTTCTGCGAGCGATCGGGAAGGATTTGAAGAATCCGTACGTCGGGATCGTTTAAGAACTCGATTATTATTTTACGGCCCGAATCATTTTCGATTAGTAAAGACCTTTTAGTCGTATCGACAATATAATCCGAAACTATCTTTTTAATTACATTAAAAAACTCCCGGACCGCCTCCCTACCTATCCTCGTATTTTCGCTCCCCCTGAATTGGGGCCCCAAGGTTAGCATCTGCAAATCGTGGACAATATTTAAGGATATATCGTCAATATTTTCGACTAAGAATTCCCCCGTTTTAATTAAGCTTCGGCATAAACCATTTATCATCGGGCGTAACTTTTCGCGAATTTCGCCTCTCTCTTCGAACCCCTTAAAACTACCGAAAGGCCCCTTACTGTAGAATTCTTTTTGCGAAAGGCCGTAGAGTAAACGGTAATAACCAAGGAGGAAAGGGTTGGTTTCCAATAAATATGGTATAGGGAAAAATACTTCGCCCCGTAAACCATAAGACGCGACCCGAGCTAAACGCTCGGGCTTTACGTGAGTATTGAGCTCACGGTCTAACTTTTTAATGTCTAGTTTTTCGATAGTCCTCTTAAACGCGTCGGTTAAATACAAATTCCGTAATTCTTGGAGGCGGTAATAAAAAGCGATTTGTAGATTCGGTATCAGCACGCCGAAACTTCTTTTTATTCGTTTTTCCATTTTTTCACTCCCAGCCCAGTCTTTTCTTCGCTATAGAAGCGTACTCATCGTTAATCTCTATTCCCACAAATTTCCGGTCTAATTTTAAACATACTTCGCCCACCGTTCCCGACCCGAAAAAAGGGTCTAAAACCGAGTCTCGAGGTTCAGTCGATGCCAATATGCAGGGTTCGATAAGATTTGGGGGAAAAGTAGCGAAGTGCGCCCCGGGAAAAGGCACAGTTTTTACGTGCCAAACGGTCCTTTTATTTCTCGGCGTTCCGTTCGGGCCGGTAGTCTCCTGCATAACCTCATGTTTATAGAAATATTTTTCCGATTTTGAAAACATAAAAATATACTCATGTGCGCGCGTAGGCCGGTCTTTTACGGATTCAGGTTGACAGTTGGGTTTATACCAAATGATATCCGACCGGAGGTACCACCCCTTCTCTTGCAAATAAAACGCTACACGCCACGGTACGCCTATAAGGTCTTTCGGTTTTAAACCCTCGGGCGTGGGGGGCCTATACTCCATTGCCCGCGCCGGGTTCTTCTTATCGGCCGCCCGCGTATTCCGATCTCCGCTAGTATACGTATCGCCTAAGTTTAACCATAATAAACCGTCATCCGTTAAAACTCTCTTAACCTCTTTAAAAACTTCCGCCAAACTCTTTATGTAATCGGGTAAGTATTTTTCGGCACCTATCTGGCCTTCAACACCATAATCCCGGGTTCCCCAATAAGGGGGGCTCGTAATACAACATCTGAAGGTTTTTGGCGGGAGTTCTTTCAATAAAACCCGGGCGTCGCCAACGATTATTTGGCTACCTTCGGGCTCAACGTTGATAAGCCTTGCAGTACGGCCTGAAGAACTATATGAGTCCTTTACCATTCTAAGCTCAACTTATAATATATAATTATAAAAAACGTTACAACCCCCTCTATTTACCATTAGGTCCCCTATCGAGTTCTTCCAACGAGGGGAGGTCGTCAAGGCCGGCAAGGCCGAAGTGCTGGAGGAATTTTTTCGTCGTGCGGTATCGGAAGGGGCGCCCGGGTACATCTTCGCGGCCGTGGGTCGCGATAAATTTCCTCTCGAGCAAAGTCTTCAAAACGCTGTCGCACTTAACGCCGCGGACCTCCTCTACGGCGACGCGCGTCACCGGCTGGCGATAGGCGATAATGGCCAGCGTCTCGACCGCGGCACGGCTCAAACGGGGGCCTTTTTCGACGGGAAGGATTTTTTCTGCCCAACGCGCGTATTCGGGACGCGAGTAGAACCGGTACCCGCCCGCTACGAAAGCGAGTTCGACGCCGCGGCCTTCGTACTCGTCCTGGAGTTGTCGTATTATCGGTTTTAACTCGTCCGGCGAGGCGCCTACGAGCGGCCCGAGTTTTCTCAACGGCAAAGGGTCGGGCGTTACAAATAAAACCGCCTCTACGACATTTTTGAGGGGCAGGCCCTTTTCGTCTTCGTTCGCGTTCATAGCAGCGCTAATGACGGGTATATCCATATCTGTTCGAACGCGCGGTCTTGTCGCACGCGACACTCGCCGGCCCGTAAGAGCTCGAGCAGGGCGAGGAAAGTTACTACGATCACGATGCGCGGCCCTTCGAAAAGCTCCTCGAAGCGGACGCGGCCGCCAGCACTTTTAAGGCGGTCTCTCAAATAATCGATCTGTTGTTCCAAAGTCGGGCCGCGGCGCGCGGGAACGACCTCGCGCGCCTCGGGAGCGCGGGTGAGCACGTCGCGGAGGGCGTTCAGGAGTACGAAAATCGATTCGCCGACGGCGGCCGTATCGCCTAAGCGACCGTCGCCCCCCGCGGGATATTTCAAATCTTGTTCGGCCGCCCGGCGGGAAAGTGTGCCCACGGCGTTTTTATACTTCCGGTATTCGAGCAAACGGGCAACGAGGGCCGCGCGCGGGTCCTCGATCTCTTCGCCCGCGGGAACTTCGACCCGCGGCAGAAGCATGGCCGATTTTATTTCCATAAGGGTCGCAGCCATAACGAAGAACTCCCCCGCTACCGCGAGGTTGAGTTCTTGCATCAGCTCGAGATAAGCGACGTATTGTTCCGTTATGCGCGAGATGGGAATATCGTAGACGTCGACCTCATCCCTCTGGATGAGGAACAACAGGAGGTCGAGCGGGCCCTCGTAAACGGGCAACTTTACGCGGTAGTCCATCGTCGCGACGCCGTTACTTTTCCCGTAAAAGGCGCACCGCCTCGTACGCCTCGTCGCGGGTTCGTTCCGCCACTTCGCGCGCGCGACGCGCGCCCTCGTCGAATATATCGTTTAAATAGTCCGGCCGTTCGCTCAACGCCGCGCGCTTCCTCCTAATGGGGTCTAGGTAAACGTTAACCGCCTTGGCGAGCGCGAGCTTACAATCGGTGCACCCGATACGGGCGTTCTTGCAATCCTCGTGAATTTCCTCCGCGCCGACGGCTTCGAAAAGGCGCCGGTAGAAGTATACGTTGCACTCGTCGGGATGCCCCGGGTCGCGGCGGTAGACGCGCTTGGGGTCGGTGAACATCATTTTTACTTTTTTCTCAACTGCCGCCGGGGGGTCTTTGATATAGACGGCGTTATCATAAGACTTCGACATTTTGCGGCCGTCGAGGCCGGGGAGCCGCGCCGCCTTGGTGAGGAGGGCTCGCGGTTCTACGAAAACGTCGCCGAAGAAATAGTTAAAACGGCGCGCCATTTCGCGGCTCATCTCGAGGTGCGGGAGTTGGTCTTCGCCCACCGGCACCGCGTCGGCTCTATAGATCAATATATCTACCGCCTGCAGGACCGGGTACCCCAAAAGGCCGAAGGAGGCCGATTCGCCCAAGCCCAATTCCTTGATCTTCTCTTTATACGTCGGCACGCGCTCGAGCCACGATACGGGGACGAACATACCCAATAACGTATAGAGCTGAGCGTGCTCCGGAACTTCCGATTGAATGAAGAGGACCGAGCGCTCGGGGTCGAGGCCGGCGGCGAGCCAATCGAGGAGGACTTCTATGCGGTCTTTCGCTATGGCCGAGGTGTCGGTTCGGTCCGTTAGGGCGTGGAGGTCGGCGATCTCGTAGAAACAGTTGTATTCATCCTGGAGGCCTACCCAATTAATCAGGGCACCGACTAAGTTCCCCAGGTGGAGCGGCCCGGTAGGCCGCATTCCGGAAAGGATCGTACCCTTCTTCTTATTCGCCATAAAAACCTCGCCGTAATTTTTCGCGATTGTAGCACATACCCTACCGACGCGCAATATTCGTTCGATTCAAACACGGGTAATGGATAATTGCGCAAGAAACCCGCCGATTGACAATAGCGCTTTCTCGTCTTAAACTAATTTCGGTCAACAAAACAAAAGGGGCCTTCTTCGAACCCGGGCGACGGCTCGAGAGGAAAATAAAATAAGGGAGAGCTTTAGATTTCTAAGGAACCCGGGGTTATTAATACCCGCGGCCCTGTTCGCCGTTTGCGCGGCGGCGTACATCTTCTGTTTGCGGCCCGCCATATGGCTTAGCGACCTCGCCGAATTCGCCACTCACCCGGCCTTCCTCGCCCCCGGCCACTTCCCCGGCTACCCCTTTCCCAACCAACTTTACTTTTTACCGCATCTAATAGGACCTTCGCCCGTCTACTTCGCAGGTCTTCTAAGCGCGCTGTTCGCGGCCGCCGCGGTCGCCGTATTATACCTCGCCTGGCGGGAGCTCGGCGCGCACGCCGGCGTCGCGGCACCTGTGGCGCTCGCTTTCGCGTTCACGCCCGCCTTCTGGAATTGGGCCGCCGCCGGGCCGGAAATATATAACCTCGAGGTCCTAGCCGCGGCCCTTATCTTATGGCTCACCGTAGCGGCCGTTCGCCGCGGCGACGCCAGATATTACCTCGTCGCGGCCTTCATCTTCGGCCTTGCCCTCGGCAACCGCACGAGCTTCGTACTCTTCGGCGCCTGGCTGTTTCTAAGCTACTTTCTAGTTCGGAATAAAACGCTCGGGGCCACAGTATTATTTTTCACCCTCGGCCTATCCGTCTACTTAATGCTCGCGCTGCGATGGGGGTATTTCGGCGACCAAGACGAATGGATGAGTTCGTCGACGTTCATCAAAGACGCGACGTGGGTGTTGGACTACCGGCGATACGGCGGGTTTCCCGCGGGCGCGCCGGAGGACAGGATTATTTGGAAGTACGTCGCTTCGAATTTGATCTTCGAGGCCAAATACGGCGCGCTCGCTTTGGCGCTGGTGGGGATAGGGGCGTCGCTGCGCTATAAAAGACGCGCGCCGTTAACGGCCGGCCTTTTGGTAACGTTGGCGTTCTTCTTGGCGCTTTACGGCTACTTCGCGGGCGGCGAAACGCAGCCGTATCTCCAAATACCGCTCGCTTTAATCTTCACGCTGGCCGCGCTGGGCGCCGACGCCGTTTACTCGCTCGGACGGCGCGTCCGCTACGGCGCTGCCGCGGTCACGTTGGCGGCGTTTACTTTGCCCCTGTACAACCTCGTGCACAACTACGCCCTCGCCGACCACCGACACGACCGCAGCCGGGCGTCCTTCGTCGTGGAGGCCAACAGAACGTTGGCGTACGAAGGCGCGGTCGTGGGCGAACATTGTTTCTTCATGCCGTTCGCCTATTACCATTTCGTCCTTCGCGCGCGGCCGGACCTTTCGTATTATTCCATCGTCTCGGACGATTGGGCCCGCAGCGTCGAGAATTTCCCGAGCGAAGGCCTTACGCCTTTCGGCGAACGCGGCGGGCCGCTTTTGCGCGAGAAACCGGCCGGCCGTACGTACTTAATAAACCGCTTCCCGGGGATAGACTTTAGTTCCAAATTCCGGAAACGGTTCGTCCCCGGCGAGTTCCTAAGCCGGGAGCTCGCGGCGTTGGAGCCGGGGGGACGCTTCGTCGCCGTCGTGGGGGACGCGGCGCCCCTCGCCGTCTTTGACCGGCTCAACATCGGCGGATGGCAAACTTTTTATTGGGAGCAACCCGACGTGGCGCTGCCGATGGTTTCGAAAAAAGGCGCCGGCGTCTTACTCGCGGGAAGAAAAACCCGGGCCGGGTTACAGGTTTACGCCGCAAAAAAGTGGGGGGCGGGAAGGGCCCGCTTCGAATGCCCTCCCGAGCTGGGCTTGGCGCCCCCGTGGCCGGTAGTCGTCGAGTTCGCGGGCGACGCCCCCTTCGGCTTAGACGCCCTCAGGCTCGAGACCGCCGGGCGAAAATATAAAATCGACGCCTCGGGAATAATCTACGTACCGTTCACGAGCGATTGGCGCGCGGCCGGGCCGCCGACGTATTATTATACCGACAGTTACGACGTTCTAAACATTTACGAGGCCCGCGGCCCGAATAAACGGGAAAAATTTA
>CAZWAM010000013.1:9325-36205 GCA_964631855.1 uncultured bacterium | reverse complement strand
GACCGTGGTCCTGCGCGTCACGAACGGCGAGTGGGGGCGCCGCGCCGCCGCCGCGCCGGGGAGCACCGGCGCGAGGGCATCTTCTTCGCGCAAGGCCCGTCGATCTCGCCCGGCTCCGCTCCGAACGGAGCGACGTTGGCCGACGTCTACCCCACGGCCATGTTCTTGATGAAGGAAGCCGTGCCCGCGGGGCTCGACGGCCGCGTCCTGGCGGAAATCGTAACGCCGGAAACGCTGTCTGCGGCGCCGCCCACCTACCTCGATTACGACGTCGGGGGTGCCGGTTACGTCGACGGCGAGGACGCCGAGGTCCGCGCGAGGCTCGAGAGCATGGGCTACTTAGGCTGAGCCGCGGTGACGGAAATAATCAAAACGGAAGGGGTGGTACTCAAACGCCGGGACTTCGGCGAGACGTCGCGGGTAGCCGTCGTTTACACGCGCGACGCGGGCAAAGTGCAGCTTTTGGCCAAAGGGGCCCGGAACCCCAAGAACAAGTACGGCGCGGCGCTCGAGCCCCTGAGCCGCGGCGAATTCGTCTTCTATTGGCGCGAGAGCAAAGAACTGTTCACGCTTTCGGAAACTTCCACGATCCACCCCGGCCGGTTTATCCGGGAAGACCCTAAGGCGCTGCCGTATGGCCTGGCCATGGTCGAAGCGGTGGACAAACTGAGCGGCGAGGGCGACGCCGACCCCCGGCTATACGAGCTGCTGGCGTCGACGCTCGAGGTGCTCGACCGCGGCGGCCCTCCCGCGCCCCTCCTCGCCCAATTCCTCCTAAAATTGGCGGCCCAGTTGGGATTAAAACCCGACCTCGATAAATGTGCCGCGTGCGGCCGCGTCCGGCCCGCCGACGGCGTGGCTCTGGTCCTCAAGGACGGCACGATCGTATGCCGCGCGTGCGAACCGGCGAGCGGCGAGGCCATCGCCATATCGCCCGCAACTTACAACTTCGCCAACGCCCTCACGACGTTCGAGCCGCGCCGGCTAGGGCGCGTAAAGGCCGCGCCGGAGCTCGTCGAACAAACGCTCTCATTTATCCGCGCCCACCTTCATTACCATACCGGTTTGGAAATAAAGAGCTTAACTTTGGCGTACTACTCGTAACCCCGGATATTGCAGGGGTTATTTGACGTTTTGCCGCCGAAGTGCTATAATTTTTTGTAGAAATATAAATTAAAAATTACGCCCGTTACGGCCGGCCGGGAGCCGGCTGCCGGCGGGAAGGTAAAAAAACCGATATGGCGAAAACCCCTCAAGAGGGCGACGTCGCGACGAGCTTCGTCACCGCGCTGGCTCAAGCCGCCGGCCTGGGCGGCAAGCCGGCGTTCGTCGTAACCGGCGAGGGCGTAATCGCCGCGGCCGCGAACGCCGCGGGGACGATTTTCGGCTACGAGGCCCCGGACCTTGCGGGCCACCCGCTGGCCGGCATCCTCGCGGGGGGCGAACGGGAAGTGAGCGAGCTGTGGGAGCGGGCGCGCTCGGCCGGCGCCGTGCCGGACAACCCGGTAAACGTCATCTCGAGCGAGGGCGAAATCGTCCACGCTTACCTCTACGCGCGACAATTCTCGGTGGGCGGGGAAGAGTTTCTAATCGCGACGATTCAAACCGAGGGCGACAGCAAAAGCGCTACGGGCCCGCGGCAAGAATACCTGTTGGACAACGTGCCCGTCGGCATCATCGCCTGCGACCGGGAATTCCGCGTCACGCGATGGTCGCAGGGGCAAGAGATAGAATCCGGGATACCGGAGGAGAACGCGCTGGGCCGCGATATCTTCGACCTTCTGCCCAATCTCGAGCACGAACGCATGGGGCGCAAAACGGTGCGCGAACGCTTGCGCGACGTCCTCGAGACGGGCAAGCCCTACCGCATCGAGCGCTTCCGCCACAAGGACCGGTTCGGCCGCGAGGAATACCTCGACCTGAGGATTTCGCCCTTGCGCGACCGGAGAGGAAACGTCGTCGGCCTAGTCGCAGTTAACGACAACGTAACGCCCCAGATCCGGTTGGAGGAGGAACTGGAGGAAAAGACGAACCGCTTGGTCTTCGAACGCAACCGCCTCGCCCATCTCTTCCGCGTCGCCGGCCGGATAAGAGAACACGAAAGCCTCGCGGATAAATTCCAACTGATCGTAAGAGGTATCAAGGGTTTGGGTTGGGAAAAGGTTTACATGAAAGTCTTCGGCCCCGTGCCCGGCCCGGGCGAGACCGCCTCGGCCGGGTACGGCGACGAGGAAATCGAGGCCCTCGGCGGAGCGCTGGAGTCGGCGCGGCAAACGAAAGAACTACTGGAGAGCACGGCGCTGCAACCCTTTCGCGGCGGCAACATCTACCACGTTCCCTACGGCGCCGAGACCGCGGACCTCATACGGCGAGTGAAGCCGTTTGAAGGCGGCGGCCGCATAGGCGACTGGGACACGCGCGACCTGTTCATGGTCAAGATGTACGGCCGGGAGGGCAAGGCGGTCGGCTACGTAATCCTGGATGACCCGATCGAACACAAGAAACCGGGCGACGAAAGTCTCTTCATGTTGGAGCTATTCGTAAGTTACGCGGCGCTCGTCGCCGAGGAGGCGGCCGCCGTGGAAACGCTTAGAAACCGGACCAAACGCCTGCACGCCGTGGCCAGCATCACGCGGGTGATCAACTCCATTCGCGACCCGGAGGAGTTGATGGTGCGCGTGCTGGAAGAACTAAGCAACTTCCTCGATTTCGGGCGCGGAGCGGTTTACTCCTACGACGAGACTCACCGGCAATTCAAAATCGTCGCCAGCAAGAACCTCAGCGCCGAGAGCGTCGAAATAGCGGAGCTGACCGCCCACCGACGGCATCCGGGATGGGTCGTGGAAAACCGCCAACCGCTACTTATCGCGGACAGCGAAACCGACGGCCGGTTCGCGGGCGAGGACGAAGACGGCGCCCGTTCCGAGATCTTCGCCCCGGTCGTATACGAAGGGCGCAGCCTGGGCTGCATCGGCGTCTACCACGACGAGGCCGGGGCGTTCCACCAGGGCGACCTGGATATATTGACGGCCTTCGCGGACCAGGTCGCGGTGGCGCTCCAGAACGCTCGCCTTTTCGAGGAAACGGCGCAACGCACGCAGCAGCTGTACGACCTTAACTCTATCGGGAGCATCTTGTCCTCCGTCCTCGACATAAACGAACTCTACCCCACGGTGGTGGAGCGCGTACAAAACGACCTCCGCTTCCAGAACGTAACCATCCTCACCGTGGACAAGGAAACCGACTCCCTCGTGCTCCAAGCATACAAGGTCCAAGGGGCCGCGAAGGCACTTTCCGTAGACTATCGCCAAAGCATCAACGCCGGCATATGCGGCCGCGTAGTCCGCACGGGACAGAAGGCCCTCGTCCCCGACACTACGCGCGAACCCGATTTCTTGGACGTCGACTTCCTACCGCCGATGCTTTCGGAGCTCTGCGTACCCATAAAGATGGAGGGCAAGGTAGTCGCGGTGCTCAACGTCGAAAGCCGCTGGCCCAACGCCTTCGACGAGGCCGACGTCGCGGCGCTCGAGACGCTCTCGGGGCAAATAGCCGTCGCCCTCCGAAACTCCACGCTCATGGAGGAAGTGAAACAAAAAGCGGAGGAACTCGGGCGCGTAAACCGGGAACTCCGACGGCTCGACGAGATGAAAGCGGACTTCGTCTCCATGCTCGTACACGACTTAAGGACCCCCATGACCGGCATCCTCGGCTCGGGCGAAATAATCGAAGAGCTGTTGGCGAGCGAAGTTGACGAAAGGATAATGAACCTCGTCCGGATTATACCCAAAGAGTCCAAACGCCTCATCGAACTTATAAACAACATATTGGATTTCTATCGCCTCGAGGACACCGGGATAAAGATAACGCCGGAGGCGATAGCGGTGGAGAAACTCGTGCGCGAAGCCTACGACGGCGCCAAGGTGATCGCCGCCAGGCAAGGGGTAAAGTTTACGACGTCCGTAAAACCGGACCTGCCGCCGATAATAGGGGACGAGGGCAAATTGCTCCAGGTCCTCTCCAACCTCGTGGGCAACGCGCTCAAGTTCACGCCGGAAGGCGGTTCCGCGCAAATTTTCGCGGGCGACGTTGCCGACGGGATGGTAACGGTTGGCGTGGCCGACACAGGCATCGGTATTCCCAAAGCCGATATTCCCCACCTATTCGAAAAATTCAAGACCTTTCGAAAAGACAGCGACCGGAGGGTGCGGGGTGCCGGCTTGGGCTTGTACATAGCGCGGGCGATCGTAGAAGCGCACGGCGGCTCCATAAAAGTGGAGAGCGAAGAAGGTAAAGGGTCCACCTTCACTTTCACCGTACCCGTTGCAGAGGCTTCGTAAGAGCAGGGGCGCGAGTTGTGCGGAGTTGAAAAGCGCCATCGGTTGGCGCCTTTTTAATAGACGGCGGCCGGCGGCGTTATTATAATGAGGGGGCGATACGCCCCCGTTTCCGATGCGTTATGGATATTAAATTCTTACACGTGGCCGACCTCCACCTCGGCGTCCGTTCCTACGAACGTTGGCTCGAGGGCCGGCCCGCGAGGCTCGACGAATTCCTCGCGGCGCTGGATTGGGCCGTGGACCTGGCGTTGGAGGAAGAGGTTCACTTCGTAGTTATCGCGGGCGACGTATACGATAAATACAACACGACGCCGCTCGTACAGCGCGAGTGGGCGCGTCGGGTGGCACGTATGCGCCGCGCCGGCTTACCCCTGGTCGTAGTCCTGGGAAACCACGACCGCCCCCGCCGGCTTCCCGCGGTTAGCGGCCAAGCTGTGTTCGGGGCGTTGTCGTTGCCCGCCGTTCACATCGTATCGGAACCGGAGCTTATCGCGCTCGAGACCGCGGCGGGGCCGGTTACGGTGGCGGCGGTGCCCTGGCTCTTCGACGGCCCGGGCGGCCGCGTCCTCGCGGCCATAAAAGAATTGAAGCGCCTGGTCCGCGAGGAATGGGGGCCCGGGCTCGAGGAGCACGGGCCGGCGATTTTCGCCGGGCACGTCTGGCTCGAAGGCGGCAAGCCCTCGTCCGAGGCGGGGCTCCTATTCGACGAGGCCATTATGCCCGCGGCGACGATCGCCCACCCCGCATTCTCCTACTACGCGCTCGGGCACCTTCACAGCCACCAATCGCTCCCTATGCCCGAAGGCGGCCCCGCGGTCTACGCCGGTTCGCCCGCGCGGATCGATTTTTCGGACGAAGACGTGCCCAAGGGTGCGGTCCTGGTCGAGCTCGAGCGCGGCGCCGCGCGCTGGCGTTTCGTCGAGACGTCGGCCCGGGAATTCGTAACCGTAGCGGTAGAGGCGGAAAGCGAAGCGGAGCTGGAAGCCGCGGTGCGGCGGGCCGCGGCTGGCCGGCGTTACGACGGCGCGGTCGTCCGGCTGAAGGTAACGGGGCCCTCTACGCTCGCCCCCCACGTGAAGAGCAACGTTCTCCTCCCGGCCTTCGAGGGCGCGTTTGCGGCCAAAGTCATCTTCGAGCCGCGGGCGACGGAAAAGCGACGTCGCGCCGGCATCAAGCCGGAAAGCGACCTCCGCGACGCCCTGCGCCAATATATGGCGGAAAAGCCGCCGAGCTTCGACGTTGCGCTCGCCGAACTCCTGGAGCGGGCGGACGAACTAGGCGAAGGGGGCGGCGCCGACCAGTGATTCCGGTTTCCCTCAGCCTCAAAGATTTCCTGAGCTACGGCCCCGAACTCCAGACGCTCTCCTTTACCAACCTCTCCCTGGCATGTTTGAGTGGCCCTAACGGCGCCGGGAAGTCGGCGCTGTTCGATGCCATTACGTGGGCCCTTTGGGGACGGGCTCGCACGCGTTCCAACGACGCGCTCGTGCGGCGCGGCGGCAAGGCCGCGCTCGTGGATTTCGAATTCGAAATCGGCGGCGCCACCTACCGCGTCCGTCGTTCTTACACGTTGAGGAATGGAAAACACGAGGCGGTCCTCTTCAACGTTTCGAAACCCGGCGATACGGAAAAAGAGCTAGTCGAAGCCCAGGGGGTGACCGCCGTCGCCGAGGCCGTCGGCGGCCTGGTCCGCCTGCCGTACGATTCGTTCGTCGCGAGCGTCTATCTGAAACAGGGCGAAGCCGGCTTCTTTACGAAATCGCTAAGGCCGCGGGGGCGCAAAGAACTCCTCTTTTCGTTGTTGGGTTTGGACCGCTTCGTCGCCTTGGGCGAAGCGGCCTCCCGCGCCGGCCGCGACACGCGCGAGGCCTTGGCGCGCGAGGAAGCGGTCGCGGCCGACCTCGCAAATGAACTCGCGGCGCGGGAAGAAACGCGCCGGGCCGCCGAGGCCGCCGAGGTAAACGTACGGCAAGCAGAGCGGGCCGCGGAAAAGGCGGCGCGCGGCGTAGCCGCGGCGCGCGAAAAGGAAAGCCGCGCGCGAACCCTCCAGGCGTCGTTCGCCGCGCAAAAAGCCCGCCTCGCCGAACTCCGCGGGCAAATGGCCGCGGCCCGCGTACGTAAAGAGGAAGCCGCGGCGGCGCTCGCGGCCGTCGAGGCGATAACGGCGAGCCGCGAAGAAATAACCTCCGCTCACGACGAATACGAGGAGGAACGTCGGAAACTGGGCGAGCTCGAGCGAAAAGGCCAACGGTGGGAGACGTTGAAGCGACGGCTCGAGGGGGTCCTAAGCCGGGCCCGGGAAAGGCGGCTCGCCGCGGAAAAAGAGCTGGCCGTCGCCGAGGAAAGGTTCCGCGCCGCCGCGGAGGCGGTAACGACTTTAGAGGCGGAAGCGGCGCCGCGTGCCGAGCTGGAACGTACCGTACGCCGACTCGAGCCGTGGCGGGCCAGATACGTCCAACTGAAGGAAGGCGAGAAGAAATATCGCGCGTGGGAACGGCGGCTTGGCGAGGCCCGGAACGCGTACGATAAAAAAGTAGAGGGCATCCGCGCGAAACTGGCCGGCCTTCGCGTTATCCTCAAGAAATGGGAAGGGTTGGCCGAAAAACTATCCCGGGCGCGGGACGCCGCGGCGCGGGCGGAAGTGGAGCGCGACGCGGCGCTCTTGGAATTAGAAACGTTGGAGCGGGAGGAGGAGCGCACGGCGGAAATCGCGAAGCGCCTCGCGGCCGCGGCACGGGACGTCGAACTCGCCGCCGAAAGGTTCCAAAGCCTCCAGTCGGAACTCTCGAAGGTCGGCACGGGCGCGTCTACCTGCCCCACTTGCGGGCGGCCTTTCGACGAGAAGAGCCTCGCCCGGGCCCAAAGCCACTTCGAGGCCGAGCTGGGCCGCGAGGAAAACCTCCTTAAAGAACGCGAAGCCCAAACCGCCCGCTTAAGGAAAGAGTCCGAGGCGGCCCGTTCGCGCCTGGCCGGCAAAAGCGCCGTACGGCAGCGCTTTGCCGCGGCCCAGGAAGCGCTGGGCGGGGCAATCGAAGAAGAGGCCGCGCTCCGGCGAACTCGAGCCGAGACGGAAACCGTCGAAAACGAAGCCGCGGCATCGGAAGGAGAGTTGCGTAAACTCGCGTCGTCCGCCGAGGCCAAAGCCGTAGCCGAGGCCGAAGGCGAACTCGCCCTGGCCGCTTTCGACGAGGAGGCGATGGAAGAGGCCGCGCGTAGAACGGAGGAACTAACGACTTCGCGGCACCGACTGAGCCAGGCTGCGCGAGCACACGAAATGCTCAGCGCCGCGCTGACAGCGCGGGACGCGGACGACGCCGTCCGGAGACGCCTCCGCGAGTCGCTGCGCGGCGACTTCCTCGAAGGAGTGGAACGGGAAGAGGCGGCTCGGCTGCAAGGAGAAATTTCGACCTTGGCCTTCGACGCCGAAGCCTTAAACTCGGCCCGGCGGCGAACGTCGGGAATGGCGGAGGCCGAAGTTCGCTTCCGCGATTTAAAGCTCGCGGAAGAAAAGACGCCCCTCGCGCGGGAAGTTTACCGCCGGTCGTCGCAAGAGCTCGAAAAAATCGAGCTCGAGGACGCGAGATTAACGGACGAGCTGGCCGGCGCGCCGGACACGGACGCAGCGTTGGTAGAGGCGACCGCGGAGCTCCAAGTCGCGCTGGAGGAGGAGAAGGCCGCGGGCGACGCGAAGCGGCGGGCCGCGGAAGAGTTGGGCGCGGCGCGCGCCGAATTGGCCCGGCTCGAGCGCGCGGCCAAACGCTTCGCGCAAGTGGACGCGGCCCTCAAATCCCGGCGGCGGCAACTTGCCGTCGACCGCTACCTCGCCGCGGCTCTGGGCCCGGACGGCATACCGGCCCTCATGACCGAACGGGCGCTCGCCGAGTTGGAGACGGAGGCGAACGCCGTCCTGGCGGGCCTTACGGACGGCGGAATGGGAATGCGCCTGGAAACGCAAAGGGAGAAGAAGACGGGCGGCGTCGCGGAAACGCTCGACGTCGTTCTTACGGACGGCGGCGAACCGCGGCCCTACGATTCCTTCTCCGGCGGGGAAGCGTTTCGTGCCGACTTCTCTTTGCGCCTCGGCCTCTCGAAATTGCTCGCTCGGCGGGCGGGCGTGCCGTTGCGTTTCCTCGTAATCGACGAGGGCTTTGGGACCCAGGACGAAGAAGGCCTTACGGCGCTCGTGGAAGCGATTGCCCGCGTCAAGGGCGATTTCGATAAAATATTGGTAATATCCCACCTCCCCGAGCTACGTGACTTCTTCCCCTGCCGGGTGGAGGTCTTCAGAGACGGCGACGGGACATCGCGCTTTCGCGTCGTAACCTAAGGCGAGGCCGCGGCCCCGCGGGCACAAAATCGTCTTGCCGTGCGCAGCGCCTTTATTATAATGTTAAATAAAATTAACCAGCGCGTATGGACCTTTCGCATCTACTCGTCACGCTGATATTAATCTTCGTAGGCGCCAAAGTCCTGGGCGAGTTCGCGAACCGGATAGGCCAGCCTACGGTTCTGGGGGAGCTCGTCGCGGGCGTCCTTCTCGGCGTCGGCTGCCTAAACCTGGTCGACCCCCACGCCAACGTCTTCGTACTGCTCGCCGACATCGGCGTCATAATCCTTCTGTTCGAGACCGGCCTGGCGACCGACGTCCGCGAACTCTTGGAGATGGGTTGGCGTTCGCTCGCCGTAGCCGCGGTAGGCGTAATCCTCCCCTTCGTCGGGGGGTTCGTCTTCGCGCTCGCCTTTGGGTATACGAACTTAATAGCTATCTTCCTGGGGGCTACGCTCACCGCGACGAGTGTCGGCATTACCGTACGGGTCCTCTCGGACCTCGGCAAGCTCGGAACGAAAGAGGCGAAGATAATTCTGGGCGCCGCCGTCGCGGACGACATAATCGGCCTGATAATCCTCGCCGTCGTACGCGACCTGGGAATGAGGGGCGAGGTGAGCGCGTTAAAAACGGCTCAGATTGCAACGCTCGCCGTCGGCTTCTTCATCGCGGCGATCGTTGTTGGCAACGTATTCGCGAAACAGCTCGTGAAGATTATCGAGAAGGCGCGCACGAGCGGGACCCTTATCGTGGGCTCGATCGCATTCGCGTTTCTTCTATCGCTCGGCGCCCAGAAGTTTGCGGGCGCGGCTATCGTCGGCGCGTTCGCCGCGGGGCTCGCCCTCGGCCGCACGCGCAAATTCGACGTTATCGCCCAGGAACTGAAGCCGGTGGCCTATATCTTTACGCCTATTTTCTTCGTCAAAATCGGCGCGGACGTCGACATACGCTACTTCAATCCCTTCAACGAAGCCAACCACGCCATACTCGTCGTGGGGGGAGCCCTCTTCGCCGTTGCGATGGTTGGGAAGGTTCTATCGGGGCTCGTAGTATTCGACAAACGCATTAACTCCACCGCGGTGGGCATCGGTATGGCGCCGCGGGGCGAGGTCGGCCTTATCTTCGCCGAGGTCGGCCGCCGCGCGGGCATAGTCACCGCGGACCTCTTCGCCGCGGTGGTCGTCGTGATGGCGCTCACGACGTTCATCGCGCCGCCGCTCCTAAAGTTATCGATGGTCCGGCGGCCGCGCGGGATGTCGCTGTGGGCCTGGTTCTTCGAGCCGGCGCGCAAGCGCGTCTCGAGTTTGATATGGGGCCGCTGAGAGCCGGCGACGGCGTAAAGCGGCAACGGCAAATGTATTGTGACGAAAAAATCCTGGCGCGGCGCGAACTGCTCGAGCGGGTAAGGGCGCTCAAAGCCGCCGGCCAAAAGGTGGTCTTCACCAACGGCGTCTTCGACATCCTCCACGCGGGCCACGTCCGCTATCTCGAGGGGGCGAGCCGGCTCGGCGACGTGCTCGTCGTGGCGGTGAACGCGGACCGGTCCGCGCGCCGCCTCGCGAAAGGCCCCGCGCAACCCTTCAACGGCGAGGCCGACCGGGCGCTCGTGGTAGCGGCGCTGCGGTGCGTGGACCTCGTTACCATCTTCGACGAGGATACGCCCTACGAGCTTATAAAGGCCCTCCTCCCGGACGTACTGGTGAAGGGGGGGGACTGGCCGCGCGACGAGATCGTCGGCGCCGACGTCGTAACGGAGGCCGGGGGCGAGGTCCGGTCCTTGCCCTACGTCGAAGGCTACTCCACAACCTCCTTGATCGAACGGGTCGCCGACGCGCCCAACCGCGGCGGAGGTAAGGATGCAGAATAAAAGGCCGACGGTGATAGGGGTCATCCCGGCGCGGTACGTCTCGAGCCGCTTCCCGGGGAAAGCGCTCGCGGACGTCGCCGGGAAGCCGATGGTGCAGCGGGTCTTCGAACGGTGCGCCCGGGCCTCGCGGCTCGACGCGCTGTGCGTCGCGACCGACGACCGACGCGTCTACGAGGCCGCGAAGAAGTTCACCGACGACGTGTTCATGACCGCGGCCGAGCATCCGAGCGGTACGGACCGCGTCGCCGAGGTCGCGACCCAGACCGCGGGCGACGTATACGTTAACGTCCAGGGCGACGAGCCTCTTATCGAGCCGGCCGCGGTAGACGCGGCGGCGGCGCCCTTCGACGAGGACGACGGCGTCCTGATGACGACGCTCGCGCGGCCGGTCCCGGCGGCCGAGGCCGCGGAGCTCGCCTCCGCCGACGTCTGCAAGGTGGTTGTCGACCGGAACGGCGACGCGTTGTACTTCACGCGCGCGATGGTCCCGTTCCGATATCGGCCGCAAGTAAAGCTTGCCTACCTCAGGCACGTGGGCGTCTACGGCTATCGCCGCGATTTTCTTTTGCGATTTACGACCCTCGGGCCTACGCCGCTGGAGGCGCTCGAGGGCCTGGAAATGTTGCGGGCTTTGGCCCACGGCTTCAAGGTCCGCGTCGTCACGGGCGATTTCGTTTCACGCGGCGTCGATACGCCCCAAGACCTGGCGGCGGTGGTAGAATACTACTTGAAGGCGGGCGAAGGCGCGGCCGGCGGCTAGGTTGCCCGAGCGGCCCGGGTATGTTATAAATTTATCCGTCTGGGGGCGGTAAACAAAAAGCTATGGTCGCAAAACGCGTTTCTTCGGGAAGACTGGTCAGGGTGGAGCAACGGCGCCGGGGCCGCAAGTGGCGCGTGGCGCTGGGCGTCGTAGGCGCCGCCTTGGTCGTCGCGGTTATCGCCTTCGCCCTCCGCTACAAATCGGAGCGGGCGGAACCGGAGGAGACGACGCCGCCCCCGCCGACGGCCGAAACCGCCGCGGCCGCGGAAACGGCGGCTACGGTCGAGACGTTCACGCCCGCGGCTGAGCAAGTTACGGCGTTGGTCGTCAACAGCACGAAGGTCCCCCAGCGGTTCGGAAACGCGCTCGCCGCGCTCGAAGATTTCAACGTCGAATCCGGAAACGTCCTCCGCTTCGAGCAATACCGGCCCAAGATCTTATACACTGATAAATCCGCGGTGTATTATCGGGAGGGTTTCGATAATTGGGCCGAAGGGTTGGCCGCGGCGTTGGGGGCCGACATACCGCGGGAACGGGTGGACCTCACCGTCATTTGCGGCCAAGATATATCGAAACTTATCCTGGAAGCTCTCGCCAAGAACGTACCCGCGCCGGGGGGGACCAACGTCGAGGTCCTAAACGGTTGCGGCGTCGAGGGGGCGGCTACCAAGATGAAGGAGCGTCTCGACGCCAACGGCTACCGCGTAGTCGCCGTGGGCAACGCCGCCACCTTCGACTATAAGGAAACCATCGTCGAAACCAGCGAGGAAAAGCGCGACGCGGCGTTGCGCTGCGCGAGCCTCCTCGGCCTCGACGGACGCCGGCTCGAGCCTTACAGCTACGGCGTTAAAATCATCATCGGCGACGACTACACCGTCGCCGCGGAGGTCCCGTAACCGGACGTTCGCGGCCGTAAAAGCTTATGGAGTCCTCAGCGCACGGTAAAATTAAAAAGGTGATCCTTTGCGGCGCCGGCGAAGCGGGCGAGATGATCGCGCGGGAAATCGCGAAACATCCGCGGCTCGGGTTAAAGGCGGTCGCATTCTTAGACGACGACCGGCGGAAGACGGGCCGGGAGGTGGCCGGCGTACCGGTGGTGGGCGTTACCGCGGAAGTGGCCAACGTGGCCCAGCGCTACGGCGCCGACGAAGTTCTCATCGCGATGCCCTCCGCGGCCGGCAGCGCCGTGCGCCGCATAGCCGAACGGTGCATGGCCGCGGCCATGACCTACCGCATCCTGCCGGGCATCTTCGAAATAATTCACGGCGACGCCCGCCTAAGTCAACTCCGCGAAGTCGAAGTCGAGGACCTCCTGAAACGCGACCCCATCGAGCTCGACCTGGAATCCATCCGCGAAAGCGTGGCCGGCAAGACCATCCTCGTCACCGGCGCCGGCGGCTCCATCGGCTCGGAACTCTGCCGCCAGCTAACGTCGTTCGAGCCGGCCAACATCATATTGATGGGCCACGGCGAAAACAGCATCTTCAACGTCGCCCTGGAGCTCGAGCAAAAATTCGCTGAGGCGGCCGCGGTCCCCGTGGTGGGCGACGTTCGCGATCGGCCGACGTTGAGCGCGACGTTCGAGAAATACAACCCCGACATCGTATACCACGCCGCGGCGCACAAACACATTACGTTGATGGAGCAGAACGTCGAAGAGGCCGTCAAGAACAACGTCACCGGGACGCGCGTCGTGGCGGAGGAGGCGCTCCGGGCCGGCGCGGGCCGCTTCGTACTCATATCCACCGACAAGGCGGTCAACCCGGCGAGCGCGATGGGTGCCTCCAAAATGGTCGCCGAGTTGGCGGTACAGTGCCTGCGCTCCCAAGGCCCCACCGAATTCGTCACGGTCCGCTTCGGCAACGTCCTCGGCTCCCGCGGCAGCGTCATCACGCTCTTCAAAAAGCAAATATCGCAAGGAGGGCCGGTCACCATAACCCACCGCGAAATGACCCGCTACTTCATGACGGTTTATGAGGCCGTACAACTTTTAATCCAAGCCTCCGCTATAGGTCAAAACGGCGAGATTATGATCCTCGATATGGGTAAGCCGGTGCGCATCGTCGACCTCGCGTACGACCTCATCCGCCTTTCGGGATACGTCCCGGAGAAAGACGTCGCCATCGAATTCGTAGGCATAAAACCGGGCGAAAGGCTGAGCGAAGAACTCTTCGCGTCGTACGAAGACCTGAAGGAAACGCCCATCGAGGAGATCATGGTGGCCATCCCGCCGCCCGTAAAGGCCGACGAGGTGATGCCGAAAATACAGAGATTGGAGGAGGCCGCGGCGGCGATGGACCACGACGTGACGGTCGAACTCCTTCGCGAGCTTATCCCGTCGTACAAACCTACGGCCGGGCCCTTCCGGTTATGAGTCAAAAGCAGAACCACGGCGCGCAGAAAAGGCCGGCCCGCGTGGGCCGGCTTCCTTTTTCGTCGAAGGATTCGGCGGCTTAGCGAATAACCGCGATCTTGCCGTTCTCGTTCATCCCGCCGCCGGTGACGCGATACAGGTAGATGCCGGAGGAGGCGGCCTCGCCGTCCTCCGATACGACGGGCCAATCGTACTGGGTCGTTCTCGCGGTATGGTAATAAGAGAAGATGCAGTAGCCCGCCAGGTCGTATACCTCTATGGTGCACCGGCCGGTAAGGCCGTCGAAGCGGATGTAATCAGCTCCCGAGCCCGCCTTGAACGGGTTGGGATATACCGCGAACGGCCCGGGCTCGCCCGCGGGGGAGAAAGGCTCGGCGACGAGGGCCGGGTAACGGACGCGCGCGAGATGTGCCACCGTCGCCGCGGCGGCGCGCGCACAATCAACCTCGAGCTTCATGCTAAGCTTATCGACCGTGTCGCGGGTCGTGTGGTAATAAGGGTACTCCGTAACGCCGCCGACGCCCTTCTCCCCTTCTATAAGCAGGATGGCGTCGTAGCCGGCGTTCCAGAAAGAGGCGTGGTCCGAGCCGCCGGAGCGCGGGTCCACCACCAGGTCGAAGATATGGTCGATTTTATATAACCGGCCGGCCTTGATTAAATATTCGCCGAGCCACTTCGACGCGTCGTTGGCGATGTCGGAGGTGTCGTCGCGCTTGCCACCCTCCTCGTCGTACGCCACCATGTCCAGGTTCACGACGGCGACTATCTCCTCGCCTTTTTTCGCCGCGTTCTGGGCGTAATGCCAGCTACCCAAAAGGCCCTGTTCCTCGCCGCACCACGCGACGAAGCGCAACGTCCGCTCGAAGTCGAGGCCCGCGAGGACGCGCGCGGCCGCGAGCGTGGCCGCCGTACCCGAGCCGTTGTCGTCCGCGCCCGGCGCGAGCTCCAAAGGCCGTTCGGACGTGGAGTCCATATGGCCGCACATTATCACGACTTCCTCCGGCCGGACCCGGCCTTTCTTCTCCGCGACGACGTTCCGCCACTTATCGCCGAAGCTCTCCAAGAGGGAATCGAACGTCGCGCCGCCGTCGGCCGTCCGGTACAGCGCCGCCGAGCCGCCGAGCATACCGAAAGAAGCCGTCGCGAAGTCGCAACCTTGAAAGTTCTCCTCGTCTACTTGTTTATATTTCCACGTCGCGCCGCGGTCGGCCGTATACAGAAAAGCGCCGTCGCGACCCACGACGTAACCGTGTTGCGCGTCGCCGAAGCGGACATCGTAGAAATAGGCCCAGGTAGGCTGGGCCAGATTGACTTGCCGCCAGTTCTGGCCGCCGTCCGTGGTATGTAGCAGCGTCTTCGACCAACCGCAACACCACGCCTCGTCGGCGCTGACGGCATAGATCCCGTATAGGCGGGCGGTAGTATTACTATTCTGTGTCGCCCACTTTTGCCCGTCTTCCGTGCGAAGGACGACGCCGTTCCGGCCGCAAGCCCAACCGTGCGTCGCGTCCGCCATAGCGATATCGTATAAGCGCTGGCCCGTCGGCGTGCTCTGCTCGGCCCAACTCGAGCCGCCGTCGGCAGTATGGAAGATCTTGCCGCTGTCGGCGCCGACCCAACCGTTAGCCGCGTCGACGAAGCCGACGCCGAAAAGATAACTGCCGTACGGCACTTTTTGCGCTACCCAGGTCGTGCCGCCGTTTGCGGTCTTAAGGCAGGTACCGGCGGCGCCCACGGTATAGCCGACTTTCTCGTCCAGGAACTGGACGCTCCACAAAAACCCCCTCGCCGGGGCGTCCTGCCTTTGCCACCGGTTGCCGCGGTTTACGGAATGGTAGATCGTTCCGCCGTCGGTTACGACCCAGACCTTGCGGCCGTCCGTCGGCGTCGAAATGCCGTCGAAGCCGATACCGAAAAACTCGTCGTACGACGTATCGTATCCCAAATCGTCGAAGAAGTCGTACGTCCACGCCGCGGCTTTTTCGTAACCCTCGGTGTAGGAGAATCGCGTCTTGAAATCCTGGAGCGTTAAAAGGTAGTCTTTTACCCGGTCGCGCGTAATGGCCTTAAGCGCAGCGTCGACGGAGTCGTCGAACGCGGGCGGCGGTTCCTCGCCCCCGTCCAGCCGCGATACCCGCCGCGTGGGAAGCAGACGCACGAGCTGCGCCCGCAACCCGGCGGAAGCCACCTCCGCCTCCCGGCCTCGCGTCGCCGCGAGGAGGTAGACGCCGTCGCCGAAGGCCGTAAGCTCGCCGTAAGCGACGGCGCCGTCGGCACCGCCTGCCTCGTACTCGTAAACGAGGTAGTACGTCGAGGTCTCAGGGTCGTCGTGCCATATACGGTAGGGAGCGAGGCGCGGTAGCGCTCGCGCGTCGGCGAGGTATAGATGCCCAGCCGGCGACGCCGCCAAATACCAAATGCCCGCTTCGCCGGAAGGCTCTACGAGCTTGGGACTACCAACGAGAAACTCACCCGGAAGTACCGCCGCGGCGCTGACGGCCCAAGCTAAAACTAAACACGTGAAAATCCTCATTCTTTCTCCTTGGCCTTTCTTATTTTTTTAACTAACAACACCGGGGCCGCCCCTTGTCAAGAACGTCCTCGGAAGGCGGAGGTTTAATATTCATAAAGCCTTATAATTATGTTAACCTAAACGGTCGCCTTTTAAACGTTCCTGCGCGCGGTGACGCGCGCCGGGGCGCGAAGGGCAACCGAGCGAAACCCACGGAAGGAGATATGCCGAGATGCCGAGAATTTCCGCGATAGCTTTGTTGGCTGCGCTTGCCGCGGTCCTCGCGTCGGCCGGTTGTGGGGGTAAGAAGGAGGCCGCCGCTACCGAAGCGGCGGGCGAACAACCCGCGCTGGCAGCCGAACCGTACGAACCCGAAGTGGAAACACCCGTCAAGGCCGCGACCGCCGCGGTCGAAGCCGCGGCTAAGACGTTATTGGAAGCGCGCTGCACCGTTTGCCACAACCTCGAGCGCGTTCATAAAAAGAAAGACAATGCCGAGGGCTGGGGCAAAACGGTGGACCGAATGCGCAAGAAGGGCGCCAATCTCGACGACGCCGAACGGGCCGCGGTCGTGAGCTACCTCGCCGAAAACTTCGGAAAATAAAACTCGAGCCGACGACAAAGCCGGCGCGCGCTACCGTACCGGTCACGAAGGCCACGGCCTATACGCTTATACAATCAGGGCACGGGAACTCTCCCGTACCCTTCTTGGTTCTACGTTTATCCCGGGGTCGCGTCATTAGCCTGGCGCGACTCAACGCTTGGGTATCGCCCCTCGCTTAGGGAACGCCGGCCCCTTCACCGTTTTCTCTTAGCGCGCGTAATGTAACCCTTTAAAGTCTCAAACCGGGTTTTTTCGCTCGTGCCCAAGAAATGCGCGAGGGCGCAATTGACGATCAGCGACTTGGACAACGCCGCGTCGGCGCAATAGCGGTTAAGGCGGGCGTCAACGCCCAAGTCGAGACGTACCGTAACGGACTTCGTCTGCGCTCCACCCATACAACCCCCTACGTTAATGCTCCGTCGTCCCTGTGAAAGTGAAATCTTTAAAATAGACGGCCGGCGAGACCGTCCTTATTCCATCCGTTACGCCCAGGAGCCGCCTATCCCGGCCGAGCATCCTCACGTTCGAGAACGCGCGCAACATACTCTCGGTCCAGCGGAGGTTCTTAACGCCGTATTTGATCTCGCCGCCCTCGACCCAGAACGTGCCGTCCCGCGTCATCCCCGTAAAAACCGCTTGCATCGGCTCCACGAAGCCGTTGACGTAGTGGAAGCGCGTAACGTAGAACCCGCGCTCCATAGACGCGAGCATCTCCTCCACCGACGAATCGCCCGCCTCGAGCGCGAGGTTCAGGGGAAAGGGGCCGTAGCCGGCGCCGGGCGGCAAGGCGTGGCCCGTGGTCTTCTTGCCCTCCTTCGCCGCGGTCGCGAGGTCGTAACACAATCCGCTCGCGACGCCCTTCTCGACCAACGTTACCCGCTGGCGGGGAACGCCCTCGAAGTCGAAGGGCAGCGGTATGGTTTCGGGGGAGAGGCCGTCGTCAACGACGGTGATATTATCCCCCATTATCTTGTCACCCATACGCTTCGAGAGTAAGCTCCGACCCTCCTGGTAGGCGCGCGTGTCGAATACCACGAACGCGAGCCAGGTGAAAAGCTCGCCGACCGCGTACGGTTCGACGACGAGGTCGTATTGGCCGGGTTCGACGTCGCGCGGCTTTCGCGAAAGCTCGGCGCGGCGGACCGCGTCCTCGGCCAGGGCGGTTACGTCGATACGCGTAGCGTCCCACCCGCCGCCCTCGCAGTAACCGCTCGCGTCGTCGGTCATGACGACGGCCACCAGCTCCGCCTCGGTATAGGGGTGGTGAACCATTACCCCTTTGGAGTTGGCCACCGTAAGCGCGCCCGCCTCCGTTCGGAACAACCCCGCGGCCCTCATCTTGGCGGCCTTGGCCGCGGCGATGACTTCGCCCGCGGCGTCCGCCCGCTGGTCCGGCGTGTAGTTCGCCGTAACGTCACTGTAGCTTCCAACCGCGGGGACGGCGCTCGGCTCGGCCAGGCCGGCGTAGTCTTCTTTCTCGCCCTGGACGCGGGCGATGGCGAAGGCCGTGTCGGCGAGCTTTTTGCCGTCGCCCTCCCCGTTAACGTTGCCCCGCGCGACGCCCACCTTCTTACCCACCGCGGCCTGAACCGTAAGACGTACGTGGCTTTCGCCCATATTCTGGTGTATCTCGTTCTCGCCGAACCGCGTCACCGCGCGTTGGTAGAACTCGAGCAGGATAAGCGTCTCGTCCGCCCGGGAGGCCCGGAGCGTCCGATCGATTATTTTTTCCGCATCCGCACGTTCGAAAGCCAACGCGCTCTCCTTGTCATTTAGGGGGTTTAAGGCTGCTTAGGCCCGGGTTCGGCGGCGACGGCGTGACGGCGTTCCCTGAACGACGTCACCCCCCTCTTGCCGTGGGCGATTATGTCGCCCCCTACTTGGGCGCCCACCGCAACATATATCTCACGAGCTACGACGCTACCTTTTATTACGGCCTTGCGACGGACCTCCGCCACCTTGCGCGCGCGCACGTCGCCTTCAACCCGCCCCGACACAATGACGTTAACACCCGAGACGTCGCCGTTCACGGCGGCGGGCGTCGCAACCATCACGGTCCCGTCGACTTCCAAGTCGCCTTGGATAACGCCCGCGACAAGTAGATTGGCCTTTCCCCGATATGAGCCACGGACTTCGGCCCCGTCGGAAATATAGGAGTCGAACTCAACATCGGCGAAGCGTCGATCGCGAGGTTTGTTTGCCATTACTACCTACCGCTAACGAGCACGCTGAGCTAAAATTAAAATAATACTAATTAAATTTAACACCGACCGGGGCTGCGTGTCAACTCCTATTTCGTATCGGAAGATGGGTGCGGTTTTCGCAGGCGCGGCGGCTCCGGCGCCCCGCGGACCTATATAAGTCGCCCTACGCCTCTTTTAATTCTTGACACGATAACGCCGCCGTGGTAGATTTTTTTAAATTTTTAAACGGATACGAACCTCACCGGGTTCTTCCGTGGTAACGTAAAGTGCGTCGTCCGAAATGCACGAGGTGCTCGTTATGAAGTCGGTCCCTTTGGGCGCGTTTGTGATTATAGGTGTAGCGGCCGCGGCTTTCGGGCAAACGCTGCAAGCGGCGGAGGACGTGACCGCCCAGGACACACCCCTCGACGCGGGCGGCTCGATCACCGTAACTTGGCAGCCGTCGCCGGACGAAGCCGGGGGGAAAGTGCAAGTCCACGCTTACGAGGTTTGGCGGGCTACGCGCGCCGCCGGCGAGTACAAGAGACTGGGCGAAGTCGAATCCGGCAAGGAAAATTATGAGCTTACGGACGAAGAAGCCGAGAACGGCGTCGAATATTTCTACAAAGTTCGCGCGCGAGGCGAAAAGATGAGCACGGACGCAACGCCGGCGGGGCCGGTCAAGGCAACCGCCGAGTGGTTCCACCCGGACCGGCTCAATATGCTCGTCGCCTCCGTCCTGCTCGCGGCATTAGTGCTGTACTATATCTCGCAAGCGCGGGCGGGCAAAGAGTTCTTCATCCGCCGCATCGCGGGCTTGGAGGCGGTGCAGGAAGCGGTAGGCCGGGCCACGGAAATGGGCAAGCCTATCCTATACGTCCCGGGAATAGCCGACATCGACGACATCCAAACTATCGCCGCGGTGACGATTCTGGGCAGGGTAGCGACTATGGTAGCCGAGTACGACGCCGACCTACTCGTGCCGTGCTCGCGCTCGCTCGTGATGTCTACCGCGCAAGAGGTCGTGAAAGAAGCTTACCTGGAAGCGGGCCGGCCGGACGCGTACCACCGCGAGAACATACGCTACCTTACGGACGACCAATTCGGCTACGTAGCGGGCGTAGACGGCATCATGCTGCGGGAAAAGCCGGCGGCCAACTTCTACCTCGGGACCTTTTACGCCGAGTCGCTCATCCTCGCCGAAACCGGCTACTCGATCGGCGCGATCCAAATCGCGGGGACCGCGATGCCCTCGCAGCTCCCCTTCTTCATCGCGGCCTGCGACTATACCCTCATCGGCGAGGAGCTATTCGCGGCGAGCGCCTACCTCAGTCGCGAGCCCCGGCTCTTGGGGAGCCTCATCGGTCAGGACCTGGGTAAAGTCATAATATTGATATTTATAATCGCGGGCGTCATTACCGCGTTTCTGGCCCAATTCGGCTTCGAGCTCTTCGGGCGATCGATCGCCCTCGAGCAACTCTTCGTGGTGAAGTAACCTTTCCCCGGCGGCATTCGCACGAGGAAGCTTTCCGGCAAGGAGAACGTATATGCGGCGCGAGATACCTATGATCGTCGCCTTCGTCGCGGGGGTAATAATAATCCTCGAGTTCTTCGTGCCGGCCCTCCGTGACGTCGCGGTACAAATCCAGAAATGGTACCTGGTCGTCGTGGCCTTCGCCATCCTGGTGGGCGCATTCAACCTCCTCCGCATGAATTACTTGAAGGTGCGCAATCGCCGCGCCGATTGGCCCTATTCCGTCATCTTAATCATAGGCCTCTTCACGATGGCCGTAGCCGGTATAGGCTGGGGCATCGAGGAAGGGACCGTCTTCGATTGGCTATTCAACTACTTGTACTTCCCCATGTCCTCGACGGTGTTCGCCCTTCTGGCGTTTTTCGTCGCCTCCGCGGCGTACCGCGCGTTCCGGGCTCGAACCGTCGACGCGACGCTTTTGCTCGCCGCCGCCATCGTCGTAATGCTCGGGCAAGTACCGATAGGTTCGGCCTGGGTCCCGCCGTGGTGGCCGGATTCGTTGGTCTTCCTCACGCCCGATTGGCTCAAGGATAGAATCATGAATATCTTCAACACCGCCGGGCAGCGGGCCATATTGATCGGCGCGTCGCTGGGCGTGGTCTCGACGTCGCTCAGGATACTGCTCGGCATCGAGCGGTCGTACCTTGGAGAGGAGTAATCGCCGTGAGCAGTTCACCCCAGGCGCCGGGAGGTTATCGCCGATGGAATTAATCCGTTGGTTGGCGGATATAGACCGCCGTATTATCTTCCTGGTGATCGCCGTGGCCGTCGTATTACCGCTCATATTTCCGCTCGGGATGCGCGTCAAGGTGACGCCCCAAACCGAGAGTATTTACGACGAGGTGGAGAACCTGCCGGCAGGTTCCAACGTCCTGGTCTCGTTCGACTACGACCCCGCCGCGGCGCCCGAGGTCCATCCCATGGCCTTGGCCTTCCTACGCCACTGTTTCGCAAAAAAACATAAGGTCATAATTATGGCGCTCTGGCCGGTAGGCGCCCAGCTCGCGGTAAGCGCTACGGCCGAGGTGGGGAAGGAATACGACCTCGAATACGGCCGCGACTACGTCAACCTGGGCTACAAACCGGGCGGCGACATAGTCATCAAATCGCTCGGGGTGTCTTTCCGGGAAGTATTCCCCAAAGACATGGCCGGCGAGCCTACCACCGGCCTAGCCATAATGGCCAAGGTGCGGAACCTTAAGGATATCGACTTGGTGATGGACCTCTCCGCGGGCGACCCGGGCATCCCCGGGTGGGTGCGCGTGGCCAACGCGCTGTACCAGCGCAAAGTGGCCGCCGGTTGTACCGCGGTTTCGGCGCCGCAGTTCTTCCCCTACCTGCAGACGGGCCAACTCGTCGGCCTCCTGGGAGGCCTTAAGGGCGCCGCGGAATACGAAAGCGTGATAGCGCACGCGGACAAAGCTTCGCGCCGCATGGACGCCCAGTCGATCGCGCACCTCGTAATAATCGTATTCATCATATTTGCGAACGTCTCGTACTTCATATTGCGCCGCCAGCGCGAGGAGAAACGTGAGGGCCCGAGAACCGGACCTGCCGCGTCAGCTTAACCCGGCCGCGCGGGCTCCCAATTCGGAGGCACGGTAATGGACGGGCTAACTTTGCTCGGGACGTGGATCGCGGCGCTTTTGACGCTGTGCATCTTGTCGTTCCTGTATAAAGACAACCCGTTTTATAAATTCGCGGAATATCTATTCGTGGGCGTCTCGGCGGGCTTATGGATCGCGTACAATTTCCACAACTTGCTCGTCCCGAACCTGATCGACCCTCTCAAAGGCGCCTTCGTCGTGCTCTTGGCGGAAGGCCGTCTGGATTTTCGTTGGCTGACGATAATCGCCGGCCTGTTGGGGGTTACGATGTTGTTCCGCTTCTTTCCCAAGGCGGCGTGGGTCTCGCGGTACGGCATCGCGTTCTCCGTCGGCCTGGGCGCCGGCTTGGCGTTCATCGTTTACCTCCAGGCGAACTGCATCTATCAAATTTGGGGGACGGTAAAACTATCGCCGATCGTGATAACCGAGGGCGCCGGCGGGCGGCACTTCGACTGGCAGACCTCTATAAGCAACACGCTCCTGATAGTCGGCGTCGTGAGCGCGCTCGTATATTTCTATTTCTCGAAGGAACATAAAGGCGTGCTGGGCGGCACGGCGCGGTTGGGCATTTGGTTCCTGATGGTCTCCTTCGGCGCCGCTTTCGGCTATACGGTAATGGCCCGTATCTCGCTCCTTATCGGACGGATGGATTTCCTAATCGAAGATTGGCTCAAGCTCGCGGTCATCGCACCGATACAAGGGGCCCTGACCTCGTTGGGATTATTATAGAAACGGCTCAACCCGAAGCCGACGAGTGGCAATACCCCGGCGGCGTCTATGCCTCGCCTCTTCGATACGACGGACCAGCCCGATTACGGCGAGTTATCGCCCGAAAGACGGGACGAACTAATCGAAAAGATCGCCCGCGCCATCGTGGAACGGAACCTCACCGCGCCGGCGATCTTCTTTTTGGAGTCCGCTAAGCCCCTCTCGTTCATCGGCTCGCAGGTAATGGTCTTCTTCGACCCGCTGGTCCGGTCGATCTTCAACGTGCGAGCGTACAACGACGTGCGGCTGGCGCTGGAGGAACGCGAAAACGTCGACCGCTTGCTGGCCGCCATCGAACGCTACGACGCCGAGTGGCGGGCCGAGATGAAGGAAAAAAAGAGAGGTAAGAAAAGAAGGTAAGGCCGGCGCCGAACGATTCTCTTCGTAGCAGCCGGCTCGCCGTAAATATGGAGCTCTCGAACGTAAAGACGATATTGGCCACCGATTGCGGCAGCACGACGACGAAGGCCATCCTGATACAAAAGGAGGGCGACGAGTACCGCCTCCAGGTTCGCGGCGAGGCCCCCACCACCGTTGAGAAACCGGCCGAAGACGTAACTCGCGGCGTCCTGAACGCCGTGGGCGAGGTCGAGGAACTGACCGGCCGGAAACTCATAGCCGACCACAAGGTCCTGGTCGCCGAAGACAAAAACGAAGGTGCCGACATCTACATGTCCACCTCCTCGGCCGGCGGCGGCCTCCAGATGATGGTCGCGGGCGTCGTCAAGACCATGACCGCGGAGTCGGCCCAGCGCGCGGCGCTCGGCGCCGGCGCCATCGTTATGGACGTGTTGGCCTCCAACGACGGCCGCCTCCCCCACCAGAAAATAGAGGCCATCCGGCGCCTGCGCCCCGACATGATACTTCTATCGGGGGGCATCGACGGCGGCACTATAAGTCACGTCGTCGAACTGGCGGAGCTCATCGGCGCCGCGGACCCCAGGCCGCGCTTCGGCGCCAGCTTTCAACTTCCCGTCATCTACGCCGGCAACAAGGACGTGCGGCCCAACATCGAACGGACGCTGGGCGAAAAAACCTCCCTCTACGTCGTCGACAACATCAGGCCCGTGCTCGAGCGCGAGAACCTCGGCCCCGCGAGGCACGAGATCCATAACCTCTTCATGGAACACGTCATGGCCCAGGCGCCGGGGTACTCCAACCTCATGTCCTGGACCGCGGTACCCATCATGCCCACGCCCGCGGCGGTCGGCGCCATAATCCAGACTATAGCCGAACGGGAGGACCTGGAGGTCATCGGCGTCGACGTCGGCGGCGCCACGACCGACATCTTCTCCGTCTTCCAGAAAGTCTTCAACCGGACCGTTTCCGCCAACCTGGGGTTGTCCTACTCGATCTCCAACGTCCTCGCGGAGGCGGGCCTGGCGGACATAATACGGTGGGTCCCCTTCCCCAAGGCCGAGCTCGACGAACGCGCCCTGCGCGACCGCATCCGCAACAAGATGATCAGGCCCACGACGATACCGCAGACGCTGACCGAGCTCATCATCGAGCAGGCCATCGCGCGCGAGGCGCTCCGCCTCGCCTTCGTCCAACACAAAAACCTCGCCGTAGGTCTGAAGGGCATCCAACAGGAACGGACTATATCGGACGCGTTCAGCCAGACCATGACCGGCGAGACGCTCGTCAACATGCTGACGCTCGACATGTTGGTGGGGTCGGGCGGCGTGCTCTCGCACGCGCCGCGGCGGGTCCAGGCCGCGGTGATGCTCATAGACGGCTTCCGGCCGGAAGCGGTTACCTTCCTCGCCGTAGACTCGATATTCATGATGCCCCAGCTCGGCGTCCTCTCCACCGTAATGCCGGTTGCGGCCACCCAGGTATTCGACCGCGATTGCCTGGTGCGCCTCGGCTCGTGCGTCGCGCCCATCGGCAACGGGAAAGCGGGGCGCGCTTGCCTGAGGATTACCGCCGACTGGCCGGGCCGTGGCCACGTCGAAGAGGAGATCGGTTTCGGCGAGATGGTCCTCTTGCCGCTGGGCGTCGGCGAGAAGGTCAAGGCCAAGCTGGACCCCGTCCGGCCTTTCGACCTCGGCGAAGGAAAGGGCCAGGCCGTCGAGGCGGAACTCGAGGGCGGCGTCGTAGGCGTCATCTTCGACTGCCGGGGCCGGCCGCTGCACCTGCCCGAAGATGAGACCGGGCGCGTCGACGCGCTGAGACGTTGGCTCACGGCACTCAACGTTTATCCCGGATATGGGGAATAGCGAACGGCATAGATTGGAATCGAACGTACAACGCCGGGTATATTTCGGACGGGCGCAACTCGGCCCGCCGAAAGGAGGAACGTCATGACGCCGCGACGCAAGCGGTTACTCGCGTTTCTGGCCGCGGCGCTCGTCGTGGCCGCGTCGGCGCCGGCAGCCGCCGACTGGTGGTACGCCGTGTACGACGGCGATAAACATATCGGTTACTGCCACGTCGTCGAAAGCACCGCCAACCTGGGGAGTGCCGTGGTCCAGCGGTTCACCGCGGTTATGGAAGCCCGGCGCGATAAGACGGGCCAATTCGCGCTTAAATGGACCGCCGACCGTTACTTCAGCGGCGGCACCCTCGTCTATTACGCCTCGGCCGTGACGGAAAAGGGCAAAACCACGGCCGTCAAAGCTACGCGTACGAAGGAAGGTTTCAACGTCACCATAACCAAAGGTGATAAAATCGAGACGATAGACGTCCCCGGGGCGTCGTTCGGCATGGTCGAGGCCGAGGAGGCTTTGGCGAGGCTCGCGGCGCCGGGAAGTAAAATCGAGGTTCAGGCCCTCCAGCTCCAGACGGGGAAGGTCCGCAAAACGAAGATAGAGTACGTCGCGGACCAGACGCTCGAGGTGTCGGGCGAGATCGTCCCGACGAAAGTAATTCAGGCCAAAGGGTGCTTCGGCGACGCGACGTTCTGGTTCGCCGAAGACGGTTCGCTCGTTAAAAGGTTAGGGCGAACGCCGCTGGGGAAAGTCGCGATGACGCTGACCGACGCCGCGTCGGCGAGGCCTTGATAGAAGGAAATGGTTACGCCTTTAGAAGTTAATAAAATCTACTGCGGAGATTGTCTGGAAATATTACCGAAGATTCCAGACGATTACGTAGATATTATTATAACATCCCCCCCTTATAACTTCGGGATGGACTACGACGTACACGATGACGCAAAGGAATTCGAAGAATATTTTAAATGGTTGGGGGGAGTATGGCGGGAATGCTATAGGGTTTTAAAACACGGTGGCCGTATCTGCGTTAACGTGCAACCGTTACCGTCGTCTTACGTTCCTATACACCATATCATATCGAAGCAACTAAGCGACTTGGGCCTTTTATTCAAAGCCGAAATACTATGGGATAAACATAATTATAATTGTAAATATACTGCGTGGGGTAGTTGGAAAAGCCCTAGTATGCCTTATCTAAAAATCACTTGGGAATTCATAGAGGTTTACTGCAAAGGCCAGTATAAAAAAGAAGGCCGCGCTGAAGACATCGATATTACCGGCGATGAATTTAAAAAGTGGACTACCGTAAAATGGGATATCGCACCAGCCAGTAATATAATGAAAAGATACGAGCATCCCGCCGTTTTTCCCGAAGAATTACCGCGCCGTTTATTAAAATTATTTAGCTATAGAGGAGACTTAGTTTTAGACCCTTTTAACGGCGTAGGCACAACTACCGCGGTAGCACGTGAACTAAGTAGACGTTTTGTTGGTATAGAAATTTCTAGAAAATATTGCGAAGCGGCGGAAGAAAGATTAAAGAAGGTCCAACCAGTATTGCTCTAAAAAATGGATTGGCTATATCACGAAAGGAACTTAAGGCATAAAATAGCTTCGAGTTATAAGAAGCGGGGCGTTGATTTTCGCGAATTCTACGAAAAAACTTATTTACCTTTTGTTTAAACTTAAATAACAAACGTCGTAGGTTTAATATGGCCCACGCTTACACCCCCGGCCTTAAAGTAGTCGAGACGGCGCTGGTGCGCAAACAGCGGCGCCTCCCGCTCG
>CAZWAM010000013.1:0-9225 GCA_964631855.1 uncultured bacterium | reverse complement strand
GGCCTTAAAGTAGTCGAGACGGCGCTGGTGCGCAAACAGCGGCGCCTCCCGCTCGCGGGCGAGGTGCTCGTAAAAAAGGGCGATAAGGTGAAAGCCCTCGACGTCGTGGCCCGGACGTTTTTACCGGGCAACGTCGAGACGGTAAACGTCGCCAACAAGCTGGGCATGCCGCCCGAGGACATTCCCAAGTACATGTTGCTCGAGAAGGGGGCGAAGGTCGAGGAAGGCCAGGTAATAGCCCGGATGAAACAGCTCTTCGGCCTCTTCACGTCGAAAGCCGCGTCGCCCGTCAAGGGGGCCGTCGAGACGGTGTCCGACGTTACGGGCCAGGTCATCATCCGCGAGCCGCCTATGGAAGTCTCCGTAACGGCGTACGTCGACGGCGAGGTCGTGGAGGTCATAGGCGACGAAGGCGTCGACGTGGAATGCGTCGGCACCTTCGTCCAGGGGATCTTCGGCATCGGCGGCGAGGCGCACGGCGAGATGAAGACGGTCGCGTCCGGCCCCGGCGACGTTCTCGCCCCGGAAGACATAGGCCCCGAATGCGAGGGCAAGGTAATCCTGGGGGGCAGCCTCGCCACCGCGGCGGCGCTCAAGAAGGCGATCGAGGTGGGCGCGGTGGGCGTCATCGCGGGCGGCTTCCACGACCGCGACCTGCGCAACTTCCTGGGCTTCGACCTCGGCGTCGCGATCACGGGCCACGAGACGTTGGGCGTCACCCTTGTGGTCACGGAGGGTTTCGGCGAGATGCCGATGGCGCAGGCTACGTTCGAACTCTTGGCCTCGCGCGAGGGGATGTTGGCGTCCGTCAACGGCGCCACCCAAATCCGGGCGGGCGTCATCCGGCCGGAGATCATAATCCCGCGCGCAGGGAAAGTCATGGCGAAAGTCGGCGTGGAAGAGGGCGACGAGTCGAACCTGGAGGTGGGCTCACGGGTCCGCACCATCCGCGAGCCGTACTTCGGCAAGCTGGGCGAAGTAACGTCGCTGCCCGTGGAGCTGCAGATTTTGGATTCCGAGGCCAAAGTCCGCGTTCTCGGCGTCAAGTTCGACGACGGCGGCGAAGACGTAATCCCGCGCGCCAACGTCGAGCTCATCGAGTCGGGCCGGGACTAATTTCCGTCAGAGGATAGGATTATGAAAAATCTAACGTGCGCGTTTGCGGTCTTCCTCTTCTTTTTCGCCGCGACGGCGTTAGCCGCGGCGGAAGAGGCCGAACCCCCCGTCGCCGCCCGCGACGCCCCCAACGACGCCGGCGGCGCCGTGGATATTACCTGGCTGGCGTCGCCGCTGGAAAAAGAGGAGGGCTTCAAGGGCTACGATGTACAACGGCGCGCCCCCGGCGAGGAAGCGTTCGCCACCATAGACGAAATAACGCCGGGCGAGGCCGTATACCAGGATACAGAGGCGGAAGACGGCGTTCCGTACGAATACCGCGTACGCGCCCTTCCCGCCGAAGGGCCGCCCGTCGTCCTGGGCATATCGGGGGCGAAGGCCTCCGGCCAGTGGTTCAACACGGCGCGAAGCAACGCCTTAATCGGCGTCGTCTTCGTAACTACCGTGATCGTCTTCTTCATCTACCGCGCCAAAGGCGGCGCCGAGCTCTTCGTCCGCAAAATCGCGGGCCTGGAGGCGGTGGAGGATGCCATAGGCCGGGCGACGGAGATGGGCAAACCCATCCTCTTCGTCTCGGGCCTCGCGGACGCCTCCGAAATATCCACCATCGCGGCGATGACGATATTGGCGAAGGTGGCTCGGAAGACTGCGGAATACGAGACGCCGCTCATCGTCCCCTGCTACGACCCGATCGTCATGATCGTCGAGAAAGAGATGGTGCGGCAGGCTTATACCGAGATGGGCAAGCCGGACGCCTTCGAAGAGGATTCGGTATTCTTCGTCACGCAATCGCAGTTCGGGTACGTGGCCGCGGTGGACGGCATCATGCTCCGCGAAAAGCCGGCGACCAACTTTTACATGGGTGCGTTCTACGCCGAGTCGCTCATCCTCGCGGAAACCGGCGCCGAGACCGGCGCGATTCAAATCGCCGGGACGGACCGCGTTACCCAGCTGCCGTTCTTCATCACGGCCTGCGACTACACGCTGATGGGCGAGGAGCTTTACGCCGCCACGGCGTACCTGGGTCGGGACCCATTATTCCTGGGGAGTTTGAAGGGGCAGGATTGGGCCAAGGGCGCGATTATACTGGCGCTAATCGTCGGGACCATATTTCTTATTATCTCGACCGATCTCGGCCTGTGGTTCGCGAAACTATTCGAGACGGCGGCGAGTTAGCCGTTTCCGGAGGCACTTATGCGTAGGGAATTACCTCTCGCGATCTGTTTTATAATGGGCCTAATCATGACGGTGCAGTTCTTCGTCCCGCACCGCTACTCGCAGTGGCTCTTCGACAATATGTTGAAGTGGCTCATTATCGTCCTTACCTTCGCCATGATATTGGGGATAGGCAACCTCATCAAGCTTCACCTCCAGAAGGTCCAACACCGGCGGCGCGACTGGCTCTACAGCATAGTCGCGCTGTTCGGCATCTCCGCCTCGCTAATTACCGGTTTCGGGTGGGGCATCGAGGCCGACAGCCCGTTCATGGTTCTGTACAACTACAT
Organism: uncultured bacterium; assembly: GCA_964631855.1. Taxonomy (GTDB): domain Bacteria; phylum RBG-13-66-14; class B26-G2; order WVWN01; family WVWN01; genus WVWN01. The sequence goes on along the minus strand of CAZWAM010000013.1, from coordinate 6,604 downwards.
CCAGATCCCGATGCAGGCGACGATGTTCTCGCTGTTGGCGTTCTACATCGCCTCCGCCGCGTTTCGAACGTTCCGGGCGCGGACGCTGGAGGCGACCCTGCTCCTCGTCGCCGCGGTCATCGTGATGCTGGGGCGGGTGCCGCTCGAGGGTATCGTGGGCCGGTGGCTGCCGGACCTGGCGGAGTGGATATTGGATTACCCGAACATGGCGGCCAAGCGCGGCATTATGATCGGCATCGGCCTGGGCGCCATTTCGACCGCGCTTAAAATTATCCTGGGTATCGAACGCTCGTGGTTGGGCGGCGGCGACTAACGACGTCGGCTCCGCGCGCGGAGGTTTTGCGATGAACCTGTATGAAAAATTCCTCCATATCGACCGCCGCTACATTTTCATCTTCGTGGCGCTGGGAGTTATCATCCCGCTGATCTGGCCGCTGGGCCTCGCCGTTACGACGTCGCCGCCGGTGGAGAACGTCTATAACGCCGTCGAGGAACTCGCGCCGGGGACGCCGGTACTAGTCTCGGTCGACTACGACCCCTCGACCCAGCCCGAGCTTTCGCCGATGACGATTGCGGTTCTGCGGCACTGCTTCGCCCGCGACCTCCCGGTCATCATAACGGTCCTCCACCCGGGCGGCCCGGGCCTGGCGCTCGAAATATCCGACCGGATTTCGAAAGAGGCGGGCGCGACCTACGGCGAAGATTACGTCTTCCTGGGTTATAAAGTAGGGGGGTCCGCGGTCATCTTATCGATGGGTCAGGACTTCCACGTCAGTTTCCCGGCGGACTACTTCAACACGCCCATCGACGACCTCCCGCTGATGAAGAACGTAAAGAACTACAACGACGTCGGCCTGGCGGTTACCTTATCCGGCTCGACGTACCCGGAGGTGTGGGTAGCCTACGCCCACGAACGTTACGGCCAGGAGGTCGCCGCCGGCGTGACGGCGGTCATGGCCGCGGACTATTACCCCTTCCTCCAGACCGGCCAGCTCGTCGGCCTCATCGGCGGCCTGAAGGGCGCCGCGGAATACGAGAAGCTCATCGACCGGCCCGACGACGGCCTCAAGGGGATGGACGCCCAGACCATCGTCCACCTCTTCGTAGTCCTAATGATATTACTGGGCAACATCGCCTTTATCTTCGTCCAGCGGGCGAAGAAGCGCGAGGCGGCGTAAGGGCGGCTTTTCGCGCTCCCGCGCGGAGGATACGTTATGCACATATCGACCGATATTTGGATCTGGATCGCCGCGATGCTGACGCTCTGCATTTATTCGTTCCTGTATAAAGACAACCCGTTCTACAAATTCGCGGAGCACCTGCTGGTGGGCGTCTCGGCCGGATACTTCTTCGTCATATACTTCTGGAACCTGGTCGTCCCCAACCTCCTGACGCCGCTTAAAAACGGCTTCGGGACGCTGTTTTCCGGCGGCGGCCTCACCGGCGACCTCGCGGCGCTGGTACCGGGGATTCTGGGCCTCCTCATCCTGACGAGGTTGATTCCCAAAATCGCCTGGCTGAGCCGGTGGGCCATCGGCTTCTACTTCGGCGCCTTCCAGGGGATCATCATCACCGGCTACATGCAGGCCTACATCCTCGCCCAGATATACGGGACCTTCATGAAGGGCGGCGACCCGGTGTTCTCCGTCGCCCTCTTCGGCAGCTTCTTCGGCGACCCGGGGTGGGGCAAGATACTCCTGGCGGTGTCCGGCCCGCTGATGATAATAGGCGTCATCTGCACGCTGACGTACTTCTTCTTCTCCACGGAGCACAAGGGTTTCGTCGGCGGCGTCGCCAAGGTCGGCATCGTCTTCCTTATGATCGGCTTCGGCGCCTCCTTCGGCTACACGGTTATGGCGCGCGTGAGTTTGCTCATCGGCCGGCTGCAATTCCTAATTCGGGATTGGCTGGGTTTAATCAGTTGACGTTATTTTAATCAATATGGAACACTATCGCGCCTACTTTAAATGGGCCGGCCGGCTGGCGATCGCTACGCCGGCCTTCTTCTTGTGAGTTGGGTTGTGATGGCCTTTGGGCCCCGTAACCGGGTAGCTTATCAAAAATAACCGGCCCGCAGGGCCGGCAAAAAAATGTGCCGGGCGGCCAAAAGGACGCCCGACACGGGTATTGGGGGGGGTCTATGGGATATCAGGTCTTAGCCCACTGCCAGGATCGAACTGGCGACCTCATGCTTACCATGCATGTGCTCTACCAACTGAGCTAAGTGGGCGAAACCACTCTACCTTGGGAGCACGCCCGGTCGCCACTAGTTTCTGTTATCATATAACACAGGGGCCAGCGCTTGTCAAGGAAAAAATTCACAAATCAGGTTTGACAAACCGGCATACTAGTATTTCCGGCCATCACCGGGAAAAAGGCCAAAAGCCCTGAAATAAAAGAAGATTTAAAATGAGTCTTTCAAATAAGTACGGGTTTCGGGTGCGGGGGCGTATTTTTTTTAACGGCCGGCTTCGCCCGGAGCCGTTCAAGAGGACGACGACAACGCCTACGGCTGGCGCCTACCGTTTGAAGTAAAGAAATCTCGCGTAAACAACCGACGCCGAAGGCGGCCTCCTGGCCACCTATTCTTATTTAATAATTCGCCAATACGTTAGTTCCCATTAAGGGCCGGCGTTAGGTCGAAATATATTGCGCAGACGCGATAGCGTTGGTATTATTTATCGGTTAATAAAGACGACGTACGTAAGGGAGGTTAAAATGCGTAAATACTCGCTAATAATCGGGCTAAGTTGCTGCACGTTAGGAGCCGCTTTCGGCCGCTTAGGCGAAGTGGTTGCTTCTTATTCCGCCCCCGATTTTCTCAACGCGCTGGCGCGAAGTAAGTCGTACTTATATGCGTGTTGCTGGGTACCCGGACAACAGAAGTTCATGATCTTCCGGATGAACCCTTCGTGGGGTTTAGTCATAAACTCCTACCCTACGCCTACCCGTTACGGTTACGGCGGGCTCGCTTATTCCTCGGGTGGTTACCTGTGGTTAGGGAATTATAGCAGTGACATAGTATACCGCTTGAACGAACGTACTGGCAGCTGTATTTCTTACTGGAGGGCGCCGAACGAATTCTCGGGCGGCCTCGCCCCGCTTTGTAAGGGCGATAACGGCGTTGGCACGACGGCGTTGCTTGCGATGTGTAAACACTACCAATACCTATATTACTTAGCGCTAACGAACGGTAGCGTAATAAAATCGTACCACATACAAGGTACCATCGGCGACCCAGCGTACGACTGGCGAAACAAGCTAGTATGGGGCGGGTGGGAAGCTAAGACGGTGTACGGCGTCCGTCAAAACGGCGTGCTCGTTGCCTCTTTCGAGGCCCCGGACTGGCGGCCCCGCGCTATGGCTTATCACGGCCAATACCTTTACGTCGGTTGCGGCAGCGCAAAAATGATTTACGTCATTCACTGCCCCACCGGGATTGGGATTACGCCTTCTTCTATGGGAAGGGTCAAGGCGATTTTTAAATAGGAAAAGGTCGAGTGCTGTTCGAGGTTACCGCCGGGCTCCCGGCCTCTATTTTAACTTGGGCATAAGCGCCGCGCGTGCTATATTGGTCGAGAAAACGACGTTAGCTCATTAACCGTTCGCTCAAGCGAGGGAATACATGGAATTCGAATTAAGGCCGATAAAGGCCGTTCCCCCCGCCGAGATAGATTTCGATAACCTCGGCTTCACGTTCGTCCCGACGGAGAAGATGTTCGTCGCCCGCTACGCCGGCGGCACGTGGACCGACTACGGCCTTACGGCCGTCGCCGAGTTCTGGATGCACCCCTCGGCCTGCGCGCTCCATTACGGCCAAGCCATCTTCGAGGGGACGAAAGCGCGCCTGAGCCGCGACGGCGAGATCGTCCTCTTCCGCGTGGAGGACAACGCGCGCCGCATGGCCGACGGCTGCCGGCGCCTGATGATGCCGGCGTACGAAGAGGGCAAATTGGTGGAAGCGGTGAAGCAAACGGTCCTGGCCAATAAGGAATACGTTCCGACGGAAGAGCAGGGCGCGTTGTACATCCGGCCGGTCATCTTCGCCTCGGGCCCGGTCCTGGGCGTCAAACCGGCGGACGAGTACCTCTTCCTCGTCTTCGTCTCGCCCGTGGGGCCGTACTTCAAAGAGGGCTTTAAACCGATTAAATTGAAGATTTCGAAGGAGTACCACCGCGCGGCCGCGGGCGGCGTCGGCTGCGTCAAGGCCGCGGGGAACTACGCCGCCGGCATGTACCCGAACTCGCTCGCCAAAGAGGACGGCTACGCCGAAATCCTATACCTCGACGTCGACAACAAACACTTCGAGGAGGTTGGCGCGGCCAACTTCTTCCTCCGGAAAGGGGACGAGCTCGCCACCCCCTCGCTGGACGACAAGACCATCCTCCCGGGCTACACGCGGGAGTGCGTGCTGCAGCTCGCCGCGGACGAAGGCCTTAAGGCCGTCGAGCGGGACGTCATGTTGGACGAGCTATACGGTGCCGACGAGTGCTTCTGCACCGGGACCGCCGCAGTCATCACGCCCATCGGCCTCGTCGAGGTCGACGGCAAAGAGGTGACGGTCGGCGACGGCGGCGTCGGCAAGTACTCGCAGATATTCTACGACCAGCTCAACGCCATAATGCTCAAGGAAGCCCCGGACAAACACGGCTGGGTGACGACCATCGGGAAGAAGTAATTCCCTTGGGGCTTTACGTTGAAGCGGCGGGTTTTAAACCGCCGCTTCTTTATATGAGATAACCCGCCTGAGAGGGCGGGTTTGCTACGGAAAGGATTACCCGCCGCTTTTAAAATACGACGCCTAACCCTAATTGGACGTAGGAAAAAGCCTTTTCCTTACTCATAACCGGCCCCAGGTAACCGCCGGGGTAATAATACCTCCAAAATTCCTTAGACGACTCGAAGCGCGCGCCCACTTCGAAGGCCAAGCCGACGCCCGCGCGGCCTAATACATCTAAGCCGCCGCCGACGGCAATAACCGGGCCGCTGGGATCTTCGCCGCCTGTAAACGACTGTTCGAACTTGGCCTTGTTGTAGCCTACCTCCGCATAAACTATCGGCGCTATCTTCCCTCGGGTCAAATTCGCACGGAAAGCCGCGCATATAGGGAACGAGTTACCGTTGGGGTAATTCTGATAACCAAAACCTAAGCCTATAACGATCAGGTCGGTAGCTCGTAAGCCCGCCAAAGCCCACACGCCGGCGTTGGTCATGCCCGACCCCGCCAATACGCCACCTTTTACGCGGCCGGCAAATCGCCGCCTCGCCGGTTCGTCGCCGGGTAATACTCCAACCTCATTCGCCTCCGGTTTGGCCTTAGCTCCTGGTATCGCGTCCGGCAGATACCGGTGACAGTTCGGGCAGAACACGGCCGTTACCGCGATCTCCGCGCCGCAGCCGGGGCATATTCTCGTCTCTTCCGTTTCTACCTCGGCCGTTGCCGCGACGGCCGTAACAGCCGACCACGCCGCCAACGCCGCGAGCGCGACCGCGAATAATCTCATTCCCCGCAACATTCCTGACCTCCTCGGTTACGCACAAGGTTTTTGCCGTTACGCCCGCCTACCTGAACGTAAAATGATAATACGTCTCGTAGGCCGGCTCGCCGCCCTCCGCTCGTAGCGCCTCGCTTTATTACGTCGCCTGGCTACCGAGCAGCGTAAAGAAGCCGACGACGCCGAGTACAATTAAACCGTCATCGCGCCTAACTAATTACTTTTGGGTACGTCTGCCTAAAATAGCCCCGAACATCTGCCGGCCTAGCGATACAACGCCCTTATGCACCCGAGCGAGGCCGGCGCGACCGCGGAATAACCCATATAGAAGTAAATATAACCGTCACGGCACAAGACGAAACCTCGGACCCACTGGTCGGTAGGCCATAGGACGCCGGTCCCGACGCCCCAAGGCCGGGCGGGCAATGTGTCCAAGACCTGCCACTCGCGATAGTAATCCCAGTATAAGTAGTTGGAATCCCGGTCTACGCAGAGCCAATCGTCGTAGCCTATTACCGCGGACGCCGGCCCGGTAAAACTCGATAATAGAGACCCGGTAGTTTGGTTCAGTCTCACGATAAGGTTCTCATCCCGGCACGAAGCGAACAGGCCGTTACCGCGGACCGGGTTATATACGGAAAAACCCAGGCCGTAAGGTTTGCCGACGGGGCAGAGGAAAGAGCTCGTAAGCGACCCGGCGGTCGTGAACGCGTAAATGTAGCCGTTAAGCCGGTCGCTTATCCAAAAACGACTAAAAGAGTAACCGTCGAACGCGATGCCGCGTGCCCCACCTGGTACGGCGACGGTGAAACTTCCTACTACTGAACCGTTCGTCGCCAACGTATACACCCTCGCCGGCGTCCCGGGCGCGAGCACAAATAAAGTGCCCCTCCCCTCGAAGGCCACATCCCGCGCCCCCGGCGGCGCCGGGAACGAAGCGACAAGGCTGGGAGGCCAAGACTGAGCGTTCAAGCCCGCCGATAACGACACGATGAATATCGCGCATAGAAATCCGCGCAACATTTTGGTACCCCCTTTTCGTCTCGAGACCCTGCGCCTCGTTAAACGATTACTAGTTACACCCTACCGAAACAACGCCTTCACCCGGC
>CAZWAM010000012.1:0-39831 GCA_964631855.1 uncultured bacterium | reverse complement strand
TACTCGAGCTCGCGGACCGCGGCCAACGCCGCCTCGTAATTCGGCTCCTGGCCCAGCTCGGGTACGAGTTCGACGTAACGCACGACGCCGTCGCGGCCTACGACGAAGACGGCGCGCGCCAACAAACGCACCTCTTTGATAAGCACGCCATACGTACTGCCGAACGACGCGTCGCGGTGGTCCGACAGCGTCACGACGCGGTCGACGCCCTCCGCACCGCACCAACGCTTCTGCGCGAAGGGAAGGTCCATACTTATGGTGAGTATGGCGACGTCTTCGCCCAGCGCCGCAGCTTCGCTGTTGAAACGGTGCGTCTCCGTCGAGCACACCGCCGTATCCAACGACGGTACGGCGGCGATAACGCACACCTTCCCGCGATAGGACGAAAAGTTGACGGGCTTCAGGTCGTTGTCGACGACGACGAAGTCCGGGGCCTTGTCGCCCACTTTAACCTCGTCGCCGACCAGCGTCACCGGGTTACCGCCCATCGTAACGAGCCCCGTTCTCTCAGCCACGGCGTTCTCCTTTCGAGTTTTTTATAATCAAATTAATTAGATACTCCTATAACAAGGAACGCGCCGCCGCTCCCGGCCTTCGATTCGCCTTCCGCAGCGATGCAAGAATTTCCTTTACGTCGTCGGCCCGCGCGCGTACGACGTTACCGTTCGTCCACCGGATAACGGTTTAAAAACGCGATCCCGTCCAAGGGCAACCGCTCGGGCCGCCGCTCCTCCGCCTCCACCTGCTGCTCCGAGAGAACGGGGCTTACAGCGTCGGCGTGCCGGCCGACGTTCACCAACGTGACGACGTCCATATCTTCCGGGATGCCCAGTACTTCCCGCGTTTTCTTCGGGCTGTAGCCGGCGATGGGGTGTGCGACGAGGCCCAGCTCGGTGGCGCGCAATATCATAAACGCCGTCGCCATGCCGACGTCGAAGAGATAGTACTCGCGGTCCCGAATAACGCAATCGTACTCTTTTTTGCTCAGGACCACGATTATCATGGACGCGGCGAAGGTCCACTCGTTGCCTTTGGACATTACGGCCCGCATTCGCTCGAGGACCTGGGGGTCGTAGAGGAAGACGAAGCGCCAAGGCTGGTTGTTGAAGCAGGAAGCCGAGAGGCCGGCGCATTCGACCAAATCGCGGACAAGGTCCTCGGTGATGTCTACCGGCGCGAGCGAGCGGTACGCGCGCCTTTTCACGATAGCTTCTTTAACGTCCATGACGACTCTCCGAGCCGACGGTTTTATAAATTGGGGGAACTTACGCCCTTGCTCCGCCGATATAAACGCCGCGGCTCTCCCAAACGCGCTACTCGCGAAAGGCGCCGCGGCGACTCGGTTTTTTTGTTTTCCCCCTTCAAACCAAGCGACCCCCGCGCCAACTACCAATTCTCACATAACAGCTCGTAATAAGCCCGGGGATGATCGCAAGCCGGGCAGGGGTCCGGCGCCTCGGCGCCCTCGTAGAGGTAGCCGCAGTTGCGACAGCGCCAAACCACCGCTTTGTCTTTTTTGAAAACGGTACCGGCTTCTACGCTCGCGAGGAAGCCCAGGTATCGCCTTTCGTGTTGCTTCTCCGCGACGGCGATAGCCTCGAAAATATCCGCGATATCGCCGAAGCCCTCCTCGCGCGCTACTTTCGCGAAGGAGGGGTACATATCGGTCCACTCGTAGTTTTCGCCCGCGGCCGCGGCCTCCAAATTCTCCGCCGTCGCGCCGATTACGCCGGCCGGAAAATCCGCGCGCACTTCAACCGAGCCGCCCTCGAGCAACTTGAACAACCTCTTGGCGTGTTCCTTCTCCTGGTTGGCGGTCTCCTCGAAGGCCGCGGCGATTTGCTCGAAGCCGTCCTTACGGGCCTGGCTCGCGAAATAGGTATAACGATTCCGCGCCTGCGATTCGCCGGCGAAAGCCGTCAGCAAATTTTTTTCGGTCCGCGTACCCTTTAGATTCGTCACGTCCAACCTCCTTTAAGAAACTCCCCCCCGGTCACGAGCGCTAAGCCCTTCTTCTGCGGCACAGCATCCCGCGGCCGCATTTACGCGGCGCCCCCGGCTTCACGGGAGGCGCCGACGTACGACTCGTCGGCTTAGGGGCGCGTCCGGGTCCCTTTGATTTCATCGAGGATTACCCGCCGTTGGGCGGCCGTTCGTAACTTTCCCGTATCCCCCGCCAACGGGCCCTGTACATAAATAAAGACTAATCTTAGCTAATAATATATCTGATCGATTACGTCAAGTCTTATTTCCGATAAAAGCCATTCGGCCGTAAAGGGACCGTTTCGCGGCTCGGCGTGGACCGCAAGCGTTCGCCTTTGCCGCGGGTACGACGTTCGGATAAGCTCGGCCGGACGGGTCCTTAAAATTTTTATACAAAAAAACCGGCCTCGCCGGCCAGTTCCTTACGGCGGTCGGGGCGTTACTCCGAAACGGGCGGAGCGCCGCCCGCGGCCTCGGCCGCCTCACGCGCCTTTTCCGCGGCCTTACGAGCCTCCTCCTTCTTAGCTTTCCGCGCCTCTTCCTCGGCTTTACGCCGCCCGTAGAAGAGGTGAGTCTTGTTGACCAACTCGACGAGGGCCGTGGGGGCGCCGTCGCCGTGGCGGGTGTCGGTCTTGAATATGCGAACGAAGCCGCCGCCGGCACCCTTGGCGATGGGCGCGATCTCGTGGAACAGCTTCCATATCAGGTTGCGGTCTTTGACGACGGGCGCGACGAGCCGCCGGGCGTGCAAGGTATCTTCGCGCGCGCGCGCGATAAGCCGGTCGGCCAGGGCCTTGACCGCTTTCGCCTTCGCCGCAGTCGTATTGATCTGTTCGTAATGGAACAACGCGCGAACGAGATTCGACAACATCGCTCGCCGGTGCGCGGGCGTACGCGAGAACTTCCTCTTATACTTGCGGTGGCGCACGATCAGTCTTTCTCGACGTCGGAAATATCCATACCCAACGTCAGGCCCATACCGGTCAAAACTTCTTTAATCTCGTTCAACGACTTACGGCCGAAGTTGCGGTATTTGAGCATCTCGGCGTCGGTCTTGCCGACGAGGTCGCGTATGGTCTTGATGTCGCCCATCTCAAGGCAATTTACGGCGCGCACGGAAAGCTCGAGCTCGTTCACGTTGCGCGTCAGGAGCTCCTTCAAACGGGCGCGCTCTTCGTCCTCGCGCTCTTTCTCCGGGGGCCGCTTCGCCTCGAAGTCGACGAATATGTCTACGTGGGAGCGCAGTACGCGCGCCGCGGCGTCGACGGCCTGGTTCGCGGTTATGCTGCCGTCGGTCCATATCTCGACGATCAGCCGATCGTAATCGGTCCGCTGGCCGACGCGCGTTTCCTCGACGGCATACTTGACTTTGCGTACCGGCGTGAAGACCGCGTCCACGGGTATAGCCCCTATCGGGCGGTCTTCCTCGCGCAGGCGCTCCACGGGGACGTAACCGCGGCCGCGGCTTACCTCCATCTCCATCTTGAGCCGCCCCCCCTCGGCGAGCGTCGCGATTTTTTGCCCGGGGTTGATTATCTTCACGTCCGGGTCGGCGATGATGTCGTGGCCCGTAACTTCGCCCTCGCCCTCGACGTCGAGGTAAATGGTTTTAGGTCGGTCGGCCTCGAGCCGCAAGACGAGCGAACGAAGGTTCATTATGATATCGGTAGTATCCTCGTATACGTTCGGTATCGTCGAATACTCGTGGAGTACGCCGTCGATCTTGACGGCCGTAATAGCGGTCCCTTCAATGGCAGAGAGCAGAACGCGCCTGAGCGCGTTCCCCAACGTAAGACCAAAGCCCTGCTCGAAGGGTTCGATAACGTACTTGCCCCGGGTCCCCTTCGCCCCCTGGGACTCGAATTTGACCCCTCGCGGCATTTTGAAAGCGTCAGCCTTCATGCGCCAACCCCACTCCTTTGCTCGTCACTTCGCCTTTAAAAGCTGCCTTAAACGCGGGAGTAAAACTCGACCACTAAGTGTTCGTCAACCGGTACCGGTATCTGGTCGCGCGTCGGGAGTGAGACGACCCGCCCTTCGACTCTCTTGGGGTCGAACTCCAACCACTCCGGCAGAAGTTTCCCGCTGTTGTATTCCAAGCCGTATTTTACGGGCTCGATTTGCAAAGCCTTGTCCGCGGCGCGTATCACGTCGCCGGCTTTAACCTGGTAGGAGGGAATGTTCACGCGCCGGCCGTTAACGGTGAAAAGGCCGTGGCGGACAAGCTGCCGCGCCGTTCCCCGCGCGGTAACGAAACCCAGGCGGTAGAGGACGTTGTCGAGGCGCGTCTCGAGCAGCCGCAAGAGATTTTCTCCCGTAACGCCCTTCTGGCGCACCGCCGTGCGGAAGTACTTTCGGAACTGATTCTCCAGGATGCCGTAAGTCTTGCGCAACTTCTGCTTCTCGCGGAGCCGCACGCCGTAGTCGGATACCCGGAATCGGCGCCGTAAGCCGTGTTGCCCGGGCGGATAATTACGCGGGTTGACCGGTTTGTCAACCGGGCATTTTCCGCGCAGGTGGCACCGTTCGCCCTTCAGGAAAAGCTTGGTCCCTTCGCGACGGCATATTCGGCAACTGGGGCCGCGATACTTAGCCATAATTTACGTAACCTTCCGCGTCCACGTCATACCCGACGCCGCTTCCTCGGCCGGCAGCCGTTATGCGGTATCTTGGTCCGGTCCTTGATGCCCGTAATCCTCAGGCCGGAAGCCTGGATGGCTCGCACCGCCGACTCGCGCCCCGAACCCGGGCCTACGACTCGGATTTCCACCTGCTTCATCCCGACGGCCATAGCCCGCTTCGCCGCCTGGTCCGCGGACCGCTGGGCCGCGAAGGGGGTGGACTTACGCGACCCTTTGAATCCCATAAGGCCGCCCGACGACCAAGCGACGACGTTCCCGTCTTTGTCGGCGATGGTGATGAGGGTATTATTGAAAGAGGACTTGATATAGACGATGCCCTCGGAAACGGTCCGCTTAACTTTCCTCTTCGCCTTCTTTTTAACTTTGGCCAAAGATACTCACCTCAAATAACGCCGCCGGGGGGCTACTTCGCCTTGCGTTTTCGTCCCACGGTCTTGCGGGGACCCTTCCGCGTCCGGGCGTTGGTCTTAGTACGCTGGCCGTGGCACGGCATACCTTTTTTGTGACGCATGCCGCGGTAGCTGTTGACCGCGATGAGCCTTTTGACGTTGGCCGCTATCTCCGCGCGGAGCGCGCCCTCGACCTTATACCCTTCTTCGATAACCTGGCGTAGGCGCGCCACCTCGGCGTCCTTTAAATCCTTAACCCTCGTATCCGGGTCGACGTTGGCGGTGGCCAAGATAGCGCGCGCGGCCGTCGGCCCGATGCCGTAGATATACGGCAGAGCGGCCTCGATACGCTTCGAGCGGTTTAGATCTACTCCGGCTATGCGTGCCATGGGTATACTTCTCCCGCGAAGGCGGCCCTCATCCCTGGCGCTGTTTGTGCCGGGGGTTTTCGCAAATCACGCGAACGACGCCGCGCCTCTTTATTATCTTGCACTTCTTGCAGATCTTTTTTACCGAGGGACGTACTTTCATCTTCGTTCACCCCGAAGCGGGGCGTTATTTATAACGCCAGGTGATGCGGCCGCGGTTGGGGTCGTAGGGCGTAAGCTCAACCTTGACGCGGTCGCCGGGAAGTATGCGAACGAAATGCATACGCATACGGCCGCATATGTGGGCAAGTATGACGTGGCCGTTATCCAACTTCACGCGGAACATAGCATTCGGAAGCGGTTCCACGACCGTTCCTTCTACCTGTATGGTACGTTCTTTCGTCAAAGTATCCGGCTCATCGCGTTACGCGAAATCTTCCCAGCCTTGCGTCAGGACTTTCGGCTCGTCGTCCGCTATTATCACCGTATGTTCGAAGTGCGCCGACAGGCCGCCGTCCTGCGTAACCACGGTCCACTTATCGCCGCTCACCCTCGCCCGCCAATCGCCGGTCACGACCATAGGCTCGAGGGCCAAGGCGATCCCGGGTACTAACCTGGGGCCTCGCCCGGGCGGGCCGAAATTGGGTACTTGCGGTTCTTCGTGCATCTTGGTGCCGATGCCGTGGCCCACGTATTCGCGGATGACGTTGAACCCGGCATCGCGCGCGGTTTTTTCGATGGCGTTCGAAACGTCGCCGAGACGGTTGCCCGCCCGGCATCGCGCGATGGCGTCGCTCAGGCAACGCCGGCCGCAGGCCAATAACTCGGGTACGTCGTCCCCCACGGCCACCGTAAATGCCGCGTCCGCGTAATAACCCTCCAACTCCACGCCCACGTCCATCGACACGAGGTCGCCTTCCGCTATTACCCGTTCCCGCGAAGGTATGCCGTGGACGACTTCGGCGTTCAACGAAATACACGAGGAGGCCGGGAATCCCATGTAACCCAAAAAGGCTGGCCTTCCGCCGGCATCCTCTATCGTCTCCTTAATCGCGCGGTCTATCGCCGCGGTATTATTGCCCGGTACGATAAGGCGCCGCGCTTCCCGGAGCGCTTCGACGACGATCACCGCAGCCCGCGCCATCAGAGCTACTTCAGCCGCGGACTTAACGGTTATCATCGCCACAGGCCACGAGGGGCCCGATCGCCGCCTCCACCCGCGCGAACACCTCTTTCCGGCTTCCGGTTCCGTCAACCTCCCGCAGAATACCCGCGGCGCGATAGTACTCGACGACCGGTTCGGTTTCGGCCATGTAAACTTCGTACCGCTTCTTTACGGTGTCCGGTCGGTCGTCGGCTCGAGGCTCGAGCCTGCCGGAACCGCAAAACTTGCAACTCTCGGCGGCGCCGTCGTCCGCGTTCGTAACGCCGCCGCACGCCGTACATACCAGCCGACCGGCCAACCTCGAGACCGCCCCTTCCTCGGGCACGGCGACGTAAACAACGGCGTCGAGTTCGACGTAAGGCAAACGGGATAAAAACTCGGCCTGCTCCAGCGTCCTCGGGTAACCGTCGAGAACGAAATCTTTCGCGTCGCGCAACCTCTCGGCCACGACGGCCCCCAGGACCTCTTGCGGAACGAGCCGACCCGTCTCGACGTATTCGTTCGCCCGGGCCCCGAGCACCGTTCCCCGGGCGATCGCCTCGCGCAATATATCCCCCGTCGAGAGGTGCGCGAGTTTATACCCGGCCGCGACTCTCTCCGCTATCGTCCCCTTACCTGCCCCCGGCGGCCCGATCAACACGAGTTGCATCGAAACCTCAGACCCTCCCGCGCAAACGGCCCTTCTTGACGAAGCCGTCGTAGTGCCGCATGAGCAGGTGCGACTCTACCTGGCGCATGGTATCGAGCGCCACGCCCACCACGATCAAAAGGCCCGTACCGCCGAAATAGAAGGGCACCTTCATAAAGGTTATCAGTACCGTCGGCAGGACGTCGATCGCCGCCAGGAAGAGCCCCCCCGCGAGCGTAATCCGCGTCAAGATACGGTCTATGTACTGGGCGGTGTTCCTCCCGGGCCGGATCCCGGGGATGAAGCCGCCGTATTTTTTCATATTCTCCGCCATGTCCTGGGGATTCAGGACGACGGCGGTATAGAAATATGCAAAGAAAACAATCAACACGACGTCCAATACGACGTACAGCGGCTGCCCCGGTAAGAGCATCTGCGCGACCTGCTCGACGATCCCACCCCGGCCCCCGACAAAAGTCAAAATCGTCTGCGGGAACATTATTATCGAGCTCGCGAAGATAACCGGTATAACGCCCGCGGTATTGACGCGGAGCGGTATGTGCGTGGATTGGCCGCCGTAAACCTTTCGACCCACGATCCGCTTCGCATATTGGACGCGAATGCGCCGCTGAGCCTGTTGCATGTAAACGACGGCCATCACTACCGCGACCATGACGGCGAGTATTACTATAAGCGTTACGACGTCCATCTCGCCGTAGATCAGGTTGTTTATGGTTTTTATCGTCCCGCCGGGCATCGCCGCGACTATGCCGGCGAAGATGATGAGCGAAATGCCGTTGCCCACGCCGAACTCGGTTATCTTCTCGCCGAGCCACATTATGAAGGCCGTGCCCGCGGTCAAGGTCAATATCGTCATCAACCGGAAACCCCAACCGGGCGACGTCACGACGGCCATACCCTGCCAGTTTAAACCCTCGAGCCAAAGGCTTATGGCCGAGCCCTGGAAAATCGAAAGCACCACCGTCCCGTAGCGGGTGTACTGCGTAATCTTCTTGCGGCCCGCCTCCCCCTCCTTGGATAGTTTCTCGAGGTAGGGGATGACCGTTACCAAAAGCTGGAAGATAATCGAGCTCGAGATGTACGGCATTATCCCGAGCGCGAAGATCGTCGCGCGCGTCAGGTTGCCGCCGGAGAAGAGGTCGAACAGGCCGAAAAGCGTTCCCTTCTGCGCTTGGAAAAAAGAGGTCAGCGCGTCGGCGTTGACGCCCGGAACGGGAATGTGGCGG
Organism: uncultured bacterium; assembly: GCA_964631855.1. Classification (GTDB taxonomy): domain Bacteria; phylum RBG-13-66-14; class B26-G2; order WVWN01; family WVWN01; genus WVWN01. The sequence continues at coordinate 31,409 of CAZWAM010000012.1, read as the reverse complement.
CCGATCCGGTACACGAGGATAAGGGCCAGCGTAACCAGGACCTTCCGGCGCAGCTCCGGGATCTTGAAAATATTTCTTAAGTTGGCAAAGAACCTTTTTATTACGTCGAACAATTTATACCGCCTCGGCCTTGCCGCCCGCGGCTTCTATCTTAGCCCGCGCCTGGGGCGTGAAATAGTGTGCCCGCACCGTGAGAGCCGCCTTCAACTCGCCGCCGCCGATGACCCTCAGAAAGCGGATGCCCTTCGCTTTGACCGCCTTACGTTCCTTCAAAAAATCCAGATCTACGGTAGCGCCCTCGCCGAACCGGGCGAGGTCGCCGACGTTGACGGTCGCCGTAGCCGCCTTCTTCCTATTATAAACGTTGGTAAAACCCCTCTTGGGCAGGCGGCGTTGCAGCGGCATCTGGCCGCCCTCAAAGCCGGGATTTGCCTTCGCGCCCGCGCGAGACTTCTGCCCTTTGTGGCCCCGGCCGCACGTCTTCCCGCGACCCGAACCCGGCCCCCGGCCTATGCGTTTTCGGCCCTTCCGCGCGCGGGGCGACGGTTTCAATTCCCCTAACCTCATTTCTCCTCGGCCGCCCCCTCGGCTTCTTCCGCGGCCCCCTCGCCGCCTTCGTCAGCCGCGGCGGGGCCCGGCGCCTCCGTCTCCGCGACTTCGCCCCCGGCCCCGGATTCGGCGGCGGCCTCTTTTGCCGCCCCCTCCTTCTCGCCGCGCGCCTTCTGGGCGCGGAGGCGACGCGCGATGCGAGGTTTCTTCGGTTTTTCCTCCGCCGGCGGGGGCGCTTCCGCGGTAGCCTTTGCCCCCTCCTTGGCCTTGGCCGTCAAAGAGCCGCTCCGGCGGGCCGCGGCCTCGTCCGGCGAGATAAGTAGCTTCAACCCCTCCACCGCGGCGCCGAGTACGTTATGAGGGTTGTTCGACCCCAGCGACTTCGTCAGTACGTTTTGCACGCCGGCGAGTTCCAAGACGGCACGGATGGGGCCACCCGCGATCACGCCCGTCCCCGGGCCCGCGGGCTTGAGCAAAACCTTGGCCGCGCCCTTCTTCACCAACACCTCGTGCGGCAACGTGCCGTCTACGATCGGGAACGAGAAGAGGTTCTTTTTCGCCAGCTCCACGCCCTTTCGCACCGCCTCCGCGACCTCGTTGGCCTTACCCAGCGCCACGCCCACACGACCCGCGCCGTCGCCGACCACCACCAAGGCGTTAAAGCCGAAGCGGCGGCCGCCCTTAACCACCTTGGCCACGCGGTTTATAGTTACGACGCGGTCCTGGAACAGTTGTTCTTCTTCGCCGTCTCGTCTTCTGTTCATATCGTCTCGGCGTGTCGGCCCTTAGAACCGCAAGCCGCCCTTACGCGCTCCCTCGGCGAGCGCCTTCACCCGGCCGTGATATTTATAACCGCCGCGGTCAAAAACCACTTCGCCGATACCGCGCCCGACGGCCTTCGCCGCCAAGGCTTCCCCCACCGCGGCCGCGCCCTCGGCGTTCCCGCCCTTCATCTTTTCGCGCAACTCGCCGTCGAGGCTCGAGGCCGCGACCAGCGTCCGACCCGCGGCGTCGTCGACTACTTGGGCGTATATGTGCCGGAGGCTGCGGAAGACGCAAACCCGCGGCCTTCCCGCTGTGCCTTTTACCTTGCGTCGCACGCGGCCGTGCCGGCGCACGCGACCGGGTATCTTTTTACCGGGGTGGACCATAAATTGAAACCTTAGCCGCCGGTACCGACGGCACCCAAGGCCCCCTTACGTACCTTCCGGCGAACTCTTTCGCCTTTATACCTTATTCCTTTACCCTTGTACGGCTCGGGCGGCCTTAGCAACCTTATCTCCGCGGCACACTGGCCTACGAGCTCCTTGTCTATTCCCCGAACCACCACCGCCTGGGGCGAAGGTACCTCCAAAGTAATGCCCTCCGGCGGTTGGTAACTTAGGGGTCGGGAGAAGCCGAGCGAAAGCCTCACCGCTTTGCCCTTAAGTTCGGCCTTGTATCCCACCCCCACTATTTCGAGCTCTTTCGCGAAGCCGCGGGATACGCCCTCAACCATATTGGCCACCAGGCTGCGCGAAAGCCCCCACAGCGCCCGGTTCTGGCGGCTCTCGTCCGCCGGCGTTATCGACACCTGGCCGTCGGCCACGACGACGTTCACGGCCGGGTGAAGCGTACGCTCGAGCTCGCCGTTCGGCCCCTTGACCCTGACCGTGGCGCCGTCGACGCGTACGTTTACCTTCTCCGGCAGCGGTATGGGTTTTTTGCCAACGCGCGACATATTATCCGGCCTCGTTTACCACGCCCTCAGGAGTACCTCGCCGCCGATGCCGCGTTTCTTACACTCGCGGTCCGTCAAAATGCCCTGCGACGTGGAGAGCACGGCGACGCCCAACCCGCCGATGACGCGGGGGAGATTATCCTTGGCGGCGTAAACGCGGCGCCCGGGCCGGGAGACCCGCTCTATGCGCCGTAGTACGCTCGATTTGTCGGGGCCGTACTTCATATAAACGCGGAGTATCGGCCGCGGCTTCTCGTCGATTACGCGATAATTTGCGATGAAACCTTCGTCCTTGAGGATTCCCGCGATTTCCTCCTTAATCTTGGAGTGGGGCGCGTCGGCCTTCTCGTGGCCCGCGCGGGCCGCGTTCCTTATCCGCGTCAACAGGTCCGCCACGGGATCGGTCATCACCATATTTCAGAACCTCTTAGCTCGACGGGCAGACGGCGCTAAGCCGATACGCCACTTCGGCCGGCGTTACCAACTCGCTTTAATCACGCCCGGGATCTCCCCCCTGAGCGCGAGCGTGCGGAAGCAGATCCGGCACATGTCGAATTTTCGCAAGTAGGCCCGGGAGCGCCCGCATAAAGGGCAGCGATTATATTTCCGGGCTTTGAACTTGGCTTCCCTTTTCGCCTTTACGGTTAAAGCTTTCTTTGCCATAAACGGTGCTCTTTAGTGCCGCGCGCGCGGCCGCCCGAAGGGCATTCCCAAGGCCGCGAGTAACTTTCGCGCCTCCTCGTCGCTATCGGCGGAAGTTTCGATCGTCACGTTCATCCCGGTGATTTTGACGACCTTATCGTAATCTATTTCCGGGAATATAATTTGCTCCGTTATGCCCAACGTATAGTTGCCGTGGCCGTCGAAGCTCTCCGGGTCGAGCCCCCGGAAGTCGCGGACGCGGGGAAGCGCGAAGCTGATGAGGCGGTCGAGGAACTCGTACATCCGTTCGCGGCGCAACGTAACGCGCACGCTTGAGGGCATTCCCGCCCGGACTTTGAAGGTCGCCACGGACCGCTTGGCGCGGGTCACCACGGGCCGCTGGCCGGCTATGGCCGCGAGCTCTTCTACGCCGGCGTCGAAGACCTTTATATCGTCGTGGTAACGGCCCAAGCCTGAATTTATCGAGATCTTAACGAGGTGCGGTACCTGGTACCGGTTCCGGTAACCGCGTTCGGCCATCAGCGCCGGCACTGCCTCTTCCTCGTACATCCTCTTCAAACGCGGTTTTATCACGGCTTTTAGAATTCGACTTAGCGCTCGATAACCTCGCCGCATTTCAGGCATACGCGCACCTTCGTGCCGTCGGCCAACGTCGTATTTCCTATACGCGTCGGCTGGTGGCATTTGGGGCACATTAATATCACGTTCGATACGTGGACCGAAGCCTCGACCTCGTGAATGCCGCCCGCCCGATCCTGGCGCGTGCGCCGCGCGTGTTTCTTGACGAAATTGACGCCCTCGACGATGAGGCGGCCCCTCGCGGGTATCACCCGCAGGACCTTCCCCGTTTTGCCCAAGTCCTTGCCCGCGATCACCTTAACCGTATCCCCCTTTTTCAGGCGGATGGGCGTGGCCTCGGGGGTTTCCTTTTTGCCGCCCGGCATATTCTCACAAAACCTCGGGAGCGAGCGAAATTATTTTCATAAAACGTTTCTCACGCAGCTCGCGGGCCACGGGGCCGAAAATCCTCGTGCCCGCGGGCTCGCCGCCCTCGTTGATGACTACGCATGCGTTGTCGTCGAACTTTATGTAGGAGCCGTCGGGCCGCCGCGTTTGGTTGCGCGTGCGGACGATCACCGCCCGGACGACCTGACCTTTTTTGACCGTGCCGCGCGGCGCGGCGTCCTTGACGGTGGCTACGATGGTGTCGCCCACCTCCGCGAAGCGCTTAGCGCCCGAGCCGGCCACGACGCGAATGCAAGACGCCTGTTTGGCGCCGGAGTTGTCCGCCACGGTCAACCTCGAATACGGTATTATCACGACGACTCACTGGAGGCGTCTACTTGGCGCGCTCCACGATCTCGAGCAGGCGCCAACGCTTACGTTTGGACAACGGCCTCGTCTCCATTATGCGAACGGTATCGCCCACGTGGCACTCGTTCTTTTCGTCGTGCGCCACGAAGCGTTTCGACCTCTTAACCATTTTTTTGAAAAACGGGTGCTGCTTCCGCGTCTCGACCTCGACGACGATGGTCTTATCGCTCGCGTCGCTCACCACGCGACCCTGCATCTGCTTACGCCGGCCCCGTTCCGCTCCTCTCAGCTCCGCGACCGTCATCGCTCATCTCCCGCGGCCACGGTGCCGGCCGCCACGGCCTCACCCTGTTTCTCGCCGATCACGGTAAGGATGCGGGCGATGCGGCGCTTGAGCATCTTGCTCCGGCTATTGTCCTCTTCCTTACGCGTGGCGATGTTGGTCCTGATCGCCAATATCTCCTTCTTGGCATCCCGGAGCGAGATCTCCAGCTCCTCGAGCGTCTTTTGACGTAACTCTTCCCTTTCCTTCTTAAGGCCCACGGCTATTCCTCAAGCTCCAGGTACTTCGTCTTTATCGGCAACTTATAGCCGGCCAAACGCATCGCCTCTCGCGCCGTCGCGGGCGCCACGCCCTCGAGCTCAAACAACACGAGGCCGGGGCGCACGACGGCCACCCAGAACTCGGGCGCGCCCTTTCCTTTGCCCATGCGGGTCTCGAGAGGCTTTTTCGTCGTCGGCTTATCCGGGAAAACGCGTATCCACAGCTTCCCTTGGCGCTTGACGTGACGGGTGATGGCGACGCGCGCCGACTCGATCTGGGCCGCGCTGAGCCAACACGCCTCGCGCGCCTGCAGGCCGTAAGAGCCGAACTGCAACTTATTGCCGCGCGTGGCCTTCCCCCGCCGGCGGCCCCGCTGCTGTTTGCGCCACTTGGTGCGTTTCGGCATTAACATATTTACTCACCCGCCGAGGCCGCGCCGTCGCCGCCGCTAACGGGAGCCGCTCCTCTTGGACCGGCGCCGTTTTTTCTTCGCGGGGCGACGCGTCCGTTCAACCAAGGCCTCTCGTTCCGCGACCTCGGAAGGCAGCACTTCGTCGCGGAATATCCAAACCTTTACGCCCACGACGCCGTAAACGGTCTTGGCCTCGGCCTGGCCGTAATCGATGTCGGCGCGTAACGTCTGGAGGGGGACGCGGCCGTCGGCGTACCTCTCCTGGCGGCCCATCTCGCCGCCGCCGATGCGGCCTTTTACCTGGATCTTGCACCCCTTGACGCCGAGTTTCATAACGGTGGCCAACGTCTTTTTCATCACCCGCCTGAAGCCCATGCGCCGCTCGAGCTGGGCGGCGATGTTCTCCGCCACCAGCTGGGCGTCTAGCTCGGCGTTCTCGATCTCGCGTATTTCGACGTCGAGCTCGCCCCCCACGAGCTCCTTGAGTTCCTCCCGCAGTTGGGAGATCCTTGCGCCCTTGGTGCCGATTATCATCCCCGGCCGCGCGGTCCAAATGTGAACGACTATACGGTCCGTGGTCCGCTCGATGTGGACGCGCGATATCGCCGCGTTCGCGAAGTTCTTTTTAATGTAGGCCCGAATCGCCAGGTCCTGGTGGAGCTTTGCGGCGTAATCCCGCTTCGCGAACCATCGCGAATCCCAAGTCTTAATGTAACCCAACCGAAAACCAACCGGGTGCGTTTTCTGTCCCATGGCGAATTCCCGCGGCCTTACCTCTTTTTGCGGCCGCCTTTGGTCCCGCGTTCCGTCTTCCGGTGCTCGGCCGGTACTTTCTCCTTGCCTTCGCCCGCGCCCTTAACCTTGGCGCCGTACCGGTCCTCTTTCTTCTTGAACCCGAGGAAGCGCGGCCGCTTGGGTTTTGCCGGCCTCGCCCTCGCTCCCTCCGCGCCGGCTTCGGCCGGCCCCTCCGGGCCGCCGTTCTCGGCCTTGGGGGGCGCGACCTTCCGGCGTCCCTCGCCCCGTGCCCGCGCGCGGGCCAGCTCCTCCTCCGACCTCTCGGCCAAAACGACGAAAATGTGGCTCGTGCGCCGACGTATCCGATGGGCCCGTCCGTAGGCGCGCGGCTTCACGCGTTTAAGCGTCGGCCCACCGTCCACGACGACCGACTTCAAAAAAAGCCTATCGACGTCCGGCTTTTCGTCGCCTTTGCACTCGCGCGCGTTGGCGAGGGCGGACCGGACGGCCTTACTTATTTGGAGCGCCGCCTTTTGGGGCATAAACTTTAAGGCGTCGATAGCCTCCTGGACGTCTAAACCCCGGACGGCGTTCGCTACCAGCCGCGCCTTTTGCGGCGAGAGTTTAATCCATTTCTGCCGGGCCCGAAATTCCATCTTTACTTAAGGCGAGTGGTTCGCGCGGTGGGGCCGCCGTGCGAACGGAATATCCGCGTGGGCGCGAACTCGCCCAGCTTGTGGCCTACCATGTCTTCGGTAATATAGACGGGTATAAATTTCCGGCCGTTGTGTACCGCGACGGTGTAGCCCACGAACTCGGGCGGTATCGTGCTCCGCCGGGCCCATGTCTTTATGACGACCTTCTCGCCCGAGGCCTCGACGTTCTTTACCTTCGCCATCAGCTTTCCGTCGACGTACGGTCCCTTTTTAGTCGAGCGCGCCAAACCTCTTCCCCAGTCGCCTAAGCCGGCGCGGCTACTTCTTCCGCCGGCTCACGATGTACTTGTCGGATTGTTTTTTCTTCCTCGTCCTGGCACCTTTCGTGAACCATCCCCAAGGCGATTGCGGGTGGTTGCCCCCTTTGGATTTGCCCTCGCCGCCGCCGTGGGGATGGTCGTTTGGGTTCATCGTTACGCCGCGCACCGTGGGCCTGATGCCCATGTAGCGTTTCCGGCCCGCCTTGCCGATCTTGATGTTGGCTTGGTCCGCGTTGCCGATCTCGCCCACCGTCGCCCGACACTCGAGCGCAAAGAGGCGGACCTCGCCCGAGGGCAGCCTGACGTGGCCGACGCCTCCCTCCTTCGCCAACAGCGTGCAGTAGGTCCCCGCGGCGCGCGCGATCTGGGCGCCCTTGCCCGGCTTCATCTCCAGACACGAGATGACGGCGCCCGCGGGGATGTTGCGGAGCGGCATCGCATTCCCGACCTTCGCCTCGGCCTCGGCGCCCGAGTTAACGGCGTCGCCGACCTTCATCCCCTCGTTGGCGATGACGTAGCGCTTGTCGCCGTCGGCATAGACCACGAGCGCGACGTCCGCGGAGCGATTCGGGTCGTACTCCAGCGACGCGACGCGGCCGGGGACGCCGTCCTTGGCGCGCTTCACGTCGACGACGCGGACCTTGCGTCGATTGCCGCCGCCCCGATGGCGCACGGAAATGCGTCCTCTACCGTCCCGGCCGGCACGTTGCTTTTTGGCCTTTAAAAGCCTTTTCTCCGGCTTTTTTTCCGCAAGGCCGTCGAACGGGCGTACGCTCATAAAACGTCGGCCGGGGGAGGTTGGTTTATATTTCTTTATAGCCATATCGTAAGGATCACTCGAAATACTCGATAGAGTCCCCTTCTTTAAGGGTAACCACGGCCTTCTTCCAATTGGAACGCCGGCCTTCGGTATAACGGACGCGCCGCTTCTTGCCCTTCCGGTTCATGACGTTGACGTCCGTAACCGTAACGTTGTAGATAGCCTCGACCGCCATTCTTATTTCGATCTTATTGGCGGACGGGTGGACCTTGAAGGCGTACTTGCGCTGCGCCTCTTGGAGGTACTCCATCTTCTCGCTTATCAACGGCTGAACTATTATGTCCTGGGGCGCCTTCATTACGCCAACTTCCGCTCGAGCGCCTTGGCCGCGGCCTCGGTTACCACGAGCTCGTCGGCGTCGACGACCTCGTAGATGCTGGCGTTGCCCGCGTGGCGCACGCTGACCGTGGGTACGTTGGCCGCCGACTTCACGAACTCCTCGTTCTTTTCGTCGATAATGAAAAGCACCTTGGCGTCCAGCAGGTCCATATCCGCCAGCATTTCGACGACGCCCTTCGTCCGGTATTCGTCGAATTGCAGGCGGTCGATAATCCGCAATTTGCCGTTGCGGGCCTTGTCCGATAGCACGCTCCGGAAAGCCGCCCGGCGGACCTTGCGCGGAATATTCTTTCCAAAATTACGGGGCGTTGGGCCGAAGGCGACGCCGCCCCCCCGCCACTGAGGCGACCGGATCGAGCCCTGGCGGGCGTGGCCGGTACCCTTCTGGCGGTAAGGCTTACGGCCGCCGCCGCGCGCTTCGCCCCGCGTCTTGGCCTTGGCCGAACCCGCGCGCCGCGCGGCGAGTTGCGCCACGACGCACAGGTGGACGAGGTCCGGCCTCGGCTCCGCGGCGAAGACGCTGTCCGCGAGCTCGAGCTCGCCGGTCTCACGTCCTACTTGATCTAATAATCTCGCCTTCATGGCTTAAGACTTCGCCCCGGCGCGAAGGGTCTTCCGCGCCGGCGAGACGACGACGAGGCCGCCGTTGGGCCCGGGCGTGGGGCCCTTTACGACCAAAAGCGACTTCTCGGCGTCGAGCCGGAACACCTTAAGGCTAGCGCACGTCAGCCAGCGGTGGCCCATATGCCCCGGCATCCTCTTGCCCTTGTAGACCTTGGAGGGCGTCGCGGAGGCGCCGATGGATTTGGGCCGCCGATAGGCCTTGGACCCGTGACTCTTGGGGCCGCGGCGGAAGCCGTGCCTCTTAATAACGCCCGCGAACCCCCGGCCTTTGGACCGGGCCCGGACGTCCACCGCGGCGACGCCCTCGAAGATCGATACGTCGACGACGTCGCCCGGTTTGAAGGACGCCGCGTCGGCGGTCCTGAATTCGCGGAGTACCTCCGGCGGCGCGACGCCGGCCCGGGCCGCGTGGCCGGCCTCCGGTTTATTAGGCCGCTTTTTCTCGCCGAGGCCAAGCTGCACCGCGGCGTAGCCGTCCTTCTCAGGCGACTTGACCTGGGTGAGGCGGTTGGGCGGCAGCTCGAGGACCGTAACCGCGACCGCGCGACCCTCCTCGTCGAAGGCCGTCGTCATACCCAATTTCTTTCCCAACATTCCGAGCGGCATATCTAAGCGGGTCCCAACTACAGCTTTATCTCGACCTCTACGCCCGCGGGCAATTGCAGCCGCGTTAACGCGTCTATGGTGTCGCCGCTGTGCTCCTCGATTTCGATTAGGCGGTTGTGCGTGCGCATCTCGAACTGCTCACGCGACTTCTTGTCCGCGTGCGGCGAACGGAGTACGGTGAAGCGGTTTATCTCCGTGGGCAGCGGTATGGGGCCGCATACGTGCGCGCCGGTCCGCCGGATCGTCGCGCATATCTCCTCCACCGAGCGGTCGAGCAACCGGTGGTCAAAAGCCCTGAGGCGTATCTTTATTCTCTTCTTCGGCATTGCCTCGTAGCGGCCCCGTACGGCCCTACTCTTCGATGCCGGCGACGACGCCGGCGCCGACGGTGCGGCCGCCCTCGCGGATGGCGAACCGCAGCTCCTTCTCCATCGCGATGGGCGTTATGAGCTCCACCTTCATCGAGACGTTGTCTCCCGGCATCACCATGTCCACCCCCTCCGGGAGGTGGACCGTTCCCGTCACGTCCGTCGTCCGGAAGTAGAACTGCGGCCGGTAACCGTCGAAGAACGGCTTGTGCCGTCCCCCCTCCTCCTTCGTCAGCACGTAGACCTCTCCCGAGAACTTCGTGTGCGGCGTGATCGAGCCCGGCTTAGCCACCACCATACCCCGCTCCACCTCCGCACGCTCCATGCCCCGCAATAGCACGCCGATGTTGTCCCCCGCCTGCCCCTCGTCCAGCGTCTTGCGGAACATCTCCACCCCCGTGCACACCGTCTTCGTGCTCTTAGGCTTCAGGCCCACCAGCTCCACTTCCTCCCCCACCCGGACCTTGCCCCGCTCCACTCGCCCCGTCGCCACCGTCCCCCGCCCCGTTATCGTAAACACGTCCTCCACCGGCATCAGGAACGGCTTGTCCACGTCCCGCGCCGGCGTCGGTATGTAGTCGTCTATCGCCGCCAATATCTCGTGCACGCACTTCGTCTCCTCCGCCTCCCACTCCCCGCTCTCCATCGCCGCCAGCGCCGAGCCCCGCACGAACGGTATCTCGTCCCCAGGAAACTCGTACTGCGACAGCAGCTCCCGGACCTCCAACTCCACCAGGTCCAAAAGCTCCGGGTCGTCCACCATGTCCGTCTTGTTCAAAAACGCCACCATCGCCGGCACCCCAACCTGCCGCGCCAGCAAGATGTGCTCCCGCGTCTGCGGCATCGGCCCGTCCGCCGCCGATACCACCAACACCGCCCCGTCCATCTGCGCCGCTCCCGTGATCATGTTCTTCACGTAGTCGGCGTGGCCCGGACAGTCGATGTGCGCGTAGTGCCGCTTAGCCGTCTCGTACTCCACGTGCGCCACCGCTATCGTTATCCCCCGCTCCTTCTCCTCCGGCGCCTTGTCTATCGACCAGAAGTCCATGTACTCCGCCATCTTCTTGTGCGCCAACACGCGCGTTATCGCACTCGTCAACGTCGTCTTCCCGTGGTCCACGTGCCCTATCGTCCCGACGTTTACGTGCGGCTTCGTCCGCTCAAACTTCGCCTTGGCCATGGCGTCAAAACCTCCGATACCATCAAGCGGCAGGAATTTTTGTATCTACCGTTGGATTATTTGTCAAAGATAATTCACAGTATAAGTTAATCGCACCGCCGACGGAGGCGCGAAGTTTTGATGTATAACATAAAACCCTTTGAAAGTAAACCTTTTTATGACTTAAAGCCTCCCATAACAACTAAAATTCAGGGACAAACCCGCGGGTCCGGCGCAGAACCTGGTCGGTGATATTCTTGGGGACCTTATCGTAGCGCAAGAACTCCAGCGAATAGGTAGCGCGCCCTTGGGTTATGGAACGAAGGCCGGTAGCGTAACCGAAAGTTTCGGCGATGGGGCAGACGGCCCTAATTATCTGCGCGTCGGCACGGCGCTCCATACCCACGACCTCAGAGCGCCGGCCGTTGAGGTCGTTTATGACGTCGCCGACGTACACCTCAGGCGTGACTATCTCCAACGTGCCGTAAGGCTCCAAAAGCTCGGGTTGCGCCCGTTGCATCGCCAAGCGGAAAGCCTGCTGGGCGGCGATCTCGAACGCGATGGGCGTCGATTCCACGGGGTGAGAGGACCCGTCGTAGAGGGCGACGGCCACGCCCGTCACCGGGAACCCGGCCTGGACGCCCGCCTCCAGCGCGCCCCGTACGCCGCGCTCGGTAGCCCCGACGTACTCTTTCTCGAGGACGCCGCCCGGGAGGCGGTTCTCGAATAGGAAGTCGCCCCCGGGATGGGGACGGATTTCGAGGCAAACGTGGCCGTACTGCCCCTTAGCGCCGGCCGGCTTGACGAACTTCCCCTCTCCCCGCCCCACCGCGGCGACGGTCTCCTTATAGGCCACCTGCGGCGGGCCGACGCTGGCCGCGACGCCGAACTCGCGCGTCATCCGCTTAGTCAATATATCCAGATGAAGCTCCCCCATCCCGGATATAATCGTCTGGCCGGTGGCCTCGTCGTAGCGGACCTTAAAAGTGGGGTCCTCCTCCGCCAGCTTGGCGAGCGCCTCGTTCAAATTCTCCTCGTCGGCCTTCGTCCTCGGCTCAATCGCGACCGAGACCACCGGCTCCGGGAACCTTATGCGCTCGAGGACGATAGGGTGCTTTTCGTCGCACAAGGTATCGCCGGTGAAGGTATTTTTTAGGCCGACTACCGCGGCGATGTCGCCGGCGTATACGGCGCCGACGTCGTCACGGTCGTTGGCGTGCATTTCCAACAGACGGCCCAATTTCTCTTTTTTGCCCGTGTTGGCGTTGAAGGCCGTCGCGCCCGCGCGCGCGGACCCGGAATATACGCGGACGAAGGCGAGCCGCCCCACGTACGGGTCGCCCATGATTTTAAAAGCCAGGGCCGAGAACGGCTCGTCGTCCGCGGCGCGCCGCAAATCGGTTTCTCTTTTGCCCGGGCGCTGGCCTATGACCGGCGGCACGTCGACGGGCGACGGCAAGTAGTCGACTACGGCGTCGATAAGCAACTGGATGCCGATATTCCTGAGCGCCGAGCCGCACAACACGGGCACGAGCGCGTAGCTCAGCGTAGCCCGCCGTATGGCCGCGACAAGGTCCTCCGTTCCCAGCTCCCGGCCCTCGAGGTAGGCCTCCATCGCGGCCTCGTCCACCTCCGCCACGGCCTCGAGCAAATTCTTCCGCCACCCCATAATTTCGGCCCGCCGTTCTTCGCGGAGGCTGTAGAGACTTATCGGGTCGTAGTTCTTACCGAGGGTATCGGCGTCGAATATATAGGGCGTCATGGTTACGAGGTCCGTGACGCCCACGAAAGTGTCCTCGTTGCCTATAGGCACCTGTACGGGTACGGCGTTCGCGGCCAACTTTTCCCGCAGCTCGCGCACCGCGGCGAAGAAGTCGGCGCCGACGCGGTCCATCTTGTTGACGAATACGATGCGCGGTATGTTGTAACGGTCCGCCTGCCGCCACACCGTCTCAGACTGAGGTTCGACGCACCCCACGGCACACAACGCCACGACCACGCCGTCCAGCACGCGAAGGGACCTCTCGACTTCCACCGTGAAATCCACGTGCCCGGGGGTGTCGATAATGTTTATTCGCCGCCCCCTCCAGGAAACGGTCGTGGCCGCCGCGGTTATCGTAATGCCCCGTTCGCGCTCGAGCTCCATCCAGTCCATCTCCGCGGCGCCCTCGTCGACCTCGCCTATTTTGTAGGTCTTATCCGTGTAATACAAGACCCGCTCGGTCACGGTCGTCTTGCCGGCATCCACGTGGGCCGCGATGCCTACGTTCCGTACTTTCTCGATGGGCGACTTTCGGGGCATAGACCGCCAAGGTAAAAAAAACCATCCCCGGCAGGGGATGGCTCAGCTTCTTCCCCAAACCGAAGGGTGCTAACCGGGATCGATACTTACGATTTTACGCCAACCGTAAACCATTAACCAGCCGCCGGCCCCCAACGGAGATAACTACCAACGGTAATGGGCAAAGGCTTTATTGGCCTCGGCCATCCGATGGGTATCTTCCTTCCTCTTGTGCGCCGCGCCCGCGCCTTTGGCGGCGTCGAGTATTTCGCCCGCCAGCTTGTCGACGGCACCGTGTTCCGGCCTCGCGTTGGCGGCAGCTTTCATCCAACGAATGGCTAAAGCTACCCGTCGGCGCTGATGGACCTCCACGGGTACCTGGTACGTCGCGCCGCCGACGCGTCGCGATTTAACCTCGAGCGACGGCTTCACGTTGTTAACGGCCCGGTTGAAGACCGCCAACGGGTCATCGCCGGTTTTCTCGGCGATTATATCCATGGCACGGTAGAAGATCCGCTCGGCTAACGAACGCTTACCCCGCGACACGATACTGTTTATGAACCTCGTCACGAGGGGCGACGCGTACTTGGGGTCGGGCGGCCACGTCCGTTTTTCGGGCTTGCGGGAACGAGCCATTAATTAAACGACCTCCGGGTCAACGTTGGGCGGAAAACGCCGGCTCATTTAGTAGCCCCTTTGGGCTTTTTCGCGCCGTATTTGGAACGGCCGCGCGCACGGTCCGCCACGCCCGAGGCGTCGAGGGCCCCCCGTATAACGTGATAACGGACGCCGGGGATATCCTTGATCCGGCCCCCCCGCACGAGGACGATAGAGTGCTCCTGCAGGTTATGACCCACGCCCGGGATATAGGCCGTCACTTCCGTACCCGTAGTGAGCCGCACGCGCGCGACTTTGCGCAGGGCCGAGTTCGGCTTCTTGGGCGTTACGGTCCACACACGCGTACATACGCCCCGGCGTTGGGGGCACCTCGCCAGGGCAGGAGATTTCGACTTCCTCCGTGCCTTCTTACGCCCTTTTCTCACCAGTTGATTGATGGTGGGCATTGTTCCTCCGACGTAGCGCTACGTCGCGCCGTTCCTAGTTTTCGCGGACCAATTCCTCCTCGGCCCCTTCCGCTTCGGGCGCGACCTCTTCCGCGACCCGGACGTGTAACTTAGAAGCGTCGAAGGCGCCGAGGCCGGCCGGTATAAGGTGGCCCATTATGACGTTCTCTTTCAATCCCAATAAACTATCGCGCTTGCCGGCGAAGGCCGCTTCGGCCAGGATATGGGTCGTCTTTTGGAACGAGGCCGCGCTGATGAAGGAATCGGTGGACAGCGCCGCCTCGGTTATGCCCTGCAAAATCGGGCTGGCCGTCGCCGGCTTCTTGCCCTGGGCGATCATCTTCTCGTTGACGTCGCGGAAGGTGAACTTGTCCACGACCTGCTCGGGCAGGAAGTCGGTATCGCCCACCGTCTCTATTTTCACCTTCCGCAACATCTTGCGGACGATGCACTCGAGGTGCTTGTCGTTGATTTCGACGCCTTGGAGGCGGTAGACCTCCTGGATCTCGTTGACGAGGTACTCTTGGACCTCCTTATCGCCCTTCACGCGGAGTATATCGTGCGGGTCGATGTTGCCGTCACATAACTGTTGCCCCGCGGTCACGAAATCGCCGTTGTGGACCTTCAGGTGTTTGCCCTGGGGTATCTCGTACTCCTTGGCCTGGTGTTCGCCACTCACGACGATCTTGCGCTTACCCTTACGAGTTCCTTTGATTTCGACGCTGCCGTCGATCTCGGAAATTATGGCCGGGTTCTTCGGCCGCCGGGCCTCGAACAACTCCGCGACGCGCGGCAAGCCGCCGGTAATGTCACGCGTTTTGCCGATCTCCCGCGGGAGCTTGACGAGCAAACGGCCGGCCTCGACTTTCTCGCTTTCGTGTACGTTTAGGTATCCGCCGTAAGGCACGGGATACTCGAGGTCCTTGCCGCCCCCGGCGACGTGGACGACGATGTGGGGGTCGAGGTCTTTGCGCCTCGTACCGCCTACGACGACCCGTTGTATGAGGCCGGCGGCGTCCACCTCTTCGCGGAGCGTTACGCCCTCGATGATGTCGCGGAGTTCGACCTTGCCGCCGACGTCCGCAAGGATCGGCTCGCTGTAGGGGTCCCACTCGTATATGACCTGGCCTTTTTCCAAAAACTGGCCGTCCTCCACGCGTAACGTCGCGCCGTAGGGTACGGTGTACTTTATCCGGTCGCGGCCTTCCTCGTCAACGATGACAAGCTCCGCGTTGCGCGAGAGGACGACTTTCGAACCGTCGGGCCTTTCTACTTTGCGCAGGCGCTCGAAGCGCGCCTTGCCCGCGACCTTGGCCGAGATCTTGGACTGCTCGACGATACGGCTCGCCGTCCCGCCGACGTGGAAGGTGCGCAACGTCAATTGCGTCCCCGGTTCGCCGACGGACTGCGCGGCGATAACGCCCACGGCCTCGCCCACGTCCACGAGCTTGCCCGTCGCGAGGTTCTTCCCGTAACAGAGGGTGCATACCCCCCGGCGCGACTCACACGTCAGAACGGACCGTATCTTGGCCGACGTCGCGTTCGACATCTCGATCTTCTCGGCCTCCCCCTCGTCGACCAACTGGTTGGCGGCGACGATGAGCTCGCCCGTCACGGGGTCGTACACATCCTCCAACGCCACGCGACCCAGGACCCGGTCCGCGAGCGAAGCTATTACCTCCTCGCCTTCCTTGAGGGCCGCCATCTCGATGCCCAGGAGCGTACGGCAGTCCTCCTCGGTCACTATGAGGTCGTGGGCGGCGTCCACGAGTCGCCGCGTAAGGTAGCCCGCGTCCGCGGTCTTGAGCGCGGTATCGGCCAAGCCCTTCCGGCCGCCGTGGGTGGAAATGAAGTACTCCAGGACGGAAAGGCCTTCGCGGAAGTTGGAGAGGATGGGTTGCTCTATAATTTCGCCGATGCGGCCCGTAATCTTCTTCTGGGGTTTGGCCATCAAGCCGCGCAGGCCGCAGAGCTGCCGGATCTGGTTTTGGGACCCCCGCGCGCCGGAGTCGGCCATCATAAATACGGGGTTGAAACCCTTGGCGTCTTTACCCAAACGGTCGAAGACCAGTTCACTCAAGACGTCGGTGGTCCGCGTCCAAGCGTCGATGACCATATTGTAGCGTTCGCCGTACGTAATGGCTTGCTGCTTGTAAAGCTTGTCGATCTTCTCGACTTCGCGCTTCGTCTCTTCGATGAGCGTCGCCTTTTCCGGGGGAACGACGAGGTCGTCGACGCCGAACGTAACGCCGGCCAACGTGGCGTGCAGGAACCCCAGTTCCTTGAGGTCGTCCAACAACGTAACGGTCCGCGCGAGGCCGTAACGTTGATAGACCTCCGCGATTATGCCTCCCAAGGTCTTCTTGTCGACCGTTTTGTTAACGAAGACGAAATCGTCGGGCAGAACCTCGTTGAGGAGTACGCGGCCCACCGTCGTCTCTATCAGTTCGCCGTACAGGCGCACCTTTATTTTCGCGTACCGCCCTACCTCGCCCAACTCGTGAGCCAACATGACTTCGTCCGCGTCGGCGAAAGCCTTACCTTCCCCCTTCTCGCCTTCCTTGGGCTTGGTGAGGGCGTAACACCCGAGGACGATGTCCTGCGTCGGCGTAGCGAGGGGCTTGCCGTGCGCGGGCGAGAGGATGTTGCGCGTACTCGCCATCAGGAGCTTGGCCTCGAGTTGCGCCTCGGGGGAAATGGGCACGTGGACCGCCATCTGGTCGCCGTCGAAGTCGGCGTTGAAAGCGGTACATACGAGAGGATGTATCCGGATGGCGGAACCCTCGACCAGGACCGGCTTGAAGGCCTGGATGCCGAGACGGTGCAACGTGGGCGCGCGGTTGAGCAATACGGGATAGTCGCGGATACACTCTTCGAGTATGTCCCAGACCTCGGGCTTGACTTGTTCCACGAGGCGTTTGGCGCTCTTGATGGTGTGTACGAAGCCGCGTTCCTCGAGCTTCTGTATGATAAACGGCTTGAAGAGCTCGAGGGCCATCTTCTTGGGGACGCCGCACTCGTGCAGCTTCAGCTCCGGCCCGACCACTATCACCGCCCGGCCGGAATAGTCCACCCTCTTGCCCAAGAGGTTCTGGCGGAAACGCCCCAGCTTACCCTTTAGGTTGTCGGAGAGCGACTTGAGGGGGCGGTTGTTGACGCCGCGCACGGCGTAACCGCGCCGGCCGTTATCCAAAAGGGCGTCCACCGACTCCTGCAACATCCTCTTCTCGTTGCGGAGGATGACGTCCGGCGCCTTGAGCTCTATCAACTTGCGGAGGCGATTGTTGCGGTTGATTACGGTCCGGTACAGGTCGTTGAGGTCCGAGGTGGCGAAGCGGCCGCCGTCCAACGGCACCAGCGGCCGGAGGTCGGGCGGCAGAACGGGCAAGACCTCCAACACCATCCACTCCGGCCGGTTCCCCGACTTGCGTACGGCTTCGACGAGTTGAAGCCTCTTCAGTATGGCCTTCCGCTTCTGCTTAGACTTCGTCGTCTCGAGGTCGGCCTTCAATTGCACCGACAGCGCCTCGAGGTCGAGCTCCTCGATCAGCCGCCGGACCGCGGGCGCCCCCGTGTCGGCCTCGAATTCGCCCGGGAACTTCTCGTACAGGCGACGGTATTGTTCCTCGGAGATTACCTGGGCGGGGGCGAGGTCCGTTTCGGATTTAAGGCCCGGGTCGATAACCAAATACGCGGCGTAGTAGACCACGCGCTCGAGGTCCCGGCTCGATATGCCCAATAGATTGGCAACGTAGTTGGGCGCACCCTTGACGAACCAAATGTGAGCGACGGGCGAGACGAGCTTGATATGGCCCATCCGCTCCCGGCGCACGCGCGACTCGGTCACCTCGACGCCGCATCGGTCGCAGACCACGTTTCGGTTCTTGATGCGCTTGTACTTCCCGCAGGCGCATTCCCAGTCCTTGGTGGGGCCGAATATGCGCTCGCAGAACAGGCCGTCGCGCTCGGGCCGAAACGTCCGGTAGTTAATAGTCTCGGCCTTCTTGACCTCGCCGTGAGACCACGACAGGATCTTCTCGGGCGAGGCTATCCCGATGGTGACGGCGGTGAACTCTTTCCGCTGTTTTCTCTTATCGTCGTAGAGTCCCCAGATCACTTTTTCCCCCGCGCGTTCCGGCTAGTCCCCGGCGCCGTTCGCCGACGCCGGCCGACTACTGCCGGCCTTACGCTTCCTCGGGATGAACGTCCAGGCATAACGCCCGGAGTTCGTTTATCAACACGTTGAACGATTCGGGCGTGTCCGGCTCGGGTATGTTGCGGCCCTTGACTATGGCCTCGTACATGCGCGCGCGCCCGAGAACGTCGTCCGATTTGACGGTCAACAATTCCTGCAGCGTGTAAGCCGCGCCGTACGCCTCGAGAGCCCAAACTTCCATTTCCCCGAAGCGCTGGCCGCCAAATTGCCCTTTGCCGCCCAACGGCTGCTGCGTAACCAACGAGTACGGGCCCACCGAGCGCGCGTGGATCTTGTCGTCGGCGAGATGGAGTAATTTGAACAAGTAGATATAGCCCACCGTTACCGCGTGGCTGAAGGCGTCGCCCGTGCGGCCGTCGTACACCGTTACCTTTCCCGAAGTCGGAATGCCCGCCTCCTCGAGGTAGCTTTTTATCTCGTCCTCGGAGGCACCCTCGAATATCGGGCACTCGAAGAATTTAGCCAGTTTATGTGCCGCCCACCCGACGTGGGTCTCGAAGATCTGCCCTACGTTGAGCCGGCTGGGTACCCCCAACGGGTTGAGGACGATATCGACCGGCGTGCCGTCCTCCATAAAGGGCATATCTTCCATCGGCACTACTTTCGCGACGACGCCCTTATTGCCGTGCCGGCCGGCCATCTTGTCGCCGATGGTGAGCCGCCGCTTGCGGGCCACGTATACTTTGACCATCTTGAGCACGCCCGGCGGCAGGTCGTCACCTTTTCTGATCCGGTCGATCTCCTTATCTACCTGGCTCGATACCTCGTGGGCATAAGTGTGGAACCGGCCCACTACCTTTTCCGCGTTGCGGCCGACGACGCCGTGGGTCTTGACGCGCCGTTCGATAACCGGCTCGAGAATTTTGTTCCGCAGTACGGCCGGCGTTACCTTAGCGCCGCGGGCCAAAAGCACGCCACCCGTGAGGTCGTCGACGAGGCGGTAGCTGAAGGTGTTGCCCAACAGGAGTTTGGTGAGCTGTTTCTCGCACACCTCGCGCGCGGCCTTGACCTTCTTGCATTTCTCATTCTCGAGTTTCTCTATGCGTCTGGCCTCCTCCGCGCGCGCGCGGCCGTCGGCGCGTTCCCGTTCCTTGCGCGAGAATATTTTAACGTCCACGACGATGCCGCTCATGCCGGGGGGCGCCTTGAGCGACGCGTCGCGCACGTCGCCCGCTTTCTCGGCAAAGATGGCCCTGAGTAACCGCTCCTCCGGCGTCAGCTCGGATTCGCCCTTGGGGGCGACCTTGCCCACCATAATGTCGCCCGCGTGCACTTCGGCACCGACACGGATAATGCCGTTCTCGTCGAGATTCTTCAACGCCTCGGAGCCGACGTTGGGGATGTCGCGCGTGATCTCCTCGCGGCCTAGTTTGGTCTCGCGGCACTCGATCTCGAACTCCTCGACGTGGATCGAGGTGAAGTCGTCGCTCTCCACCAGGCCTTTGCTGACGACGATGGCGTCCTCGAAGTTGTAGCCCATCCACGGCATAAAGGCGACGAGTACGTTCCGCCCGAGCGCGAGCTCGCCGTCCTTGGTCGCCGGGCCGTCCGCGATCACCTGGCCGGCCTTGACCCGCTCGCCCTTTTCGACGACGGGAACCTGGTTGAAGCAGGTATCCTGATTGGTCCGCTCGTGCTTTTTGAGGCGGTAGAGGTCCGGCTCGAACCAGCCGTAGGCCGCGTCATCTTCGGCCGTGTCGGGGCGGATGACGACGGCGTCCGCGGTCACCTTCTCGACGGTGCCGGACGCGCGCGCCGTTACGATTACGCCGGAATCGTGCGCCACGCGCGTTTCGATGCCCGTAGCGACGTAGGCCGCCTCGGTCTTTATCAACGGTACCGCTTGCCGCTGCATGTTGGAGCCCATGAGCGCGCGGTTGGCGTCGTCGTGCTCCAGGAAGGGGATCAAGGACGTGGAAATCGAAACCAGCTGGCGCGGCGAGATGTCTATGAATTCCACCTCTTGGGGTTCGACCAGGAGGAATTCGCCGCGCCGCCGCGCGTACACGTATTCGGACGTAAAACGACCGCGCCTGTCGACCGGGGCCTTGGCCTGCGCGATCGTGTACCTGTCCTCTTCGCCCGCGTCGAGGTACACGACCTCGTCCGTAATGCGGCCTTTTTTAACCCGCCTATAAGGCGTCTCGACGAAGCCGAACTCGTTAATTCGGGAATAGGTGGCGAGGCTGGTGATAAGGCCTATGTTCGGGCCCTCCGGCGTCTCAATGGGGCACATCCGGCCGTAGTGCGTGTAATGGACGTCGCGCACCTCGAAGTTCGCCCGCTCGCGGGAGAGGCCGCCGGGCCCGAGGGCCGACAGGCGCCTCTTGTGCGTGAGCTCGGCCAGGGGGTTTATCTGGTCGAGGAACTGGCTAAGCTGGCTCGAGCCGAAGAACTCCTTTACCGCGCTCATGAGCGGCTTAGCGTTTACGAGGTCCCGCGGCATACAATCGCCCAAATCGAGTATGCTCATCCGCTCCCGGATGACGCGTTCCATCCGCGTCAAGCCGACCTGGAACCGGTATTCCAAAAGCTCGCCCACCGCGCGCACGCGCCGGTTCCCCAGGTGGTCGACGTCGTCCACGTCGCCCTCCTGGGCGTGCAAGGTGGCCAGCTCCCGTACGGTCTCGAGAACGTCCTCGCCGTGCAGGGTCCTATCGTCCAACGGGAAGTCCAAACCCAACCTTAGGTCGAGCTTGCGGCGACCTACTTTGCTCAAATCGTAGCGTCGGGGATTGGCGAAGAGGTTCTCGAACGCGGCCTCCGCGGTCTCCACGTTCGAGAGGTCGCCCGGACGGATTTCGTTATAGATCTTAATCAGCGCGTCCGCGCGCGCCTTGACGCGGCTCTCGTCGTCCTTGCGCAACGTGGGTAGGACCGCCCCCACCTCCAAGCCGTCGCGCGAGACCAGGACGTCGACCGCCTTGACCCTGTTGTCCCGCAAGAGGTCGAGCACGTTCTCGTCTATCAGCGTGAACCGCTTGAAGAGGGTCGTACCCTCGGCGGTCTTGACGTCGGAAGCGAGACAGTTGCCTATTAGGCCCGTCCGCCGCGCCACGTTGACCGCCTCGACGTCGTAGTAGAGCCTCGCCACGTCGCCGGCGCCGCCGTACCCGAAGGCGCGAAGCAACACCGTAACCGGTATGCGCGGCTGGCGGTTGGTTCGGTCGACGGAGAAGTTTATGACGCCGTTGACGTCGTAGGCGATTTCGAGCCAGGCGCCGCGGTGGGGAATTATCGAAGCGCCGTAGAGTACCCTCCCGCTGGAATGTTCGGTCTGCTTGAAAACGAGGCCGGGCGAGCGGTGCAGTTGCGATACGATGACGCGTTCCGCGCCGTTGATGATGAACGAACCGCGCTCGGTCATCATCGGGATTTCGCCGAGGTATAGTTCCTCCTCCCGAATGTCCACGACGCGCGGCTCCTTATCCCGCGCCTCGCGCTCGCGCACCACGAACCGGAACTTCGCGCGCAGCGGTACGCCGTACGTCATCCCCTTGACCTTGCACTCCTCTATCGTGTACTTGGTATAGCCGACGTTATACTCGACGAACTCGAGATAGGAGTCGCCGTTGAAATCGTAGATGGGGAAGGTGTTATCGAAGATGTACTCCAACCCCTGGGACACCCGCCTATTGGGTAACGTCAGGTGCTGCAGGAAGTCCTCGTACGACTTCTTCTGGATCTCCAATAAATTGGGGATCTCGATCGGCTCGACCTTTTCCGCGAAAGATATCCTTTTTATCGTCAAACCCCCAGCACTCCTTCAGGCCTGAGCGAGGTAAAGGGTGCAGCTGCCCGTTGCCGCGCCGGCCGCGCCGCCGCGCCGAAACCTCCTCGGCCTTGTACCGCCGGTCCCTTACTCCAGCGCGACAGTAGCGCCGACTTCCTCGAGCTTCGCTTTGACCTGCTCGGCATCCTCTTTGGACAAACTTTCCTTGACGGCCGCGGGCGCGTTGTCGACGAGCTCCTTGGCTTCCTTCAATCCCAAGCCCGTGACCTCGCGGACTACTTTGATGACGGGGATCTTATTGTCGCCGATTGCCTTCAGCACGACGTTGAATTCCGTCTTCTCTTCCTCGGCCGGCACCGCCTCCGCGGGGGCCGCCGGTCCCGCGGCCGCGACGGATACCGGCGCCGCGGCCGTAACGCCGAACTCTTCCTCCAGCTCCTTCACCAACTCGGAGAGCTCGAGGACCGTCATCGCCTTTATCGCTTCCTTAATTTCTTCCTTCGTCATAAACCTTGCGCCCGTCGCGGGCTTACCTCCTTAACAATTGCCGGTATAACGACTATATCTGGCCGCCGCCCTTAGGCCCGGGTCGCCGCTTCCCCCTCCTTCTCTTTCTCGGCTACGGCCGCGAGCGTGGCGACGGCTTTCCGGATTATCCCCGATAAGACGCCCACAAAAGAGGTATGGGGCGACTTCATAACGCCGAAGAGCGTACTCAAGAGCACGTCGCGCGGCGGCGTCCTCGCCAGTTCGCCGATTTTTTCCGGCGGTAAAAATTCGCCCCCCAACAGCCCTCCCTTGATAACGAAGCTCTCGTATTCCTTCTTGAAATCCACCAGGACCTTCGCGACGGCGACGGGCTCCTCGCCTAAGAAGGCGATGCCCGTAGCGCCCTCGAGCAACTCGTCCAGGGAGGGCGCCTCGGCCAGGGCGAGCTCGGCCAACGCCCGCTTGGCGACCACGTAACGCACGCCTTCCCGGCGCAACCTCGCGCGAAGCCGGGTCATGCCGGCAACGTCAACGCCGCGAAAATCGGTGAACAGCGCGCCGCCCGCCTCGGCGAAGGCCGCCTTAAGGTCCGCCAATACGGCTTCCTTTTTCGCTCTGCTAATGGGCATGGTGTGGCGCCGCCGCTTCCGCGCTAGCCGCTGCCCAGCGCCAGCGCCTCTTGCTTGTTCAAATGGATTCCGGGGCCCATCGTGCTCGAGATCGTGAGCCTCCGTAGATACTGCCCTTTCGCCGCGGGCGGCCGCGCCTTGACCACGGCCTCGATTGCCGCCCCGGCGTTGTCGGCGAGCTGTTCGTCCGTGAACGACAGGCGCCCGACGGTCATGTGGACGTTGCCCAACTTGTCGACGCGGTAATCCACCTTCCCCTTCTTGATGTCCGCTACCGCCTTCGCAACGTCGAAGGTCACGGTCCCCGTCTTGGGGCTCGGCATCAAACCCCGCGGGCCGAGCAATTTACCCAACTTGGCGACGTCCTTCATTACGTCCGGCGTCGCCACGACGCGGTCGAACTCGAGCCAGTTTTCCTTCTCGATTTTCGTGAGATACTCGTCCAAGCCGACGAAATCGGCCCCCGCCTCCTCGGCCTCCCGCACTTTCTCCCCCTTCGTCAGGACCAAAACTCGTACGGCTTTGCCCGTCCCATAGGGCAACACTACCGAGCCGCGGACCATCTGGTCGGCATGGCGGGGGTCGACGCCGAGGCGGAAGGCGAGGTCCACGGTCTCGTCGAAGCCGGCGTAGGCCCCTTCCCGCACCAGCCTCACCGCGTCCTTCAGCGAGTACTCGCCTTCGCGGTCTATCTTCTTTTTGGCCTCTACGTACTTCTTTCCCGCCACGGGTTGACGCCTCCGGCCGAGGGGCTAACCCTCCTCGATCGTAATCCCCATTGAACGCGCGGTCCCCTCGATTATCTTGACCGCGGCCGCGAGCGACGCCGCGTTTAAGTCCTCCATTTTCGTACGGGCTATCTCCTCGAGCTGCCCGTACGTCACCGCGGCCACCTTCTCCCGGTTGGGCTCCGGCGAACCCTTGGCAATATTGGCGGCCTTCTTCAAAAGGACCGCCGCGGGCGGCGTCTTCGTCTCGAAAGAGAAGGACTTATCGTAATACACCGTTATGACGACGGGCAGGATAAGCCCTTGCCGGTCCTTGGTGGCTTCGTTGAACTGCTGGCAGAACGCCATGATATTCACGCCGTGCTGGCCCAGCGCGGGCCCCACGGGCGGCGCCGGGTTCGCCTGGCCCGCCGGCACCTGCAATTTGATCTTCGTCGTTGCCCGCTTAGTTACCATAGCCGACGGCTTCCCGCCAAAACGCACAATAGCTAGCGGCTCTTCTCTACCTCCGATATGTCCAGCTCCACCGCGGTCGCGCGGCCGAATACCGTCACCATAACCTTGCACTTGCCGCGGTCCGGGTAAATCTCCTCCACGACGCCCGAGAAGTTGGCGAAGGGGCCGGAGGTGATGTTAACGACGTCTCCCTCCTCGAAATCGACCTCGACCTCGAGCTGAGGCTTACGGCCCTCTATCTGGTCGATTACGACCTGGACCTCTTCGTCGGATAAGGGCGTGGGGGCGGCACCCGAGCCGACGAAGCCGGTGACGCCCGCGGTCCGCCGCACGAATCCCCAGGACTCCTCGCTGACCTTCATCTGGACGAGCACGTACCCGGGGAAGAAAACTTTCCTGCGTACGCTTTTGCCCTGCTTAGTCTGGGTGGTAACCTCTTCCGCGGGGACGAGGACGTCGTAAATTAACTCGCCCAAGTTCCGTTCCGTGATGCCGCGGTCTATCCCCGCCTTGACCTTCTGCTCGTGGCCGGTCAGCGTATGGACAACGTACCACCGCACGTCCGGGTCGTCCACCCGTACGCGGTACTTGGGGACCTCGCGTTCCGCCGCCTCGAGCTCCGCCCCTTCCGCGCCCGTAACCGTAGTGCTGGTCTCTTCTTCCGCCAAAACCGTTTCCCCCGTCCGCTCAGAGTATACGCAGCATTATTTCCGACAAAACCTTATCCCAGACGCCTATCAGCGCGGCGAAAATCAGCGTCGTTATTATGACGACGATGGTAGACGAGAAGACCTCTATCCAGGTAGGCCAGGTTACCTTTTTCAACTCCGCCCTGACCTCGACCAAAAAGTTCCACAACTTGCGCATCGGCGTCTCCTCGTAAGGCTAAAACTGATTCAGGGCCAGAGGGACTCGAACCCCCAACCGCCGGATTTGGAATCCGGTGCTCTGCCAAATTGAGCTATGACCCTATTTTGTTTCTCGGTGGAGCGTATGCTTACGACAACGCGGGCAATACTTCTTTAACTCGAGCCGGTCGGTGTGCTTCTTCTTGTTCTTGGTGGTGGTGTAATTACGCTCCTTGCACACCGTGCACTCGAGGGTAATTATCTGGTTGGCTCCTTTTAAGGCCATAAATTACTCTTCGATGCCGGCGACGACGCCGGCGCCGACGGTGCGGCCGCCCTCGCGGATGGCGAACCGCAGCTCCTTCTCCATCGCGATGGGCGTTATGAGCTCCACCTTCATCGAGACGTTGTCTCCCGGCATCACCATGTCCACCCCCTCCGGGAGGTGGACCGTTCCCGTCACGTCCGTCGTCCGGAAGTAGAACTGCGGCCGGTAACCGTCGAAGAACGGCTTGTGCCGTCCCCCCTCCTCCTTCGTCAGCACGTAGACCTCTCCCGAGAACTTCGTGTGCGGCGTGATCGAGCCCGGCTTAGCCACCACCATACCCCGCTCCACCTCCGCACGCTCCATGCCCCGCAATAGCACGCCGATGTTGTCCCCCGCCTGCCCCTCGTCCAGCGTCTTGCGGAACATCTCCACCCCCGTGCACACCGTCTTCGTGCTCTTAGGCTTCAGGCCCACCAGCTCCACTTCCTCCCCCACCCGGACCTTGCCCCGCTCCACTCGCCCCGTCGCCACCGTCCCCCGCCCCGTTATCGTAAACACGTCCTCCACCGGCATCAGGAACGGCTTGTCCACGTCCCGCGCCGGCGTCGGTATGTAGTCGTCTATCGCCGCCAATATCTCGTGCACGCACTTCGTCTCCTCCGCCTCCCACTCCCCGCTCTCCATCGCCGCCAGCGCCGAGCCCCGCACGAACGGTATCTCGTCCCCAGGAAACTCGTACTGCGACAGCAGCTCCCGGACCTCCAACTCCACCAGGTCCAAAAGCTCCGGGTCGTCCACCATGTCCGTCTTGTTCAAAAACGCCACCATCGCCGGCACCCCAACCTGCCGCGCCAGCAAGATGTGCTCCCGCGTCTGCGGCATCGGCCCGTCCGCCGCCGATACCACCAACACCGCCCCGTCCATCTGCGCCGCTCCCGTGATCATGTTCTTCACGTAGTCGGCGTGGCCCGGACAGTCGATGTGCGCGTAGTGCCGCTTAGCCGTCTCGTACTCCACGTGCGCCACCGCTATCGTTATCCCCCGCTCCTTCTCCTCCGGCGCCTTGTCTATCGACCAGAAGTCCATGTACTCCGCCATCTTCTTGTGCGCCAACACGCGCGTTATCGCACTCGTCAACGTCGTCTTCCCGTGGTCCACGTGCCCTATCGTCCCGACGTTTACGTGCGGCTTCGTCCGCTCATATTTCGGCTTGGCCATCTCGACGCCCTCCGCAGAAAGCGCAATTAGGGGGTAAAGTTATAAACATTATCCCTTATACGCCTACTCCGGTTCCATTTACCCCTTTACGAAGTAGGCGCCGTTAATTTATAACCTTTATTTCTAGGGGGTTAGGCCCCCAGCTTTCCAGCTTTTCCGTAAACGGTTATATATAACAAAAAACCACCTAAAAGTCAAATATTTTTTACTTATTTCGTATTCCTCTCCATTTATTTTTTTTACCCAAACCTCCCCGCGCTCGGAACCGCGCCTAATACAAACCAGCACGCCGCCGCCCCAGGTGCCTTTACGCCGCTTAGCCGCTGCCGTTGACACGGCCGCGCCGCAGTGTTAGAATCTAAAAAAGTAAGGGTGGTACGAACTTGAAAACGAAAGCTAAAGCCGTGCTCGCGCTACTGAGCTGCGCCGCCGCGTTCGCCTTAGCCGCCGACCGGGCCGTGACCGAAGACTTCGAGCGCGCGGAACGTTATTACGCCGGCAAGGATTACTTAAGCGCGCTGAGGCTATACCGGGACGTATTCGAGCGCGAGCCGACGGGCCCGTTTGCGGCCGCCGCGGCCCTTCGCGTCGGGATGTGTAACTTCGCGCTGGGCGAATACGCCGCCGCGGCCGACACCCTTCAAAAGTTCGCGGAAGGTTTCCCCGACTCCCCTTACCTCGACGACGCGACGTTCCTCGCGGCCCAGGCGTTCTTCCGCATGGGCGAATATCACTCCTCGCTCGAGCGTTTGCTTCGCGTCGTCTCTTTCGGCAAGAAGTGCCGTTACTACGGCCGGGCCGTCCGAGGCTTGGGTAACCTGGCCGACGAAGCGCTTACCGCGGACGTCCTCCGCAAAAGGCTCGAGGACTACCACCATTCGCCCGAGGCCGCGGCCGTCCTGCTCAAACTCGCCAAGCACGAGGTCAAACGGAAAGACTACGAAAAGGCGATAGTATTCCTCGACGAAGTCGAACGACGGTACGCGCGCCTCGACGAAGGACGCAAGGCGGCGAAACTGCTCGCGTCGGTTCGCGAAAAGCTGGGGCGGGAGCCTCTCGTCGTCGGCGTACTCTTGCCGCTCTCCGGGGAGTACCAAGTATACGGCGAAGCCATGCGCGGCGCCGTCGAATTGGCGGCGGCCGAACACAACCGCGGCCACCGCGAGGAGCCCGTAAGCTTCATATTCGAAGACACGGCGAGTACGGAAGAAGGCGCGCTCGAGGGGGCGCGGAGGCTCGTTTATAGCGCGCGCGCGATCTCCCTTTTGGGGCCGGCGTTCACGAATGACGTCCGCGCGGTGGCGCCGCTTTGCCACGTGAATCAGGTCCCGGCGTTATCGCCGTCGGCTACGGACGGGACGCTGTGCCGCCTGAACGATTACATCTACGCCAACGGCCTGACGCGCGAAGTGGAGACGGCCAACATCGCCGATTACGCCGTAAACAACCTCCACCTCAAACGTTTCGCCATCCTCCATCCCGCGAACCCCTACGGCGCCGACTTGCGCGACGCCTTCACGGAAGCGGTGACGCGCGCCGGCGGCGAAGTCGTCGGGGCCGTCGAATACCCGCTCATAAACTTAGAGCTGAAACCCGGAAAACGCGAAATCAATTACTTCCCCTACACGAAAAAATTAAAATGGCTTCGGGCCGACGCGGTGTACGTCCCGGGGCATTACGAAGAGGTCGTCCGCATTCTGCCCCAGCTCACGTTCTCCGACGTCTCGGCGTACGTCCTCGGCACGAACGGCTGGAACGAGAACCGCGTCATCCGCGTCGGCGCCAAATACGTAGAGGGGACTTACTTCACGGCCGGCTTCTTCGCCGATTCGCCCGACGCCGAGGTCCGCGCCTTCGTCGCCAACTACCGGCGCCAGACGGCCGAACCTCCCAACTACCTCGCCGCCGCGGCCTACGACGCCACTAAAATACTGTGTTCAGTTCTCTACCCGCCCGCCGAGGGCGGCGCGGAAATAAAAAGCCGCCTCGACGCCGTAGTCGACTTCCCCGGCATAACCGGCGCCACCACCCTGCGCGACGAGGCCGGGATGTTGGCCAAAAAGGTTGCCATTTTAACGGTTCACGAAGGAGAAGTGGTAGAGGCGCCGCGGTGAAAAGGCCGGCCGCAACCCCCCTCCTAGTCGCGTTGCTTATCGTCGCTTGCGGGCCTAAAAGGCCCGCCGGTTATTTTATCTACGAGGGCCGGCGCGGCGATTCGCTGGCTGGGCTGAGCGCGCGGTTCGGCGGCGACGAACGCTTAACGAAAATATTGGTTCGCGAGGCGCGCCGCGAGGCCGACGCTCCCTTCGAGGCCGGCGACCGCGTCGCCATCCGGTTCGAAAAGCTGAACGGTCACCGAGACATCCTAAAAGTGTTTACGCTGGTCCACAGAGCACGCGCGCGCCGCGCGCGGGGCGAATACGCCGCGGCGCTCGAGGCGCTACAGGCCGCTTATGCCGCGCGGCCCGACGAACCTTCGCTCGCCTTCGAGTTGGGGGCGACCTATTACGAGGCCGGCGATTACGGCCGCGCCGCCGCGGCCCTCGGCGAAGCGAGGGAGCGCGCACGCGAGGACGAGGAGGTAATCCTGGCCTTCGCGCTCGCCGCCGCGGAGGCGGGGGACGTAGACGGCGCCGCGGCCGCGCTGGAAGAGCTGGCCTCGGCACGGCCCGACTTCGCCCACGCGTTTTACGTCCTCGGCCAACTCCTGGTGGAGGCCGGGGACTACGCCGCGGGCCGTCATTATCTTTTTGAGTACTTAAAACGCGCCGACGAAGGTTTGGCGGCCCGTTACGCGCGGGAGGGGATAAAGGCGTCGGCCCGGGCGGAGATGGAGGCCGCGGCCCGGGCGTTGGAGGAAGCGGCCCCGGCCGAGGAAGAAGAAGCGACGCCAGCGCGCGAGGCCGGGCCAGCGGAATGACGAAAAAATATTCGCGTCGCTTGACGGCCGGGGCCTTATAATATATAATAACCGTTGACGCGCCGGCGTAGCTCAGCGGGCCAGAGCAGCTGATTTGTAATCAGCAGGTCGTGGGTTCGAATCCCGCCGCCGGCTTAGAGGATAGCCCGGGGAGGTACCCAAGCGGCCAACGGGGGCAGACTGTAAATCTGCTGGCGTATGCCTTCGGAGGTTCGAATCCTCCCCTCCCCAAAAGATAGCGCGGGCGTAGCTCAATTGGCCAGAGCATCAGCCTTCCAAGCTGAGGGTCACGGGTTCGAGCCCCGTCGCCCGCTAAGATGTCGTGTGAACGACTAGTTTGAAAAAATTTTGGGTAAGTGCTCATACTTGATTTTTTTGCTTGACTTAATACCTGCGATTTGTTAGAATGTATACGGTCGTGAGGAAGCGACCGTATTAAATACGAACCCTCCCTCCCTATACTAAGAAAGTCGTCCTTTTGGGCGGCTTTCTTTTAATGCCCCGGCGGGACGAAAGTATTGGGGCGGAGCTGCGCGGCGGGACGCGTAATTATTTTTTTCTTGACTTTCCCTGACTAAATTAGTTATAATATAACCGTTGGGGATGCGGACAGAAGAGTAAGCCATTCAAAACGAGAACCCTCCCTCCCTAAAACGAGAGAGCCGTCCTTTTGGCCGGCTCTCTCTAATTTTTTAGGCCGCCCGAAGGCGGCCGGGCGTTGCCCGTCGAAATCGCGGTATCCACTTGATTTGGGGTTAAAAAACGGCTATTATTTACGAGGATGACGTTATAATTTTCCGGCGAAAGGAGTAGCCGTCATGAAAGAAGTTTTGTTTGCGTTGGCTTTGGCCGCGGCGTGCGCGGCGCCGCTCGCGGCCGCGCCGCGGGGCGTCGTCGCGGAGCTGTTCACCGCGACGTGGTGAAGCTTTTGTCCGTGGGCAGACGAAGCCCTCGGTAAGATCGCGGACGAGAAGGGGCTCGACAAATGGGTCCCGGTGGCTTGGCATTCCTCGGCCAGCGACCCGTACTACACGAAAGAGGCGGGCGGTAGGATGTCGTATTACGGCGAGGCGGGTTGGCCCACTTGCGTCTTCGACGGCGTCGACCACAAGTCAGGCGGGTCTTCGGGAACCTACGGCGTATATTTGAACGAATATAATAAACGCCGTAATAAACCTAGCCCGCTTAGCGTCGAGTTCCTCGCCAACTCGTACGCCGGCAACCACGCGTCGGTGAAGGTCAAGGTCAAATTGGAGGAGAGCCTAAGCGAAGGGCACGTGTGTCATATCGTCCTCTGGGAGGACAAGGTCGGGGGCAAGTACCGCTTCGTCGAGCGGCGCCTGGCCCAGTACGAGGTAATCACCATAAAGAAGGCCAACGACGTGCAGGTTATCAAGCGCACGTTCACGTTGGGCGCCGGCTGGAACAAAGCGAACCTCGGCGTCTCCGCCTTCGTCCAGAAGCTCGCGGGCAAGCAGGTCCTCAACGGCCGCGGGACCAAGCTCGTGGACGGCGTGGCCGTACGCGCCACCTCCCTCGGCCGCGTCAAGGCGCTGTTCAACTAGACCTTCACTTGGACCCCGAAACGAAAGGCCGCCCCTCGCGGGCGGCTTTTTTACCGCGGGGCCAAATTACGACTTGACGCCGGGGCCCGTGTATTATTAAAATACAGATTGAAATGAAAACGGAAGGAGGTAGGGGATGAAAAAATTCTTTATCGTGGCCGCGGC
>CAZWAM010000011.1:40602-41758 GCA_964631855.1 uncultured bacterium | reverse complement strand
AGGGGCTGACGACGTTCACGAACGCGGCCGGGTTGTATTCGGGGTTGTCGTTGCGAAAGCCGGCCTCGTCGGTCACGAAATGGTCGTAGTAATCGAGGAACCGCAATTTAAATCCCGTCTCGCCCAGCGGCGCCGTTTGCCCAGGCGCGAGCTTCGTAGTTCCGGCCTCGTCCACCATCTTCCAATCGAAAGTGGCGGCGCCGACGTCGCCCGCACTCTCTCCCGCCGCCAATTTGACGGCCTCGAGGGTAAGGCCCCTCGCGCCCGCGACGTCCATACTCGACTGGTAGACGCCGAAGCCGCCGTAGCGAAGCGGCCCGTTGACCTCGACCTCCTTCGCCGCCACCTCCTCGCCGCGGCGCAGCAAGCGTACCCCGGTTCGGTACTCCAGCACCCGCCCCGTGTCCGCGTCGCGGACCTCTTCTACTTTATCGGCGCGGAGCTCGTAACCGGCGCCGTAGGCCGACGGCAGCGCCACGCCCTGCCCCTCGAAGACGAACAACGTATCGCGGTGGCCGAAGGGCCGGAGGAACGCGCCGACGAAAATTACGATCAATCCCACGTGGGTCAATATATCGCCCCATAACGCGTACGGCCATCGCCGGCCGTACAGGACGTCGCCCACGCGCCGCCACCGGAAGCCGACGTGCCGGGCGGCGGCCTCCGCGGCCGATACATCTGGCGCGGGCCCAATTTCGGCCCGCAAACTTAGGGCCTCGAGAGAGGGCGGCAACGCCGGCCGGCGTACAAACGGCGCGAACGCCCGCGGCAGCCGGCGGGCGGTACACGTCGCCAGGCTCGCAACGAGGTATGCCAGCAGAAAAATAAAATACCAGGAGTGGTAGACGTCCGTCAGTTGGAACGTCTTAAAAAGCGCCACGGCCCAACCGCGGTAGTGCGCCTCGTAATAAGCGGGGAGCTCGTTCTGGGGGATGAGCGCGCCCAGCAGCGATACGAACAGCAGGACCAAGAAAAGGTTTATCGATACCCGCCGCGACGAAAGGAGTTCTACGATTTTTTTCATAAAAACAATCGGTAGAGCCGTCGCGCGAAGTCGGCGCCGCGCCGGGGCACGCCCGCCCGGCGTTCCGTTAAAATATTACTAAATAAACAACGATTAATTATACGAAATTTTCCTGCCGCGCGTCAACGACGC
>CAZWAM010000011.1:30957-40502 GCA_964631855.1 uncultured bacterium | reverse complement strand
TCCCTTTGGAGTATCTCATTCAAATATTTATTATTATGCGCGCCCCACGAGCCGTCGGCGCCCACCCACCGCAGGTCCGCGGCGGCCTCCTCGTAAACCTCTCTTCCGCTCCGGCCGTCGACCGTCACGCGAGCCAGCGCGTCCAAGCGGTCCCGCGCTTCTTTGAGCTTAACGCTCAGCTTCCGGTAGTTTCCCTGGGAGGCTTTGCGCCAAACGTCGTAAATCCTGGCGTACCCGGCGGGGTGGCATTCGGCGCAGCCGCCTTCCGCGAGCGGGACCGGCGGCCGTTTGTGGCATTCCGCGCAGGACACGCCGGCCATCGGCGACGGCTCGCCGGCTCCGCCGGGAGCGCCCGTCCCGGCTAAGGCCCCGGCCGCAACCGGGTGACAGTCCCGGCACGTCTTGCCGCGCGGGCGGTGGTGACAGCTCGAGCAATCGCCCCTCACGAGCGACGGCGCGTCCGCCGAGTGGCAGCCGTCGCAAGCCGAGCCCGAGCGCGCGGCGTGCACGCCGTGATTAAAGGTCCGGTTTTTATAGGTAACCGTAAGGCGCGAGACGTCGCCGTGGCATCGCGCGCAATCGCGCTCGCCCTTGACGTGGTGGCACGCGGAGCAGTTGTAAGCGGTGGACAGCGTGACGCCGTGTCGTTCGACGTCGTGGCAGCTCGAACATGAAACGCCGCCGCGGGAAAGATGGCGGCCGTGGTCGAACGTCTTCGACGCGACGACTACGGGCCGGCGCTCGAGGCCGAAGTGGCACCGCCACGCGCAAGTGTCATCTTCCTTCGGGACGCGGAAAGCGGCCGGCGCGTACGACAGCGGCCGCCCGACGCTCCGCGCAGCCTTAGCGGCCTTCATCACCGCTGTCTCTATCAAGGCGTTGGCATAGATTATGTTATGCGCGCCCCAGCTGGCGTCCGCGGCGACGAGCTCGAGGTTCTTCTCGGCCTCGGCTATCAGCTGACGTGCGTGCGCGCGCGCCGGGTCACGGCCGCCGGTGGCGTACACGGCCGCCCTCGCCGCGGCGGTCAACGCCGCACCTTTCCGGTAGGCCGCCCTCGTTTCGCGCTGCCAGCGCTCGAGCACGCGGTCGTACCCGGCGCCGTGGCACGCGACGCAGGACTCAGCCGACGCACGCGGGAACGCGCCGGCGGCCGGCGTCATATCTGCCTCCCCGCCCGACGGGGCAACGTGGCACGCGGAACACGATATCCGGGCGTCGAACTTCTCGCTCGGGACGCTCGCGGTGTCGACGCCGCCCGTTCCCAGGTAGACTTCCTCCTGGACGGAGTGCATGTAGTCGTGGCACGACGCACAATTGGGCGCGAGCAGCGGCGATAGTTCGCGGCCGCCGTGCTTGATGTCGACGTGGCACTCGAAGCACTCCACCTTATGGTCCGTAACGTGTATCCGGTGAAGCTTCTCCGGCGAAATCGGGACATCGGACCGGTCGGCGTGGCACCTGTAACACGCCGTATCGGGGACCGCGCCATCACCCTTGACGACGTGTATGTGGCACTTCGTACACGGTACGCCGCGCTCGAGGTACGCGGCGTGGTCGAAGGTAAGACCTTTATACGCGACGCTTTTCTTCGGCGCGCCGTGGCAAAGCCGGCAGTCCGCGGTCCCCTTCCCCAGCTCGGCGGCCATGAAATGGCACGTGAAGCATACCGACTCCGTCACGGCGATGTGGGTCCCGATGACGATCTGGGAGTGACAGGAGGTACAGCGCAACCTCTTCTCCCGACGCATCTCGCCGAGGTGTACGGCGTGGTCGAAAGCGACGCCCTCCTTAAACTCGGCTCTGCCCTCAAGGAGGCGCTTCTCGTGACAACCTTCCCGCAAACACGCGGCGTCGTCTATTTCCGCCCAAAGGCGCGTTCCGTACGAGCCGGTGAAATATTGGACCACCTGCGAGATGGCGCGGAACTTGCTCTCGACGCGCCCGCTGACGGTCGGCGGATAATGGCACTCGAGGCAATTCACGTCGCGGTGCGACGACTCGGCCCACGACTTATAATAGGGCTCCATAATATGGCAACTAAGGCAGAAGCGCGGCGACTCCGAGACGCGGACGAAAGCCGCCGCGGCGATAACAAAAAAGAGGACGGCCGCCAACGCCGTCCACAATAATGCCTTCCGATGTTTCTCAACGAGCGTTCGTATATCGCGGGGCAAGTTCGCCATCAACGCTCGCCGTCCCTATTTCCCAAGGCGACCGCGCGCCGCAATCCCGCGGAGGCGCCTTCGCCACTATAGCCGATTACGTTCCACCCCCGAACAACTCCCGCCACCTCACTCCGTCGCGTGTGCGCCCGCGGCGCTGTACGACTCGTAGTCGAAATCCGGCGACCAGTCGGCCGTGTGGCACCTCAAGCAGTCCGCCTCGCCTATCTCGCTTTTTATCGCCTCTATCTCGCCGATAACGACGTGACCGCTGCCCGGGCCGTGGCACGCCTCGCACGTAACGGCCCCGTCGACGTACGTCGAATCTTGCAGGCCCGTGACGTGGCACGTCAGACATTCCGCGTCGCCTTCGGAACCCGCCGCCGCCAGAACGTCGAGGCTGGTGGCGTGGGCCGTTTCGCGGTAGGCCTCCGCGACGTCGGCGTGGCAATCGGCGCACGTCTCAAGGCCGAGGTATTCGCCGAATTCTTGGGAAGCGCCAATCAAAGGGATAATCAACCCAGCCGCCGCGATCGCGGCCCAAACGGCTCGGTTCACCATAAGCCTCCTTTATGGTCGTTCGTTTTCGAGATGATAATAAAAAAAGATGCGCCGTTCAACGACTAAAGAGCGGCGCGGCTTAGCTTCTCCTCTAGGGGATATAAGTCGCGTTTTCCGAATACTCCGCGCGGTCGCTCGCTATTCTAACCGGGGGTCGGCCGTGCTATGGCATCGGAAGCACACGTAACCCTTATCGGTCTGCCACGGACCGCTTTCCAAGTCGATAACCGGGTTATCACCGTGGGGGTTTATCCCGCTGCGGTGACAACGCATGCACACCGGTTCGGCCCCTATCGGGTCGTGGCACGCGGCGCACGCGTCCAGCTCGTAGGCGACGACTTCGGCGTGGCCGGCAGTGGTCCATCCGGGTTGGGCGTGGCTCGCGGGCCTACCGCCCGCCGCCGCCCTACCGGCCTCGTGGCAGGCGACGCAGAAGTCCCGGTTGTCGTGGCAGCTCGCGCACTCGCGGTCGTCGACGAACTTATCGAGGTAGTGAGTGTAGACGTAGTTCGTCTTGTGGTAGGCCTCCTTGGGGTCGTCGGAGGCGTGGCAGGCGTCGCAGTAGGATTGCTCGTGGCAAACGTAACAACTTTGAACGTCGCTCTTAGCGAACGTCGCGTGCTCGGCGGCCCAGGCGGCGTCGTGCGTCGCCGGCTTAGGTTTTCCGGCCGCGGCGGCGTCCTTCGCGGGCATTAACGGAATAAATGCTACGAGGACTACGGCCGCTCCCGCTACGGCCAGCGCGACGCCCGGTGCAAACCGGATTTTCCGACTCATCGGCAACATACCGCGTCTCCCTAATTATGCGTCCACCAACCCGCGGTTAGCGGGAAATCGACGCGCTCGCCTGTAGGTAAGCGCGGATTTCGTACTCCCGTTCGGGGTTCCTAAGAGCTTCCGTGCCCAAGGTCGTCTCGAACGTGCGCCACACTTTCAGGCGGCCGTGTAGGTCAATGAACGCCACGGCCGGCGCGTCTTCCCACTTCGGCGCCGGCGTACCGTATCCTTTGTACCTAATATAATTACCCGAGATGCCGGCGCTCAACCGCTCGAAGGCGCGAATGGGCTTGGGGAATTCAGCCGCGGCAAAGCCCCCGACCTCCTCGCCGCCGGATTCGACCCTGTTACCCACGCCGTAAAGACCGCCGTAACGGAGGTACACGTATTTGTAATTCTGCACGAGGCCGGCCTGCGCGAGATGGCTTAAGTGGTCACCGCGTATAGACATGGAATAGTCGGCGAAAGGTTCGATCGTCTCCGCAAGTTCGTATTGGCCGCCGACGCGCCAACGGTGCCGCGCTTCGCGCGCGAAAACCGAGAATATCGACGTGTAGTCGATGCGCGGCTCCCGCCAGCGGTAGTCCACGTACGTGCGGAGCCGCTTCCAAGGCCGGTACCGCGCCGAGTAATACTGGTAGTCCACGCGCCGGCCTATCAAGTCGTAGTGCACTTCCTGGCTGGCTTTCAGGTTGGCCCGCAAATCCTCGACGGCCTCGAGCCCCAGCGTGGTGTCGCTCCGGTGGCCGCCCTTTTTGGATATGGCGCCGCCGACGCCCACCCACGCCGGGAAGACCATCCCCGACCACACTTCCTTGACGTTCGTGCCGGCGTGCACGCCGTAGGTGTAATAGTCGAGCCAGTAGCCGCGGTCGGCCGGGTCGTAGGGCTCGTCGTCCAACACGGGGCGCGAGAAACGACGCAACGGCCCGTAGTCGGGCACCACCGTCGAGCCGCCGTATACGTCGGCGCGCCACTTTTTACCGCGCTTGATTACGGCCCGCGCTCCGTCCAGCGTCGCCGCGGTAACGCCGGCCGCGACGTATTGCCGGCCGAGGTCCACCTCGAGCCAGTCGCCGGGCACCTTGTACCGTAGATACCCATAGTACACCCGGCCGTTAACGTCGCCCTCGCCGCCGACGTCTTTGTACAAGCGGCTGGAGGCCACGAAGCCGATACTCCCGCCCGGCGTACGCTGGTCTACGCGAAACCGCAGCGGAGCGTACGTATCGGCGATGGTCTCGGCCGGTTCCTCCACGGTGCTGTAGCCGTAAACGGTGGTCCCGAGGTATCCGGAGTAACGAACGGCGTCGGCCGGTACCGGCGCGCTTACCGCTAACGCCGTCGCCACGGCCAACGCCGCGACGCCGACCTGCTTTGCGTTCATAGCGACCTCCGCGTACCGTCGGCCCTCGGCGGGCGCGGCTTAGCGGCCCCGCGCAACGCGACGCGGCCCCATGCCGTCACCGCTCGGCGTATAGAATTCGATCGAGTCCTCGAGGAGCTGCTTGGCGTACTTGTAGTTGTGGACGCCGCGGCTGCCGTCGCTTTCGACGAAGTCGTGGTCGAACTTGGCGTTAATATAGTCGGGCGCCTTTTTATTCCTCTGCCGCTCGAGCTTGGCCTCCAATTGCCCGAGTAGATTCTCGATGTTTTTCTGAGCGCCGTGTATGTTGAAGCTCCTCGCGCCGGGGTGGCAATCGCGGCACGGCTCGAGCCGCGGCTCCCACGTGTGTCCTTTTATCGCCGGCTTCCCCTCCTCGAAGGGCTTGGTATACATGTGGCACTTTGTGCACCGCTCCTCGATCACGTACGTGTGTTCCGAATTGGCGTACGGGCCGCCCTGGGGCCACTCGTAGCCGCCGATGCCCGTCAACATCTCGTCCTGGGTGTGGTGGGGGGTACTGGGGGGGCGCGCGCCCTCGTCGGTATGACACAAACCGCAAAGCTTTTCGCCCTCTTCGCGGAGCTGGTGCTCGAAGTTGGAGCCGTGGGCGAAGTGGCACATGGCGCACGTGATGCCGTACCGCGCCGAACCCAACGTGACCGCACGGTCGTACCAGTAGTCGGCGGAATGGCACTCGAGACAGGAATCCTGGGCGTGCGAGCTCTTCTTCAGGCCGTTGAGGGCGTCGGCGTGCTCGGACTCCTTCCACTCGCTGTAGGTGGGATTATGGTCGCCGGTGTGACACGCGCCGCAAACGCCGGCGTCGTAGGAGAGCGTTATCCTCGCGGCGTCGCCCCCGCCCTTGACGTGCTCCGAGCCCGGGCCGTGGCAAGCCTCGCACTGAACGCCGAGAAGCCCTTTCCGGTATTCGACCTCGTCGGCGCCGTGGTTGTTTTTGTTATCGTCCCAACCCGTGGTGTGGCACCGCAGGCAGTATTCCGGCTCGCCCTCCTTCTTCCAAACGGAAACGAAGTCGTTCGGGTTCTTGGGGTCGTCGGCGAAGGTATTGAAGTGTCGAGTGTGCTCGGCCTGCTTAAGCGCCGTGGAATGACACTGGCGGCAGGCAGCCGCGCCCAGATAGTACCCCTCCGCCTCGCCCGGGCCGGTCGTCGTTTCGCCGCAACTCAGGCCGAGCGCGATTAGGGCCGCCGAGAAAAACGCGGGAAACCAAAACCGTTTCATAATTCGAATCTCCTCGGAGATGGTTGTGCACGCGTCAAGCCCGGCCTCTTTTAAACCTCACCAAGAGCGCCGGCGTTCCAGGAAAATATACATTATTAAATTGGTCATAAAAGCCCTTATCATTAAACCCCCGACCCACAACCTCGTACAACCCGTTTAACATATCCCCTTCCGAAAATCAACCCTTTTTCGGACGAATCTAATCAAGTTCGGCCAGTTGGTCGGGCCGCCAACGGCCCGTCGTGATAGATTTTTATGCGTGAAGGGCCCCGGTGAAACGGGACGCCTGTTTTTTTGCCTTATTTTTACGAGACCACTACCCGGGTTAAAACCCCGGCGCTAGACCTCCCCGCGTTCTTTAAGCGGAAGCAGTTTTTTCTTCAAACTTTGTTTCGCCCGGAAGATTAACGACGCGACCGACGACAGAGATACTCCCATTATTTCGGCGATCTCTCTGTAAGGCCGCTCCTCGAACTTCGATAGGATTAACGCCAGCCGCTGGTTGCCCGGAAGGCCGTTTACAGCCTCTCTAAGCAGCCGCGACGTCGTTTCCTTCTCAAATTGTTCATGTAAATCCGCGCGCCCGTCCGGGAGCGAATCGCTTAGGGGTTCGGCCCGCCTCCTGGCTCGTCTATCTCGGAAATTAAGGCTTTGGTTCGCGACGACCCGGTATAACCACGTCGAGAACGTCGACCTGCGTTGAAACGTTTTAATCCGGCTCCAAACCTTTAAAAAGACCTCCTGGGCGACGTCCTCAGCGGCGGCCTTGTCGCCCACGTACCTATAAATAGTATTCAAAACCGGCCGCTCGTACTTCTTGACGAGCTGCTCGAAGGAGGCCGCGTCGCCCGCGGCAACCGCGGCCGCCAATTCCGCGTCGGGATCGAAATCGGCTCGAGTTCCACTCGCCAAGCTATCACCCAAAGGCGCCGGCACCGCGGGTACGGCGCTCGCGCCGGCATTATAACAACATTCCCGTCGGATTTACACAAACGGGGCGACCCCCGCGGGAGTCGCCCCGCACGCCGCTTGCTACGAGGCCGTTACTCGAAGCGTCCGCCGCCCGGGCAACAACCCGGGCCGAGGCCGCATCCGCCGCCAAAGCCCGTACGCCCCATCATCACGTGTTTTTGGTCGAACCTTTCTTTCTGCTCGTCCGTCAGCTGCGCGCGGATCTCGAGGCGCATCGCGAGCCGCTTTTTCATCATCTCGGTTCGCAGCGCACCGACCTCGTCGACTTTGGCGAATATGGCCGCTTCGCCGGCTTCCGTCCGTACCAACTCCTGCAGCTCGAGGCTCTTGGCCTCCATCTCGGCGCGCAACGTAATCATCTCTTTCTTGTACTTAAGGGCGATCTCGCGGATAGCGGTACGCTGCTCGGCGCTCAGGTCTTCGAGTAATGCGCCCTTCGGGCACGGGGCGCCTTCCGGGCCGAAACCCGGGTAACGTGCACTCGCCGCGGCCGCGGTAAATATTACCATTAGGCCGACTACGGCCAGTAACTTTATTTTCGTCATCGTTCTTCGCGGCTCCTTTCTCGCATCATCTTACGTTCAAATCCGTGGCCGCCGGGGCCGTGAGCGTGACCCCGGGCGAAATGTTCACGTCTATGTCGGAAACGCTCTTCGACGTGTTTTACGAAACGTTCCCGCTGCTCGGGCCGAAGCATTCTCTTC
This sequence comes from uncultured bacterium, assembly GCA_964631855.1. Lineage (GTDB taxonomy): Bacteria > RBG-13-66-14 > B26-G2 > WVWN01 > WVWN01 > WVWN01. The sequence continues at coordinate 32,694 of CAZWAM010000011.1, read as the reverse complement.
ATCTCGCACATATTTTCGAAGGCCTTAAGCTCGAGCTGCATTTGGAGGCGCGCGATCTCCGCGAAGAGTCGGTCGCGCCGCGCAGCGTCGACCTCCGGTTCTTTCAGGAGCGCCAGGACGTCGCCGCGTTTGGCGTGTAACTGCTTCCGGAGGGGCTTCATCTCGTCGAACGTCTTCTCCCGCCGCGCGCGCATCGTATCTCGCTGCTCGTCCGTCAAACCCAACTCACGCGCAAGCGGCCTTGGCGGCCCGGGCGCTTCCCGTTTCACGGCGCTGCGGTACGCGAACGTCGCCAGCGCGCCGACGTTCAAAGCGACAGACGCGACCAGCGCGATTATCAGGATTTTTTGCTTCATTCGTCGTCTCCTTCCGCCCAAACGTCTCCCCACGCCTCCCCCAGCGAGCCGTCGGGGAAATCCTCCAACGGCGAGACGCCGAGGTACGCCGTCAACTCGCCGTTGCCGTTAGGCGAGGCGCCGTTCGGCTCGGCGTACAGCGCCCGCCCCAGAAAGCCGCCCAGGAGCAGCGACAGCGCGGCCGCGGCCGCGGCGACGGCTATGCGGCCCACCCGCCGCATGCGTTCTCGCCGGCTCACCAAATGCTTAAGGCGAGGGGCGAAGTAAGGGGACGGTTCCAACCCTTCCAGGGAATCCAGGACTTCCGATACGAACGTAAGGTAGGCGGCCTCTCTCCGGCAAGCCGCGCATAACGCAAGATGCTCCTGGATAGCCGGCCGTTCCTCTTCCGGCAATTCGCCGTCCAAGTAGGCCGAGAGTATTTTTCCGTCTATGCAGGTCATTTCGGTAACCTCTACTTATTTAGACAACGTACGGGGGAAAAACTTGCGCGGTGCCCGGCCCGCCCGCAACACAACTTACTCGTACCGGATAGCCTCGATGGGGTTAAGGCCGGAAGCTTTCCGGGCCGGGTAGATGCCGAATATTATCCCCACGGTAGCGGAGAAGCCGACGCCCAAAACGACGGTCCACCACGGCGCCGCGGCTTGCAACGGCGTAACCGCGGATACGAACGCCGCCGCCGCCAACCCCAAGACGATGCCGACGACGCCGCCCACGGACGAAAGCGCGACCGCCTCCGAGAGGAACTGCGCCATAATGTCGAATTCGCTCGCGCCCACGGCCTTGCGAATCCCTATCTCCCGCGTGCGCTCGGCCACCGACACCAGCATAATGTTCATTATGCCGATGCCTCCCACGAGAAGGGAGATCCCGGCCACGCCGACCATTACCAGCCACAATACGGACCGGATAGTGTTCAAGGACGAAAGCATCGACTCCTGGGTATTGAGGCCGAAGTCGTTGTCTTCGTAATAACGGAGGCCGCGCCGGAGGCGCAGAAGCTCCTCGACGTCCGCTTGGGCAGTTTCGACCGGGACTCCCTCGTTGGGTAAAACCTCTATTCTTATGCCGCGGAATACGGAGGCGCGGCCTTCGGGAAGGGAATAATATTTTATGTAGGTTTCGACGGGTACGAAAATTTGGTTATCCTGGGGATGGCCGAACGAGGCGCCTTTTTCCTCCAACACGCCGACGACGACGTAGCGGTGGCCGTCCACCTCGAGCGTCTGGTTGAGCGGGTCTTCGCCCGGGGCGAAAAGGTTGTCGGCGACGTACGAACCGATTACGCACACCGTATTTCGATGTTGCTGGTCGTAGCGCGTGATGAAGCGCCCCTCGGAAACGACCCAATTGCCCGTGAGGTCGCCGCCCTCCCCGA
>CAZWAM010000011.1:18473-30857 GCA_964631855.1 uncultured bacterium | reverse complement strand
ATGAAGCGCCCCTCGGAAACGACCCAATTGCCCGTGAGGTCGCCGCCCTCCCCGATGCCGGTAAGGGTGCACTCGTCGGCCTCGTAAATTCCGCGCGTAAGGGTACCCAAATTCCGGTGGATGTTGGGAACCGCGGCCCGGACCGTGGCCAGCCGGGCGATGGCCGCGGCGTCCTCCACCGTGAGGTCGGCCCTTTTGCTGATCTCTTCGAAATTCCGATGCCGACGCAGACCTAATTGCAACTCCATTTTCTGGACGTAAATAGTTTTCGTTCCCAACGACGAGAACTCCTGGTCGATGGTGCGGTCGAGCCCTTTCAGCAACGCGACGATGGCGATGATGGTAGTCACGCCGATAATAATCCCCAACGTCGTCAGGAAGGAACGGGTTTTGTTGTAGCGCATAGCCGCGACGGCGCGCGCGAACAACGTTAAAAAGTTCATGCCAACCTCCCGTCGCGCAACGTGATTACGCGCTTCGCGTGGCGGGCGACGTCGTCGTCGTGCGTAACCAGCACGAGCGTTCTACCCATTTCGTATAGGCCGTCTAAGAGTTGCATTAACTCGTCTCCGCTCTTGGAATCGAGGTTCCCGGTCGGTTCGTCGGCCAGAATAATCGCCGGGTCGTTGGCCAGCGCGCGGGCGATGGCCACCCTTTGGACCTCTCCCCCGGATAGCTCGTTGGGTCTATGGTGCCCCCGTTCCGACAGCCCTACTTTGGCGAGCGTGTCGGCGACGACCTCCTCCCGGCGGTCCGCCGGAACGCGCGCGTACAGAAGCGGCAACTCCACGTTCTGGGCCGCGGTAAGCCGGGGAAGCAAGTTAAACTGCTGGAACACGAAGCCGACTTCCCGACACCGAACCGCCGCCAGGCGTTTTCCGCCGTATTGCGATACTTCTTCGCCCCGGAGGTAGTAGGACCCCGAAGTCGGGTAATCGAGACACCCGAGGATGTGCATCAGCGTGGACTTACCCGAGCCGGAAGGGCCCATTATAGCCACGTACTCCCCCGACTCGAGCTGCAAATCTATGTCCGCGAGCGCCCTCACGGCGACGTGCCCCGTGTCGTAAACCTTCGACACGCCCGCCAGCTCGATGAGGCGCTCTACCGCGGCCCGCGCGACCGCGGCCTCTTGCCACTCGGCCATTCGCCTTCTCCTTCAAGCAGCTTTATCTCGTCGCCGTCGTCGACGGCCCGGAGCACCTTGTAGGGGCCGACGATGACCCGTTGCCCGGCCTTGAGGCCCGCCACGATCTCCACGCGCGTCCCGTCCGAGATGCCGGTCTTCACGGGAACCAGCTTCGCCCGGCCCCCCTCGAGGACGTAAACCGTATCCTGCGTCTCCCCCCGCCCCTCGCGCCTTCCGACGGCCTGCAGCGGGCACGTGAGGACATTTTCCCGCTCAGCCGTCGTGATGGCGCCCGAAACCGACATCCCCGGCCGGAGGCGAGCGTCGATGTCGATTACGTCCAGAACGACTTCGAACTCGATTACGTCGCTCGCCGCGGCGTCGGCATCGGGAGCCGGCATATAACCGATGGCGCTAACCCGCGCTTCGAATCCAACGTCCGGCATAGCGTCGGGAGTCACCCTCGCCGGTTGGCCTATCGAGACGTCGACGATGTCGGTCTCGTCCACATATATCTTGGCCTGCATCGCGGAGAGGTTCCCCAGCGTAAACATCACCGTTCCGGGGTTGTTCATCGTCCCCAATACGACGGTCTCACCCTCCTCGACGTCCACGCGGACTACCCGCCCCGATATGGGCGCGAAGAGGCGGGTCTTGCTCAAGTTGTCCTCGCTCTGCTCGAGCTGGGATTTCGCGACCTCGTAAGCCGTGCGGCGCGCGTCGAAGTCGGCTTCCGAGACGAGGTTCTCCTCGAAGAGCGCTTTGCCGCGTTTGTAAGAGGCCGCCGCTTCGTCGAGCCGCGAGCGATTGAGGTCGCGCTGCGAACGCAGCTCGTCGTCGTCGAGCACGCACAGGATTTGTCCCTTCTCGACCTCGTCGCCTTCCTTCACATATACCCTCTCGACCTTGGCCACTATTTCAGCAGAAATGTCGACCTGGTTGAGGGCCTCAAGTTCGCCGTCCGCGGAAACGGTGGAGACGATGCCGCCCGGCGCCAAGTCCATAACCTCGACCTCCGGCAGCCCGGGGCCCCGGCAGGAAATTTTTAGTATTACGAATACGGCCACCAAGGCGGCGGCGGCGATAACGAGCACCCGTATCACCTTCTTGCGTCTTTTCTTGGTCATCTCTCCTCCACCGACGTCCCGAGCAGGTAATTGAGCTCGGCGCGGCTCGACCAGTAGTCGGCCTTGGCCTGGACCAGCGCGCGCTCGGCCTGGCTAAGCTCCGCCTCGACTTGCAAGAGGTCGTCGAACGAGACGGCGCCCAATTCGTAGCTTCGGGCGTTAAGGCGGTAGACCTCTTCGCTTAGCTCAGCCGTTTTGGAAGCGGACTCCCATCCCTTGTACGACAACTCCTGCGTAGCCAGCAAGTTCGCCAGCCTTTCGCGGGACTCGAGCTGGGCTTGCGCCAACTCGAGGCGAGACTGCTTCCGGTCCAAACGGGCCCCGGAGATATCGAGTACCCGCCCCGCGACGGCGACGATGGGGAAACTCACGACCAGGCCGTAGCGCGTGTCGCTATCTCCCCGTTCGGGAAAGGTCGGCACCTCGCCGTACGTCGTACCCCGGCTATACGAGAAAGACAGCGCCGGGACCAGGTTTCCCCACGCGCCCCAATACGCGACGTCCGCAGCCTTGACCTGCATACCCAGCACGGCCAGGTCCGGGTTTTTTTCGAGCAAGGCCGCGGCGATAACCGTAGTCGGAAGCTCGAGCGGCTCCTCGGGCGGCGGCAACTCCTCCACCGCAATCGCCTCCCAACCGTCGAGGCCGATGAGGTCGGAAAACGCGCGCTGGTTCTCCTCAACGCCGTTGCGTGCGGAAAGCAGGTCCGTCTCCTTGGTGAGGAGGTCCGCCTCGGCCCGTAGTTTATCGGCCAGGCTCACCTCTCCCAACTCGTAACGCCTCTCCACGGTTTTCACGTTCTCGAGCGCCCGCCGATATTGCCCTTCGGCGCTCGCGACCAACGCCTGGGCTCGAGCCAAGTCGTAATAGCCGCTCTGCACGTCCAGGATCAGGTTGGCGACGGTTTGCCCCGACTTCGCCCGGTAGTAGTCGTTCTCCCGTAGGCCGCGCATCACGCCGAAAACGACGGTCGCGTCGACGACCGGCTGCGTCAACGAGAACCCGAAACGCCACGAATCGCCCAACTCGCGCATCGATTCGCCGCTGGTCGCGTACGACGCGCTCATATCGGGCAAGGCCGACGCGACGCCTTCGGCTCGAGCTTGTTTACCCTGCGAGCGCTCGACGCCGGCCAATTCCGCCGTTAGACTATCCCGAAGCGCGGTCTCGAGCGCGTCCGCCAGCGAAAGCGTCGACGCCGCGGCCAGCGCCGGCGCGAGGCCCGTAACAATTACTACCAGCGTTTTGATAACTACTTCTCCTTCGTATGAGTTTTCTCTCTACCCTTTTAGACCGACGTCCCGATGAATACTTGCGGAAAGGTCGGCATTTACCGGCCGAGCCTCGAACCTAAAAAGGGGGAACGGCTCAGCCGTTCCTCCTCATCGTTGTCCCACAGGTAGGGTTTAATTATAACATCTTATCGAGTTTCGTAATAGCTGCTTGTCGAACTCGAGTCGGCCTTAGCCTTTGCCCTTCGCGCCATCCTTAGCCTCGATTTCAGCCGGAAGGGAATAAGTTCCTACCGGTTCGGCGCGCGTACCGCCCGGCGACGGCGGCCTTCGCTAATTTAATCATAGCTCAAGCTAAACGGCCGGCCAACGTTGAACCGCCGCCCTTTATTCGCTCTCAGTATTTCCATTTGAACTCGTCAACATATTACGTTATACAATCACCGACGCGGGGGGCGCAGCGCAGGGCGGTAGCGCGTTTGCTTTCGTAACCGCGAAGCTCATAAAAGACCCTTCGTAACCGCAACATTAAGAATAAGTTAAGGCGCCCACAGAAGGGGCGCCCGGTTTTTTGCCTTATTTTGGCCGCGCCTCTCCGCGGCCTACCGACGTTAAAAATACTCCGTACCCAAATCAGGTCCCCAGGACAAAGAGCGAGGCCCCGCCGACGCGCCCGACCTTTTCAAAGGTTTTATCACCGGCGGACGGCGTCGGGAACGCCAATATCCTGATCATCGCCCGTTCTACAGTTAATACAGGCCAGCTAACGTCAGACGTTTGCTTCCGGCAGGCGTTTGGGCCGGACGAACCACTTCTCGAGCAAAGGTACGAAAAGTGTTATCAATAAGGCTAAAAGCGATCCGTATACCGGGTGCCATCCGGTTCCGATTAGAATATCACCGCTGGCCACGGATACCCATACGGCGAATGCGATCGTAGAAACGATGGCCTGATAGAAAGGAAGCGGTAACCCTTCTCGCCTGCCGCCCGCGCCGTATAATGTCCACAAGAAAGTGAACGCGAAGAGGACACCAGCGATTATCCAGAGTACGGTTCGTTCCGGAATATCTGCCGCGGCGGTGGCTATTATCCCGGTCGCCGCCAAATAGGCGGCTATGGCTTCACCCGGGATATATTTGATTAGTTTGGTTACGTAGTTATCCTCTCCCGGTTCCGCGCGCGCCCCAACTATCCTGGTATCGCGCGCGCTGATTACCCTCGGCCGCAACATCATTGTCCTTACCTCCTTCGAGACAGGTTAAGTATAACTAAGACTTTTCCTCCGGCGAATTAGCGCCGGACCCAAGAAAGGACCGTCACCGGTAATTTTAACTCGCCGTTATCCCCAGAACTCTCTCCCACGGGAGGTGCGGCCCCGGGTCGTCCTTAGCCGAGGTGATGTGGCAGTGGCCGCAGATGCCGGCGTTGTCCTTGAAACGCCAGGTAGCGAGGCAGCTGTGCGTTCCGGGGCGGCCCGCGGGCAGGTAGTAGGGGACCTTGTTATATCTGCGCCCCCTTCGTTCGAATCCCCGTTGGCCCTCGAACATGAATCGCGTCGGTATGCCGGTCTCCTCGCAGAGCCACTCGACCAGCTCTATTAAAGACTCCAGCGCCGGCGCGGCGTAGCGTTGCCAGTAGTGGCCGCTCATCCTGACGACTTCCCTCTTGGGAACGGTCGAGTCCGCACACGTGACGAACCCGTTGCCCCTCGGCGTTACCAGACCCCAGTTCACTACCTCTATGCCGACGGAGGAGCGGTTGGGCTTTATCTCTTCGTAGCGCGGAGGCGGCTGCCCGGCGTGCCAGGCGGCCCGGTCCAAATCGACCATCTGTATAACCTGGCCGTCGGCGAGGACGACGTAGTGGGACGAAACTCGCGCTTCACGTTTCTTGAACCAGCTTACCGCCCCTCCGGAGCCTGCCGTGTAGTGCAGAACGATCATCCGCACGCGCGCCCCGGCCCGCGAACTGTGGTTGGGGGATTTAATTATTTTAGCCCCTGGGAACATAGAGAACCTCCCTGTATATGTTAGAGGTTGTCGTTAACATCGCCTAATGACTAGTTTACTCAATAGTCCCGGCGCGGAGCGAATACGAACTTAGCTGTGTCTCCTGCAGTCGTAGGGAGCGGCGAGCCAATTATAACGCCCTTTTTCCGCGCGTAGCGTACGGTAGTTTGTTGCCGCCCTTTAGGTACGATACTAAGTAAGCCGGCCTTTCGGGTGACGACCGCCAAAGAGGTCCGGCGGAACCGTCGACCGGTATTAGCGCGTTTATGTTACGCGACTATTTCTTGCCCGAACCCTTCCTTTCTTTTTTCCTGTAACCGTCGCGTCGGCCTTCAATACCCCGCAAGACTTGGGGCAGGATCCCGCGGCCGCGCAACTTCCTGGCAGACATGGTCTTCAATAGTGCGTCCTGGGTCTTCGCGGCTTCGTTGAATTCATCCTGTGCGGCTAACAGGTCGCTGAAGCGGTCGACTTGGTTTTTGAATTCGATGTGGCCTATGGTTTCGACCGCAGTGGCCATTTGGGCGGTTAGTGCGGTATCAAGCAGTTTACGGGCCTCTTCCGGTTGAGCGGGCAGAATCTTGATGCCAAGCTGTTTACGTGGCTCTTTTTTATCTTCCACCAACTGCTTATACTCGCGCGCCACCTCGTTGCCCAAGGCCAAAGAGGCGTGGAGCGCGACGCGCCGGACTATTTTCCCTCTTTCGATTGATACTCCTACATACGTCGCGGCCGCGACTTGTACTTGGATAACTTCCGATAAATCCTTCAACGGCAGGAGAATCCTGATGTCTACGGGGCCGCCTTCGACGGTGACCTCAAAGGAATCGGCATGCCCAACTTGAAGTCTCGTCGTAACGCCCGTTTTACGAAACACCTCTTCACCGTTTACCAGCGCCACCACGGTATCGTCTGAAAATCCGTCTTGAAAAGCTATATGGAGCAACGCCATCGCTTACTCCTTAGCCGTACGGTTTAAGGCCGTCCCAGCTGGAACCCTAGTAGCCGCCGGCGTAGCGAATCGTCTGCGGCGCGCCGAGTTCGTCGTTTTATTTCAGCAGCTTTAGCTCGAGGGCGCCCGTCGTCGCCGGCAGGTCTCCGTAAAACGTACCAACACGACCATCGCCCGCGCTACTCGCTCAGATCTCCAGGTACGGGTTCCGTACGTACTCGAGGCTGAACTCGCGAATGCCGCCGAGGTAGTTATAGACAATATGGGCCGGCTGAAGCGCCAGCTCGCCGTCGGCGTGGGCGTCGTCGCAATCGTCCCAGCTCCAGGGAGGTTTCGCCGACCCAGCCTCAAGTCTTCTTCCTCCCGGCGACTCGTGGGCAACGAAGCAATCTTGTCCCTTGCCGTTCACCAGGAACACCTTGCGGTTGTTCTTGTTAGCCCACAACCCGGTCGTCGGCTCAAGGATATCGATCAACTTGTAGCGGCATACTTCTCTTTCTTCCTCGGCGTGCCAACCGTCGCGGTCCTTGAGCGAATCCTTGTACAAGAGCTGGATAGCGGGGTTCGGCCTCACGCCTCCGAAGAAGCTCGGCTCGTCCGCTTCCTTAAGAGAGGGGCAATAGCGGATTTCCCTGTCGCCGCGACCCCAATCTCTCTTGTCGCCCCTGATGCCGTGGCCCTTGGCCTGGACGTACAACCTCGGCCGCATGATTTGCTCTCGGCCTTCGTCGACGTGCCATACCGCCCACAGGTTGCCGTCGAGGTCCTCTTTGTTAACGCGAGAACCTCTAAAACGATTCTCCGTGGGGTCGTCGAAAACGAGAACTTCATCGCCCGCCTTATTCTTGAGTTTCCAGTTCGCGTATGAGTAGAACCACCAATGGCTGATGGTGATCATCGCGTCCGGACGAAGCTTCTCAATAGGGCCGCGCTTGCCGGCAATGACCAGCGCACCCTCCATATCGTGTTCGTGTTCCGTCTTCTTCCATCGAGGGCCCTTGTAATTCCACGCCGTCCCGGGAGATTCCCAATCCTGGGGGTGATAGACCGCGTACATGATGAAGTAGTGCGTATGAGTCTCGACGACGGAATAATAAACGTGCGGAAGGAGCTTGTGGGTAAACGACGGGGCGTGTTCCTTTTTGAGAATCTTCTTCCACTTGCCCTCATCCTTAACCGGGTCGTTCACCGCGCCCCAGTTCTCGGTGAGCGATTTTAAATTCCCTACGTCCGTAAAGTCCACTCTCGCGATGAAATCGCCCCGAGGGTTGGCGCTGTTAACCTTTTGAACGATTACGGGCGCACACCGGTACGCGATATCCAAATCCTTTTGCACGGTGGCATCCTCCTTTGCGGTTACGAATCAAACCCTCAAACGTTAGTAAACTCGACGCCGTCCTCACAACCCGGACGTGACGCAGTCGCCCCACGCCGGAAATCGCGCCACTTAACGCCGCGGCGAAAGCGCCCCCTTTCGCACGCCCGCCTTTACGCCCCCTCTACCCTTTTGGCCTCTCTCCGGATTTTGAAAAAAATAAACAGCGTCGCCGCGACGAAGTAAGACATGATTATCGCCCACCCGATAGCGAAGCCGTGGGGGTTCTCCCATACGAACGCCATCGCGCCCCGGTTGAAATGGTACTCCTGGTAAGTACCGACCAGAAGGAAAGCGGGATAATTGAGTAACACGGAAACCGTGACGACGACGAGGACCGCTATATACGTAGGGCGGATGAGCTTCTCCTTACCCGTCGTCAACCACCGATAGGCCAAGATGTGCCCCAGAAAACCTGCGAGCACGATCGCCGCGACGAACGCCGCCGGTATCAAGGCGTTGACCCAGTTAAACGTCGTATTCTCCACCCGCTCGGACCAGTACAGTTGCTCCCACCCGGGCCAGCCCGCCAACAAGTAAAGGCCGGCGGGGGCGATAACGGCCGCCGCGTAAAGAACCGACCTGAAAAGGAACTTATAATAAACCACGGGCCGTTTTCCCGCGGCCCGGGCCGCTTCTCTTTTCACTATCTTTTTTCCCACGTCCAGAAAAAACATGCTGGCTACGAACGCCGCCGGCAAATCTATCTGCACCATAAACCGGTCCTCCGCGCCTCGCGGGCCAAGTTCCCAGCGCTATCGCAGCTGCGACGCGCTCTTTTTACGCAACCATAGATAAAAAGCCGCCAGCGAGCCCCAGAAGTAAACGGTCACGAAAAGCCATCCCGTAAAGAAGGGCCGCGACCAAAAAGAGTAGAACTCTCCCGCCTCGTACTTCGCGTACGTGCTCGCGACGTTGAAAGTAATATCCCGCGTCAGCAAAACGACTAAGCCGACCAGAAGAAACATCCCGACGTATCCGACCCGCACCCAGACGTCTTTCCCCTTCGTTATGAGCCAACGCCCAAGTTCAAAACCCAGGTAGGCCGGCCCCACGGTGAACGCGAAAATCGCGAAGGCAACGAAAGCCTTCAAGGGGCTATCCAACAAAGAGTCGGGCCACCGCCAGAGGTAGTTCGTCTCCCACGCCGGCCACCCCATGAAGAAGTAGAAGGGGACCGGCGTAATGAAGAACACGGCGAACAAGAGGACCGTGCGGCGCATAAAGTTGGTCCCGCGTTTATCTCTATCCTTAAGTAGGCCTTTGCCGGCCTCCGCGAGCGCGAAACCCGAAAGTACCGCGATGGGCCCGTCGATGGCTAACACTTCTTCCTCCTAGTCGCTACTCGACGTTACGGCCGCCTCGTACGCCGCGGGGCGAAAAACGCCGACGTGCCTTTAGGGCCTTCCCTTTTCGCGGCCTCGGTTTACGGCGGCGCCTTCGCTCGGTCAAAATGGCTCGCAAGAGTTCATAAACCTCCCGCTCTTCCTCGGCGGCCATGAATCGCTCGGGCAATCCCGGGCGGCTCTTTCCGAGTTCTTCCGCCATATGGAAACCCAAGGGGTTATAGGGCAGGAGCGATACCTCGGCCGCGCCGGCGTCGCATAAGAAGTCGACGATGCGGGCGAGGTTCTCGTGGGTAGCGGTCACGCGCGGGATAATAGGGACGCGCGGTCGCACGTCGGCGCCGCGCGCCACGAGCCGCCGGAAATTCTGCAAAATTCTCCGGTTGGGTCTTCCGGTGTACTTTTGGTGCGCGCGGGGGTCGACGAACTTGAGGTCGTAGTATATTAGGTCGACGTACGGCAGGACCTTATCTTCGAACGCGGCCCAGTCGAAATCGCCGCAGGTCTCGAGAACGACCGAAACCCCCTTCTCTCTCAGGATTCTCAACAGCGCCCGGAGGTAGTCGGGGTAGAGCGTACATTCGCCGCCCGACAGCGTTACGCCGCCGCCCGAATGGCGGTAGTAGGGCGCATCCCGGAAAAGGAGGTCCGCAAGGGCCGCCGGCGCGTAGTACGTCCCGACGAGGCGAAGGGCGCCGCTCGGGCAGACGCGCGTACACTCGCCACAACGCGTACACCGGTCCCGGCGGACCCGCAAAGGCGATTCGATATCGATAGCCCCGGAGACGCAAGCGTCGACGCACGCGCCGCACGCTATGCAATCGGCCGCGGAGAACGCGATTTCGGCCCGGGGGTCCCGCGCCTCCGGGTTTTGGCAAAATACGCACCGCAGCGGGCAACCTTTGAAAAATACCACGCTCCGGATACCCGGGCCGTCTTCCAGGCTGTGCCTTTTAACGTCGACGATTAAGGGCATGTCGGCCATTTAAGTCCCTACGGCCTATTTACGCCCGGCCCGGCGTTAAAAGTTGACCGCTTCTAAAACGCCGAGCCTGCGCGCCAAGTCTTGCGCCAAAAAGCCGAATTTATACATATGGTTGTTATTGCCCTCCGACTCCAACGCGCCGCCCACGATCGCGTCCAGGATATCCCGGTCGGGGGAAAACATAAAACGCTGGAGCGCCGCGGCGTCGGCGAAGGTTATCCGCGTATCCCAATCGTCCCGCTCCTCCTCGACGACCTTCATCTCGCCGTCGTCGAAGATTATCGACGTGCGGACCAGGCCGTCGAAGGTCCGCATTACGAAGCACCCCCTGAAACCTTTTATATTCCTGCGGTACCCTTTCGAGAGGTAAAACGTCAACGCCATCCCCCTTAAAATTAAAACCAAGAACGTCTCCGTGGCTTCGCTGACAAGCTCCCGCTTCAGACGCCTGTTCACCAACCGGCCTACGAATTGGCCGACGGCGTCGGTAAAGATAACGGGTACCAGGTTGAGCGCGTTTCGCTTAGACGTAGCAATCATAACTACCCATCCTTGCGCGGCAACGGAAATGGCTCGTAACGCACGGCGCTTCCCGTCGAGAGGAGGTACTCCGTACGGTCGATGATCTCCTTCTGCATCTGCGGGTTTAAATCTTTGAAGTACGCGGTATACCCCGACACCCGAACCAGCAACTCGGGGTATTTCTCCGGGTGGGCCACCGCGTCTTCGAACGTGGCGCGGTTCGTAACGTTGAACTGAATCTCCATCCCGCCTTCCCTTTCCCCGCCCATGTCGTCGAAGTACCCACTCACCGTAGCGACGAAGTTATCCAGCATCTTATCTCCCGCCTCGGGGGTGTACTTCAGGTTCAAGGCCATGCCGTTCGCGATGCATCGGGCGGGAAGGCCGGCCGCGGAATTCAAAGCCGGCGTAAGATAAGGGGTGGCGCCCGAGACGGGCGTAATGCCGCTCGCGAAATTCTCGTAGTCCTTCCTTCCGTTAGGCGTGGCCTTGGTTATCATGCCGAAGCCGGCGTGGTTGGTCATGGTCCAGAATCCTACGCGGTACTTTCCGCCGCGGTAATTATCGATCCGTCCCAACTCGCCGTCCAGAAACTCGATAAGCCACGCCGCGTTGGCGTCGGCCGGCGGGTGTTCGTTGCCGTACTTCGGCGTCTTTGCCGGGTTGGCGAGTCGCATCAGTAACGCCTCGTACCCTTCGAAGTTGTTGTCCAGCGCGTCGAGAAGTTCCTCGAAGGAGACCGCCTTCTCTTCGAAAACCACCCTTTGGACGGCGCTCAGCGAATCGGCGACGTCGGCCAGGCCGATGATGGTCACGCCCGAGCTGTTGTATACCGCGCCGCCCATTATGAGGTCCCGGCCCTTAGCCATCGGCCCCTCGAAAAAGGACGACAATATGGGCGTGGGTTGGAAATCCTGGTGGGTCTTGCCGAAAATGTTATTGAGAGCCGTCGCCTGTTTTACGAACCACGTTATCTGCGCCTTGAGCGCTTCTTTAAATTCCTCGAAGTTTTTAAACGTGGTCGGGTCGCCCGTCTCCAGGCTTATCAAGGCTTTCCTACCGGAGTATCTATCCTTGCCGTTGTAGAGCGCCAACTCCAAGATGGCGGCTAAGTTCATGAGGACGGCGCCGCTGTGGCCGTAACTCCGGCCGTTGCTGGCGGGTTCTACGCAACCTATCACCGCATAGTCGCGGGCGTGCTCCAGCGTCTCCCCTTTCCCGCTAAGGGTCTTTATGACGGCCTCGTCGTTGTGAATGGCGGGCGTGGCGCCGGTATTTATGTTGGCCTCGCAAATCCTTCTCAAATAATTTTCGGCGTTGACGCCTGGATAGTACCGCGCGTTGAGGTTGGGGTCGCGCAACATCATCAGCTCGGTGGCCCTCAACATCACGTACGTCAGGTCGTTGACCGCGTCCCGGCCTTCGCCGTCCACGCCGCCGATGGTAATGGCCTGGTTCGAGCCGGTCCCGGCGAACAACTTTTCGCCCTCCGCCGGTACCGCGGGAACGTGGTCGCCGATCTTGAGCCATAGACAACAGAGCAATTCGATGGCTTCTTCAATGGCTAACGTACCGTCGTCGACGTCGCGCCGATAGAAGGGGTACAGCACCTGGTCCAACCTGCCCAGACTCAGGCCAACGTTAGGGTTTTCCAGATGTATGGCGGTCCAACATATCCAAACGGCGGTCAACGCCTCGCGGAAGTTC
>CAZWAM010000011.1:17287-18373 GCA_964631855.1 uncultured bacterium | reverse complement strand
CGACCGCGCGCGAAAAATCGGGCGTGGTGTGCGAGATGCATTTCGGCTTGGAAGCCATGAAGTAGCGCAGCTTTTCGAAAAGCTTCATCTCCGGCGCGTGCTTCTCAAGGCCGTACTTCTCCTCGTTTTCTTTATAACACCGCGCCCTCGTAAGCTCCTGGACGTTGCGGTCCATCCAATAGGGGAAAACCTCGTAGTTGAGTTCTTCGACTTCCTTGTCCGCGATGAAGTAGGGGTTGCTTTCGCGTTGTTTGAGGGTCCACAAGCCGTGCCACAACTGAAGCGCGAGGAACTCCGGGTAGAGGGGAACGCCCTTGAACTTGCTCGTCGTCGAACCGGCAAAAAGGGAGAAGTCCTTGAATTTTTCCAGCTTCATCGCCTCGCCGCAGAACCGTTCGTGCGCCACGACGGCCTTACGTTTTTCCAAAATATGGCGGTACGCGCGCGCCTTTTCCAAGGCCGAGATGCGGTCCTTTTCGAAGAGGCCGTGCTCGAGGTAATAACGGGTCAAAAGGCGGGGCCGCTCGACGCATATCTCGGGCACCGCGCGAAAATAAACCTCTTTAAGGTGAGAAACGCGGGGGGTGAGCCGGTAATCTTTTAGAGAAAGGTCCTCGAGCGTAATCCGGGCCATAGTTCCTCCTTTATTTAAGGGGCCTCCGAATATTTACCCCTTCGCGCAAAACCGTCGCCCGCCCGGCGGCTGTCAGTTCCCGCTGTGTCCTCGCGTAAAACCGCGGCTGAACGCACGCTGGAAAAAAATAGCCCAGCTCGAGCCGTAGCCCGCCTGGGCAATATTATCAGCCGGCCGCAACGCCGAGCCGTCCGCTAAGAACACGACCGCGGCCGCGACCTATTCCCCCGCCTTCATCTCGGTCCCCGCGCGCCGCCTTTAATTTAATTCGGGTCACGCCCGCTCTTCGGGGTTTCGCCGTAATAGGCCGATACGAGTACGCGACGTTATACGAGAAAAGAGCGATTAGGTAGGAACAAAAAAACCCCGCCTGGGCCGTAAGGCCGACGGGGTTATCATTCTGCCGAGCGCGCGACGCTACCAACGCGGCACGTCGTTCTTTTTTCCCCCTT
>CAZWAM010000011.1:0-17187 GCA_964631855.1 uncultured bacterium | reverse complement strand
ATTCTGCCGAGCGCGCGACGCTACCAACGCGGCACGTCGTTCTTTTTTCCCCCTTTGTTACGAATAATAAGGCCACATTCTCCAACCCCTTTAAAACGCGGCCGCTTATTAAGCTCAAGTCCGCCGTATTCTAAATACGGTCCCCTTAAAAGTCAAGTAAAAAATTGTAAATTTTTACTTACCATGCGGCCTTTTATCCGTCGAAAAATACGCATCGCTGCCCGGCGGCCAGGCGCCCGCCGCCGTGGCCAGAGCGTCATCTAATACCCCGTCCATAAACCGGACGCCGTCAATAAAATAAGACGCCCGGGGGCGGGCGTCCGAGGGGTTTGCGTTACGTTTCTGATAACTACCGTTCGATTAAACAACGAAAATTTGCGCTATCCACGATCAAAGGTCCATAACTATACGGATATCTTCCGGCGCGGACGCGGGCGTCCTCGAGCGCGGCGCGGCGGTCCGCCGGTGAGCGGGGCCTTTTGGGTTTCAGCGTGGTGACGTTACACCTCAGCGCCGGGTCACGTCGTGGGACTGGTCCGTTTTCGGGGGAGGGAGGCGGAGCCGGACAAGGAGGAGGCGGTAACACGCGCGGACGCCTCCCTGTTTCCCCCTTTACCGCTATCATCCCCAATTACCCGCATCGGTTCGTCTTACCCTTTAAGGACTGAACCTCTCAGCAGGCACGAAAGGTTAGAAGGCCACCGCCCCCTTAGTCCAAATCCAATTGCCCTTCGTATAATGGGTGACGTTGATTTCCGGCAGCCAGGCGCCGCCGCTAAGTTGGGGCCGTTCTTACCGTTGTTCACAACTTCTCCTCCTTGTCGAGCCCGAAGGCCTCGCGAACGGCCTCAAGGAGGACCTCGTCGTCGAGGGGTTTCGTTAAAAAGGCCCGCGCGCCCGCCTTCCGGGCCCGGGCCTCCACTTCCTCGTCCGCGTACGCCGTTATGAAAATGATGGGGATCTCCGAACCCGTTTCCGCCAGCTGCCGCTGGAGCTCCAGGCCGCCGACGCCGGGCATACGTACGTCGAGGATAAGGCAGCCGGGCACGTCGCGGCGACGGTAACTCAAGAAGTCGTCCGCCGAGGAGAACGTCTCGACGTTGAACCCCGCCGACTCGAGCAACCGCTTCAACGACCTCCGGATGGAATAGTCGTCGTCCACGACGAACACCGTAGCGTCGCCGGCTTTCACGTCGTTACCTCTGCGAATTCTCGGGCCATCTTTCTCTCGCCTCCCAACGTCGCACTCGTTCGCCGTACTTTGGGTTTATGGATACCGGCAACCTCCGAGTCGGAATCACGTCCCGAGCTTAAAAAAGCGTCGAGGGGCGCACAATTGGACCTTGGTCCAATACGTGTAGGACTTTCGGGAAACTCGATTAATCGGGGGGTTTAGACCTCGGGGAGGGAGAGGTCAAGCTTTTCGGCCAAGCGGGCGAGCTCGGCCAGCGACGCGACCTTCATCTTTTCCATAACGCGCGCGCGGTGGACCTTGACGGTCTTTTCGGAAGTCCCGAGCTCCGCAGCGATCTGCTTGTTGAGCCGACCGGCGACGACGTACGACAGAACCTGGCGTTCCCGCGGCGTGAGCGACTCGAGGCGGCGCCGGAGTTCCGCCACTTCGGCATGTTCCTGCCTTGCGCGCCGGTCCTGCTCGAGCGCCCGGTGGACGGCGTCGAGGAGCTTTTGCTCGTCGACCGGCTTCTCCAGAAAATCCGCGGCGCCGGCCTTCATCGCCCGCACGCTCGTCGGAACGGTACCGTGGCCGGTTATGAAAATTACGGGGATCGTAACGCCGCCCCGCGCCAGTTCTTCCTGGAGGTCTAAGCCGCTGAGCTCCGGCATCCGCACGTCGAGGACCAGGCACGCCGGCCCTTCTGCCGAAGCACGCTCCAAAAACTCTCGCGCGGAAGCGAAAACCTCCGCCGCGAGCCCCACCGATTTAAAAAGCCTTGCCAGGCCCCCGCGAACCGAAGGGTCGTCGTCGACGACGAAGACGGTGCTCTCAGCGTCTTTCATTATACCGCGCTTTGCGGGACGGGCAACGTCACGTAGAACGTCGCGCCCCGGTCGGCGTTGTTCTCGGCCCAAATACGGCCGCCGTGGCGTTCGACGATCGAGCGGCTAACCGCCAGGCCCATACCCAACCCCTCCCCCTTTGTCGTGTAAAAAGGCTCGAAAAGGCGGTCCGCTTCGTCGGCGTCGACGCCGGGGCCGGAATCCTGCACGGCCACCAGGACGTCCTTCCCGGCCCGTTCGGCGGTCCGGACCACGATCTCCCGAGGCCCGACCTCCTCTTCGCCCATAACCTCTATGGCGTTGAGCAACAAGTTTAAAATCACCTGCTGGAGTTGAACGCGGTCTCCCAACACGGGGGCGATGCGGTCGGCCAGCTCGAGGTTCATGTCAACGCGCCTGGCCAGGGCTTCGTTCCGCGCCAGCGTTGCGACCTGGCGGACGACGTCGTTGGCGTCGACGGGGGCGTAATCCGGGTCGCCTCTCTTGAGCAACGCCCGCACCCCCTTGATAACGTCGGCGGCGCGTTTGTCGTCGTCGACGATATCGGCCAGCGACGCGTGTACCTCCTCGACGTCCGGGGGCTCCGCCGCCATTAAACGCAACGCCGCCTGGGCGTTACTCAGAATGGCCGCCAGCGGTTGGGTTAGCTCGTGCGCCAACGACGCCGCCAACTCCCCCATCGCCGCGACCCGGCCGGCGTGAAGGAGCTGCTGGCGGAGTCGCGCGGCCTCGATGACGGTTCGCTCGCGCGCCGTGACGTCGCGGTTGCTGGCCCGGATCCCCAAAAACTTGCCGCCTCGAGCCGTAACCGGCTGGCATACGTGCTCGAGCCAACGCACCTCGCCTTCCCGGGTCCGGATGCGGAATCGGACTTCATGTATGCCGGGAGTCCCCTCGGCCTCCCGCCTGTGGTCGTCCCAGATCTCCCGATCTTCGGGTATAATCAACTCCCGCATCAGGTCCGGGTCGGCGATGAACTCTTCCGGCGCGTAGCCGGAAATCCGTTTGCACGACGGCGAGACGTACAAGAGCCGCCCGTCCGCGCTTCTCCAATATTCCCAGTCGTACGTGAAATCGGCTACGGTGCGGTAGCGAAACTCGGCCTCCCGTAACTCCGTGACGTCGTGAACTGTCCCGATCATGCGGACCGGCTTGCCGTCGTCGTCGAAGGTAACTTCACCCCGCTCGTGAACCAAACGCTCCGAGCCGTCGGGCCGCACGACGCGATGTTCGATACTGTACGGCACCTCCGCGTCGGCGAGCGACGCGTCGACGGCGTCCATAACGGCTCGGCGGTCGTCGGGATGGACCGACTCGAGGAAGGCGTCGTAGGTGGCGCCGAACTGCCGGGGCGTAAGGCCGAAGATGCGGTATACCTCGTCGGACCAGGCCAGCTCGTTGGTTACTATATTCCAATCCCAGCTTCCGAGGTGAACCAAGCGTTGCGCCTCTTGAAGGGCTTCTTCTTTTCTTCGCAACGCCTCGTCGACCTGCTTCAGCCGGGCCGCAGCCTCCTCGGCCTTCGCCAACCGGCGCCGCAACGCCTCAAGCTCGGCAAGAAGGCCGTCGCGGCCTTTGTTTCGGTCGTCCGCGTTCATAACGTTAACGTATAAGGTCCCGCTCGCCCCTGATTATACAAAAAAAACGACGATTATAAAACATTTTCGTTTTTTGTCCGACCGCCAACACCGGCCCGGGTAGTATGTTACCGTCGCAGCGCCTCGGCTTTCGTTTGACGCCAAAAAAGCTTTAAGGTATACTTAGGTTCACCGCAGGGGCGCAGCGCAGGCCGGCAACGCGTCTGCTTTGGGAGTGGCAGCGCGGCGAAAACCGCGGCGCAAACGTAAAATTGTGAATAAACTACGGTACCCGTTTTCGCGGGTGCCGTATTTACTGCCATAACCTTTTCGGAGCGATGCGGGGGGGCACAAGTTGATTATCTTTCTTAACTTTAGTATTATCGACGCGAGAGTACTCGTCAACCGCCGTTATGAAGTCGCTCGCCGCGTACGTCGTCGCCTTTTCTTGCGTCGCTTCCTGCCAGGCGTTCGCGCTGGAAGAAACCGGCGACGCCGACTTCGTTCTCAGCCGAATCCGCGTGGACGGGAATAAACACTTCAGCGACGGCGCCGTAAGAAACTTGATTGGATTGGAAAAGGGCGAACGTTACGAAGAGTACAACTTCGATTACCTGCTCGAGGCCGGCCTGGCCGCCGTCGAGGCGGTATATTACGGCGAAGGTTTCGAGAGCGTGCAGGTCGCGTTCGAACTCGCCGAGAGTAAAAAAGCCAAACGCGAGTTGAAGATCCTCGTCGAGGAGGGGCCCCGGGCGGTGGTTAAGGAAGTCGTCGTACGGGGCGTGTCCCCCGAACGCCTCGCGGCCGTTCGCGACGTACTCAACGTCAAGGCCGGAGCGCCGCTATCCGCGCCGGCCCTGAACGAAGCGGCGGTGCGGGTGGGTGACTACTACAACGAACGGGGTTACGGCCGCGCGAAGATCACGGCCGAGATTGACCGCGATTCGGCGGTAGTACGATATACCGTCGAGGAAGGGGAAAAATACCATATTGACGAGGTCGTCGTAACCGGCAACGAAAAGACCCGCGCCGTGATCGCCGCGCGCGAAATCAATTACAAACTGAACCCCTCCCGTTTGTGGAAAGCCTCCAAGCTCGACAAGGGACGCGCCAACGTCTACAAGACCGGCCTCTACCGCGACCTCGTCGTAGACGTCGTCGACTCGGAGCGCGCGCCGGACCTGGCCGACGTCGTCGTCATCGTCAACGAGGATAAGTTCCGCTGGTTTAAAATCGAACCCGGCTTCTCCTCGCCGGACCGCATCGCGCTGGGATTCGGGTGGGGCCACAACAACCTCTTCGGCGATAACGAACGTTTGTCGATCGAAACCTCGGTCGCTTATGGCTACAAGAAAAAAAGTCGCGAGTCGGACGGGGACATCACGTACGTGGTCCCGTGGTTATTCGGGTACCGGTACAAAGGCGCCGTGACCCTCTATTATGAGCGCGACATATACGAGGGTTTGCACGAGTGGGAAGTGGGCCTTAAACCGCGCGTTTCCCGCGAGATAACCGACGACCTCGAGCTCTCAGGCGGATTCAATTTCGAGAGGTTTCGCACCGAATTCGACGAACCGCCGGAAGAGGGCGCCGGCTATTCCCTGCCCCGCGAAGTAGGCCTTCCCCAACGGTACCCCGAAACCGAGGCTCCCCAGAACCTCTCGAGCTACATATTCTCGGTCACGTACGACGGCACCGACGACATCTTCAACCCCCTAACGGGGACGTACGCCTATAGTTCGTACGAACGGGCGGGCGGGTTTATGTTGGGAGTGGACCTGTGGCGCGCCATCGGCGACGTCCGCCGGTACACACGGTTGGGCGAGGCCGCGTCGGTCGCGACGCGCCTCCACGCCGGATACATTGAAGCCTACGGCGATACCGAGGTCGTTCCGCACGTGCATCGGTTCGTCTCCGGCGGCGCGTATTCTGTCAGGGGTTATCCCGAACAGGGCCTGGGCCCCCAAACGAAGGAGGGCTACGCCCTGGGAGGCGACATCCTTCTGGAAGCCAACGTCGAACTCCGCGCGCAGTTCCCCTTCGTCGCCGGCCACGAAGGATGGGAAAACTTATGGTGGGGGCTGTTCGTCGACGCCGGCAACGTATGGCCCGAGTGGGACGAAATGAAAAAAGAGTTCCTCCGCTACGGTACGGGGTTCGGCATCCGTTACAACACGGTCGTGGGACCCGTCAGGTTCGACGTCGGTTGGCCGGTATTCGGCCGGGTCGAAAACCGGCGGGGATATATATACCTCGCCTTCGGCCACCCGTTTTAACGACGCGAGAACTATCTTGCATAACGCCAGCGACAACTCGCACGCGCTAAAGAAAGCCGACGCCGCGAGCGGCCGACGCCGACGGCCCCTCGGGCGTCGCCTCTTATGCGGCGCCGCGATAACGGCGGTGGCCGCGCTCGCCCTGGCCGCCGCGGCCTACTTCTCCGGCTTGGCCCACGCCGGCCTCCGCCGCGCCGCCGCCGATTACTTGAGTCGCCTGACCGGTACCGAGTGCAGTATAGGCCGGCTAAGCGGCGACCTCTTCACCAACCTGAGCTTATACGATTTCTATATCGCAAACGGCGCTACGCGCCAGGACGACGGCCCGGCCCTCGCCGCGGAAGAGATCCACCTTAAGTACGACCTACCGAGTCTTCTTCGCGGCGTCCTTTTGGTAAAAAAAGTACGGATTATCGAACCGTACTTGACGTTGAAGGCCGAGCCGGACGGCCGGACCAACCTCGAGCGTATATTCAGTTTCTTGCCCGAGCGCCGCGAAGGAGATATCGACGTACGCCTGAGTGACGTCGTCTTAGAAAACGGATCGCTCGAGGTGGCCGGGGACGGACCATTAGCGAGCATCGTACAAATCGACATCCGGAGCTCTTTGGAATTCAAGGGACGCGAGCTAATGCTCACGTTAGGGAATTGTAGCTGCTATCTCCCGGAGTACGACCTCACCGTAACGAACTTCGGCACTGGGACGCTAGGAGTCACCCCCTACGGCCTTTACGTCGACGGCCTCGACCTCGCCCTCGACGACACGTCGTTGACCGTCAACGGCGAAATCGAAACATCGCCCTCCTCTCGCTTTGACCTCCGCGTGGAGGCCGAGCCGTTAAACCTGGCGGAAGTCGTACCGCTTGTCTTTCCGGACGCGCCGCCGCTCGAGATCCGCGGCCGCTACGAGGGGACCCTCCGCGGCCCGGGCGACGGCCTCGTACATACCGGTAACTTCTACTGCCCGTCGGGGTCGGTAGCCGACTACGAGCTCGCGGACCTGGCCGTCAGGTACGCCGTCGACGTGGAGCGAAAAGAGGTCCGCCTCGACCACCTCACGGCCTCGGTCAAAGGCCTCCCGGCCCGCCTGGCGGGAACCGTCGACCTCGCGAGCGAAACGCCGGCGTTCCGGGGCGAGGCCCGCATCGAGCGTTTCAACCTCGCCCGAATTCTCCCCGAGAGCGGCCTCGAGACCCGCGCGGACGTGACGGCGCTGTTCGCCGGCAGCGGCTCGGCGCCCGAGGACCTCGACTTAACGGCGAACGTCAACGTCGGCGCCGGCTTCGCGGGGCCGGTCCGCTTCGACGGCGTGGCCGCGGACATCCAATACTACCAATCGCAACTCTTCATCGACAAGGCGACCGTCCGCTTCGGCCGGGGCACCGTCTCGGCATCGGGTACCGCGGCCCGGGACAACGTCGAGCTGGCGATTACGGCGCGGGACGTCTCCATCGCGGACCTCCCGACCGAAAAAGTACCCGTCGAGGTCGCGGGCGCGCTTGAGGCGGACCTGCGCATATACGGCGCGCCGCAGATGCCGTCGGCGGAGGGAGAGGTCGTAGTGGAAGGACTGGCGGTCGAGGGGGTAACCGCAGCCTCGGCGCGACTGGAGGGTTATGCGGAAGAAGTGGGAGGCGGCGGTAAAATCGGCATACGCTTTACGGCCGGCGACGTCGCCGCGGGGCCTTTCTCGTTCGAGCGCTCGGAGGCCGACCTAATTTTCGACGGCCGCGTTTTAACGCTGGGCGGCGCGTTCGAGAACGACGCGGCGACGACCGGCGACAGGCTGCATTTCGACGTGTGGCACGACAGCTCCTCGGGCGACTGGGAGCTGAGCCGCCTCGACGCCAAGCTGGGCGAGGGCGAGGCGACGCTCGCCGAGCCGCTGACGTTGGCTCGCGAGGGCAATCAATACGTTATAACGGGAGGCGTTTTGGTGTTCCTGCGGGGGGAAGTAGCTTTCCGCGGCGCTTTCGACCCGAGCGGCGGGCCGGTGGACGTCGTCGCCGAAGGCGAAGACTTCCGCCTGGACGGTTTACAATTTTGGCCTACGGCGCCCGAAATGACCGGGAGTCTGGATTCGATCCGCGTCGGCGTACGCGGAACGGCGAGCGCCCCCTCCATTTACGTAGCTTTGGAAGCCCACGCGTTTTCCGTCGGCGACCAACCGGTAGACCTCCTGCGCGGGGAAATCTCGTTGGAGAATAAACGTATCATAATCCCGGAATTAACCGTCGGCCTGGAGGGCGGAACCGTGACAGCTGCGGCCGACTTCCCGCTCGCGACGCTGCAGGGAGAGGGCGAAACCCCCCTCCAAGGCGAGGTCCGCTTCACGCGCTTCCCCCTCAGCTCGGTCGCCGCCCTGAAAGAGGCCGGCCTCAGCGAAGGCGGTTACGTCGACGGCGCCATAACGTTGGCCGGAACGGGGGCCTCGCCGGCCGTCGACGGCAACCTGCAAGTCGCCGACGCCCTTTGGAACGACGTCCGCTATGCCGGCGCCCGCCTCGCCTTCGATTACGGCGACGAGAAGCTACATCTCAGCGAATTGTCCCTCGCTACCGAGGCCGCGCGCCTCGCGAACGTAAGCGGGACGGCCGAACTGGCGCTCGCCGGAGAAACCGGCCTCGCTCTCGGCACCCTGGCCCTGCTCGGCGAGTTCGACGAGCTAGAGCTACGTTTTCTCAATCCGTTTATCGAAGACGTCCTGATCCTGGGCGGCACCGTGAGCGGAAAGGTCGACGTGGGCGGTTCGCCGGGTTCGCTCTCGCTGGGGGGCCGACTCGAGCTCGCTGGCGGCGCGGGGACGATCCGGCCGCTGCGCTCGTCGTTTTCGGACCTCCGCGGCGTCGTGGACCTCGCCGGCGACGCCGTCGTCGTCTCGAGCAACGCGCCCCTAAGTTTCGACCTAGACCGAGGCCTAGGTCGCGTTTGGGGCGGCATAGAGTTCGAGGCCGGCCAACCCTCCGCGGTCGACTTATCGTTGGCGGTGGAGGATTACACGTTCCGGGCTATCACGGGCGTACGGGCTTTAGCGGACGTTACGGCCTCTCTCTCGGGCCCGGTGGACCGCCTTCGCGCCGACGCCGAAGTCCAAGTGCGGAGGGGGTTCGTCGCTACCGACTTCGGCGGCGACGTCATCGCGGCCAAGCAGACGGAGGAAGGGCTCGACTTCCGCGTGCACGTGGACGCCCCGGGCAACGTCTGGTTGAAGAATAAAACCGCTGAGATCGAACTGGAGGCCGACCTCACGGTCCGCAAAACCGGCCCGGCTACGACGATAACCGGGGACCTCACGGCGAGGCGAGGTAGTTTCTACGTCCTGGCGCGCGACTTTGTAATCGAAGAAGGTGACATAAAATTTACCGGCACCCAAAGCTTCGACCCTGTGCTCAAGCTGAGGGCGAGACGCAACATCCGGGCCACGCGCCCGGGCAACGCCGACGCCGAGATATCCGTCGACGTCACCGGCACCTTTACGGAGCCCGAATTCTGGTTTTCGTACCGCTCAGAGGGAGGCGGTTCCGCGGGCCTAAGTCAGAGCGAAATAATGGAGTTGCTCGTGCTCGACGTAACGCATGAGGATTTCAACGAGATGAGCGGAGGCTCCCTGGCGTCCAAGGGCTCGCGCGACTACGTGCGCCGGTTGGCGGCGGCCAAGGTATCGCGAACCGTCCGCCAAAAGACCGGCCTGGACGTCTTCGAATACGACACCAGCGCCATAGGCGCGGAGCGCGGCACCCGCTACGGCCGCGTTACCGTGGGGAAATACGTCAGCTCCGAATTATACGTGTCCTACACCACGGAATACAGCGAGGA
This sequence comes from uncultured bacterium, assembly GCA_964631855.1. Classification (GTDB taxonomy): domain Bacteria; phylum RBG-13-66-14; class B26-G2; order WVWN01; family WVWN01; genus WVWN01. The sequence goes on along the minus strand of CAZWAM010000011.1, from coordinate 7,499 downwards.
CGTTACCGGCGCCGGGGAACAGGAACGCTCGGCGGAAGTAGACTATGAACTGTACAAAGATTTTTATATAGTGGGCTCGACGTTCGAAGAAGACGAAAGCCAGCGGTACGGCCTGGGGTTGCGCTTCTTCTATAAGTACTAGCCGGCCGGCGGCCTAAACGTAACGCCTCGAGCCGGCGTCAACCTGAGCCGCCGGGGCGCTAGAACAACGACGCGCCCAGGTAAAACGACACCATAAAGAGGTTGTCCGAATCGGGCGCCTCGAACGCCGGAACGTTCTCCTCCAAAAAATCCTCGAAGCCGGTGCGACCCAGGCCGGGCGCGAACGTGAAGCGCAGGCCGAAGTCCGCCGATATAAGAGGCACTCCTGGTATTATCCTTACGCCGACGTCCGCGTACACGCCGAAACCCTGCGTCGCCGGAACGCTGAAGTCGAGGTCCAATACGTACTTACCCAGGACGCTCACCGGCACGCCATGGGCCGTTAGGTGGCGGCTCAGATAGGCCGCGCCGCCCTCGGCGTATAGCGCGTAAAAGTAGTGCTCCACCGGGTAATAGCGAACGCCGACGCTGCCGCCGTAGAAAACCGACTTCAGGTCTAAGCCTTCCATAACGTCCGCCCAAGGCAAGACGCCCGGTTGCTTTTTCTCGGCGTACTCGGCCAAGAGCCGGGTTATGGGCCGGTCGCGGCCGAGGGTGGTATAGGACAGGTCCGCCATTACGGCCAGGTTCCACCAGGGCAAGCGGGCCTCGGCGCCCAGCGAGGCGTACAGGCCGCCGCCGTACCGGCCGTCCAGTTCGCCCAGAGGCGTAGTCCCACCGCCCTTTATCTGGACGAGGGCGTGCGCGGCCGAGCCGCACATGACGACGAGGACGCCCGCCACCAGCGCTTTACTAAATCCGTAAAGTCGCATCATTTACCTCCTACCTACTCCTACGCCGGGCCGCCCCGCCTATGATACCATCTACTCCACTCGCGCCTCCACCTTATTTCGGGAAGAGGAGCTGGACCTGCGCGCGCAACGTCCAATCGGCGTACGGGAGGTTCTCCGGGTGGACGGCGTTGTAGTAACCTTGGGCGCTTATGTTGACGGGTAGCTTCCCTATGCGGGCGATCTTGCCGACGCCGACGCCGAAGGGGACCGTCCACCGGTCGTCGTCGTTCGCCGCCTCCCAGTTGGCGGTATTGATCGGCGCGCTCAACAAATACCAGCCTTGCGGGAGGTTGTAGTTCACGAAGTACTGCACCAGCATGGCGTTGACGTCGCCTCGGTTCTCGTCGCCGGCGACGGACCATACGTTATTGACGAGCATGCCGACGGTCAACCGCCCGGGCATGGCCAGTACGACCGCGGATGGGCCGACGCCCCACTTCCCGCTGGTCAACTTGGCGTCGGAACCGGAGGGGAACGAGAGCACAGGCCCCACCCCCCATATAACCTTCCCGGGGGCGGCCGGCGTTATGAACGCCGTCGCGTTTATGTCGCCCAGGCCGAAGGTCCCGCCCGTCTCCGCGACGTCAGGTTTCCCCCCGATCATGACAGCATCAGGTTGGTATACCACGGGCGCGATGGTCCGCGTAATCACGTTTACCGGGCCGGCGTTTATCGGGTACACCGGCTGGATATTCAACGTGTTCCGCACGCGGTCGTACGTGCCGAGGCCGAAGTCGGTGTTGTTCTGGAACGGGACGCTAACAAGGTTGGCGACGGGGTTCTGCGTCTCCTTGGCGAGTTCCGTCTCGCTCTGGCCGTAGGCGAACGAGGTTAACGCCGCGACCATAAACGCTGTTATTATTATACTCTTCATAAGATATTCTCCTTTCCGGTTTTAGTTCACTTTCGTTACCCGCGGCGGTTCTTCTTACCACCATTATTATCCTTGAGGTACGCTTCCACCGCCTCCTCCACCGCGGCGAACATCCGCTCGTCACCCAGGCGTTTCCCCAGCGGCGAACGCCGGACGACGTCGAGCGCCCGGGGGTTGAGCGCCGCCAGCCAGAGCGTTATGCCGTGGTCGCTAAGCTTCTCCTCGGCCTCGTCGATAAGTTTGAGCGCGGTATATTCGATATCCGGCACGGCGTCCAAGGCGAGGACGACGACCCGCGGCGAATATTCCACTATCAACGCGTTGAATTTGGCGCGGGTGCGCGGCGCGCTGGCGAACGTGAGGCGGCCTTCGGTGCGGACGATAAGCAGGCCCGGGAACGTCTCGTCGTCGGGATACCGGTTGAGAGGGCGGAAAGTATTCGTACCCGGCTTGCGGCCCAGCGCGTATACCGGTGGATGGTTGGCCTGATAGAAAATGGTCAGTACGGATAACGCCACCGCCACCAAAATCCCCTCCAGCGTACCCAGCAGGACGACGCCGACCAGCGTAACTATCGCCCAGAGGAACTCCGTCTTCCGGACCCTGAAGATAGCGGCGAAGGCCGCCGGGTTCATCATCGGGACCGAGACGACGACGACGATCGCGGCCAGCGCCGCCAGCGGCAGCAGCGCGATAAGCGGCGCGAGAAACAACATCGTTACGACGGCGACGACGGCGGTAACCAACCCCGCGAGCTGGGTGCGGGCTCCGGCCGAACTATTTACGGCCGTCTGGGAAATGCCGCCGCCGGCGGGAAACGCCTGGAACAATCCCCCCAGGAGGTTACCCGCGCCCACGGCGAACAGTTCGCGATTGGCGTCGGGCGTGGGCTCGCCGTGCCGCGTGAACGACTCGCCGGCGGCGATGGACTCGACGAACGACATCAGCGCGATGCCCAGCGCCCCCGGCAACAACAGCCTCACGAGCGAAAAATCCGGTAGCGAGAAGGACGGCAGCCCCGCCGGGACCGCGCTCACGAGTTCCACTCCCCGGCCCGCCAGCCCCAACCACGCCGAGACGCCGATAGCCGCGCCGACGGCCACCAGCGCCGCCGGCACGCGCGGCAGGAAACGCTCGAACGCGACGAGCACCGCTACCGCGCCTAACGCCAGGACCAGCGTCGCGACGTGCGTTTCGGGGAGGTGGCGCCCCAGAGACACCAGGTCTCGGAAGAAGCCGGCCTTATCAATATGGAAGCCAAACAACTTGGGGAGCTGGTCCACAACGATAACCAACGCCACTCCGGCCTTGAAGCCCGTGAGGACCGGCGCCGAAATGAAGTTGGCTATAAATCCCAGCCGCAGGAACGACGCCGCCAACAGAATCGCGCCCACCAGGCAAGCCAGCGTCGCGGCGGCGACGATCAAATCGCCGGCGCCCGCGCCCGGGGCGACCCGGGATAACTCCGCCAGCGTCAGGAGGGCGAGAATAGTCGTCGTGCTGACGCTGAGCCGGCGCGACGTCCCGAGGACCGCGTACGCCACCATCGGCACGAAGGCCGTGTACAGGCCGACCTCCACCGGCAGGCCGGCGACGGTCGCCAGCGCCATGGCCTTGGGTATCACGACCGCACCGGCGGTCAGGCCCGCGACCAGGTCGAACCGGAAAAACTCCCGGTCGTATTGCATAAACCAAAAACTACGCCACCAGGTTTTCATAATAGGGGGACCGCAGTAACGAGTTTAGAGTATTACGCCAGCCATTGTACGAAGAACGCGACCAGCGCGAAGACGCCGATGGCGGCGATGGCCAACGCCACGATCACCGCGAACGGAACGCCCTTCATGAACGCGTATTCCCGCCGCTCGAGATGGCCCACGCGCGACATAAACTCGAACGAGGCGAACACCACGCCGGCGATGCCGAGGCAGATAAACATCAGGCCGATGGTCTCGGGTCGTCCCCACTCCTTTTCGCCGCCCAGGACGTCCCGTAATTCGGCCAGGCCGACGCCGAAGCCGATAAGCGACAGGCCGGTCCGGACCCAGGACATGAGGGTGCGGTCGGCCGCCTTGCGGGTCCGCTCCCGCGCCATGTCGGTGCGGTACTCGGCTTTGGTGGTCCGCTCCTCGGCCATTTCGGTGCGGTACTCGGCTTTAGCCGTACGTTCCCGGGCCAGCGTGGTGCTGACGTCCTCTCCCTGCGCGCCGCCTTTTTTCTTCTTGTCGATCATTTTTCACTTTCCTCCTCGGCGCCAAATTTGACGCCGGACACCTTAGCTCTGAGCCGCGCGTCGGTCTCGAGGTCCTTGTTCAGGAAATACGTTAGCAAGATCCGAATCGCAACTATGGCCCCCAGCTTCCCGAGCTGGTGGAACGTCGGCGCGACGATAGTCCCCAGGATATCAGCGGCGATCTGGAACTCGAGCGCGAGCGCCAGCCAGCTGGAGAACGCCAGCCGCAGCTGCAAAAAAAGTAAACCCCGGCTTCCGGCGCGCGGCCGGAACAGAACGCGAACCACCGCGACCAAGCCGGCGAGAATGCACACCACCGAGGCGGCCTCGACCAGAAAGCCGATATATGCCGCGCCGACGGCGAGGTGCGTCTCCACAACCTCGAACCCTTCCAACCATCCGGTCATAACGTCACGCTCCTTTAGCTACTCTCGGCCGGCGCCTCGGTGCCCTCAACCTTTTTCTCGCCGTGTTTCCGTAGCGTCGTATAGACGACCTGGACGACGAGGCCGATTATGACGTAAGCGACGAGGATACCAAGCAACCCCTGGCCCGGGAAATTGCGCATGACCAGGAAAACCACCAGGCCGAGGTTACGGACGATACACATAACGGCCAGCGTCGTACGCTTTTCCTTTTCGGGACCCCCCAGTAAATGGCCCAGCGTCAACGAAACGCCGATTATGATCGCGGCCGCGACGAACGAGATCCATCCCATCCCGCGGAACGCGTCGAGGAACGCCCGCCACCCCGCCAGGCCGACGACGACAACGAGCACCACGAGCATAATGTTCGAAACCTTGGTTATTACCTCGCCGAAGCGATGCGAGAACCGGGGCCAGGTCGTAGCGAGCAGGACCCCCACCACGAGGGGCGCGAACTGGACGGTCGCGACCTGGCGGGCTATCGCGGCCGGCCGGACGTACGCCTCCGGCTCGAAGAGCGTGCTCAGGACGTAGAGGAACAGCGGTATCGTAACGATGGCGAACAGATTGACGGTGGTCTGGAGGGAGGCCGCGTACGGCATGTCGCCGCCCGCGCCGACGACGCGCTTAGTCGCGAGGGGCGCGCCGGGGGCCACCGCCATCAGCATCAACGCGATGTTGACGGCCGGCGGTAAATTGAATATCAGGACTACCGCCAGCGTAACGAGCGGGACCAGGATTACGACCGCGAGGTACGACCGCGCCAGCAGGCCGGGCTTGCGCCACAGCGTAAACAGCTCGCGGAAGTTGAGGTTCAGGCCGACCGAAACCATGACGGCCATAACGGTGACCTGCGCGAACGCGCCGACGAGCGACGCTACGTTGAAATCTCCCATGGTGCCCGTCCTCTCTTTAAAGCATTTAGTCTAACGAATCGGGAGGAGCGGCGTCGCGGCCGCCCCTCCCGCGGTATTAACGCCTCACTGCCGCGCCATGGCGGCGCGCAACTCGGCCTCGTGGTCCGTGACATGCTCGCCCGAAACGTCCACCGTTACGCTGTATATCTTACCGGTGAACGCGAACGGCGGCTCGTAATCAGGCGTGACCGGCGAACCGGGATTGACGCCGCACGAGATGCCGCCGCCTAGGCTGAAATTGAGCGGCGTCGTGACCGGGAGCTCGAGCTCGCCGACCGGTTTCCCGTCTATATAGAGCCGGCCGCGGCCCGGCGCCCCCTTCCCCTTCAGCGGCTCGGCCTTGCCGGTTACCTCGAATTCGTAGCTCAGCCGGTGGCGGCCTTCCGGCACCGCCTCGCTCGAGGCGACGTGGAAGAACTCCTTGGCGACGTAGTTATGTACGTAATGGAGCTTGCCGTCTTTCACGTACAGCGAGTAGCCGCCCTCGTTGCCGCCGTGAGAGAGGAGCACGCCCTCCGCCCCGCCTTTCGGGATCTCCACGTCGGCGGTGAGGCTGTGCGGGCGGTTGAGGACCTTGGCGGCCGCGTTTGGCGGAACCGCCTGGGTATCGGGATAATATGTGTACTTTTCGCGGTCCACCGCGAGGACCGGGCGTTCCTCGGCGAAGCGTTGCTGGCCGCGGCCGTCCACCAGCATGACGTTATACTTGCCCGCCTCGACGTACCACTGCGCGATCATCTCGATTAGTTTCGCGCGATTATCCGCGGCGACGTCGTGGTTCTCGGCGACGTCCTCGGCCACGTGGTAGAGCTCCCAGTGCTTGGCGTCGAGCTCGGTGAGGGTATCCGCCGGGATAGGCGTCCCGAAGCCCTTGCCCGCTTCCGCGAACGACGGCCCGGGCCACGGGCACACCGCCCGCCAGCCGTCGTGATAGATCGAGCGGTGGCCCATCATCTCGAAGTACTGGGTAACGCGTTTGGTGGGCGCCCTGGCGTCGTCGAAGGTGTGGGCGAAGCTCACGCCCTCGAGGGGAGACTGCGTAACGCCCTTGACGGACGCCGGCGGCTCGAGCCCCAGCGCCTCCAGAACCGTCGGGACCATGTCGATGGCGTGGGCGTAGTGGGTCCGCACTTCGCCCCGGGCCTTAATGCCCTGGGGCCAGTGGACGACGAACGGGTCGCTGATACCGCCGCGATAGGTCTCGCGCTTCCAGCGGCGGAAAGGCGTATTCCCCGCCCAGGTCCAGCCCCAAGGGTAGTGGTTGAAGTACTTGGGCCCGCCGAGGTCGTCGAGCGCCTTCAGGTTATCTTCCAACGACTCCGGCACGAAGTTGAAGAACAAGTTCTCGTTTACCGAGCCGGTGGGGCCGCCCTCGGAGCTGGCGCCGTTGTCGGAGATGACCATGATGAGCGTGTTCTCGAACTCGCCTACGGTCTTAAGGAACTCGAGGAGGCGGCCGATGTGGTGGTCGGTGTGGCTGAGGAAGCCCGCAAAGACCTCCATCATGCGGGCGTAGAGCTTCTTCTCCTCCGCGGTACAATCTTTCCACGGCTTGACGTCCGGGTCGTGGCGGGAGAGCTCGGCGTCCTTCGGTATAATCCCAAGCTCCTTCTGCTTCTTGAAAACTCTTTCGCGGTAGGCTTCCCATCCGTCGTCGAACTTACCCTTGTACTTGTCGGCCCACTCCTTCTGGACGTGATGCGGCGCGTGCATGGCGCCCGTCGCGAAATACATGAAGAACGGCTTGTTGGGCGCAACCTGTTTGGCGTCGGCGACGAAGGCGATGGCTTTGTCCGTCAGGTCCTCCGTCACGTGATACCCTTCCTCGGGCGTTTTCTCCGGCTCGACCTGGTGGTTGTCGTGTACCAGGTCGGGGTAGTACTGGTGCGTGTCGCCGCCCAGGAAGCCGTAGTAGCGCTCAAAGCCGCGGCCCAGCGGCCAGCGGTCGTACGGCCCCGCCGCCGAGATCTGGTCGGCCGGCGTCAGGTGCCACTTGCCGAGGGCAAAGGTGTTGTAACCGTGCTGCAACAGCATCTCCGAGAGGAAGCCGTTCTCGAAAGGAATGTTGCCGTTAGCGCCCGGGTAACCCGTCGACCCCTCGGTGATGCAGGACAT